>NZ_DATGNO010000164.1:0-2123 GCF_035306705.1 Xanthomarina sp.
GCTTTGTGAAGAAATGATCAAAGAATTGCAAAAAAACAAAGATGAAAATGTGTGTTTAGGATATTTAGGCGGATTCCAGACCGTTTGGGCAAATCATGTATTCAATCCAATTTCTAAACTCAATACTTTTAATGAGGGAAAGAAAAATATCGAAATTGCGATTAAAAAAGACCCTCAAAATATAGAGTTAAGGTTTATAAGGTTGTCTGTTCAGATAAACGCCCCTTCATTTTTAGGTTATAATGCACAGAAACTTGAAGATGAAAGTTTTTTAATTCAAAACAAGAAAAACATTGAGTCAGTAGTATTGCTAAAAATGGTCAATGAACTTTTAAAACAATAAAATGAGGTATCAATTACAAAAAAATCAGCAGTTGAGTTGTGATATAGAAACTGCGTGGGAATTTTTCTCAGCTCCAGAAAATTTATCTCGGATTACTCCAAAAGAAATGAATTTTGTGGTTAAATCTGCGATTAAAGATGTGCCAATGTACGAGGGAATGGTAATTGACTATACGGTTTCACCTTTGCTCAATATCCCAATGAAATGGAAAACACGCATCACTCAGGTTGAAGATTTAAAAAGTTTTACAGACTTTCAAGAAAAAGGTCCTTATAAATACTGGAATCATTATCATGAATTCATCCCGAATGAAAAAGGAGTTTTAATGAAAGATACCATAGATTATGAATTACCTTTCGGCTTTATGGGAAGAATCGCTCATGCTTTGGTGGTTAAAAAGAAACTGGAAAACATATTTAATTACCGCAATAAAGTGATAGACGAATTATTCAACTCAAAAAATAAAACGGTATGAATTTCCTTATTGTAATCATTGTATTTCTCTCAATGGAAGGTGCCACTTGGCTCATTCATAAATATGTAATGCATGGTTTCTTATGGGGCCTACATGCTGACCATCACGATCATAGTACAGAAGGTTCTCTAGAAAAAAACGATTATTTCTTCGTTATTTTCGCAATTCCAGTAATTGCCATAATGTATTATGGAAGTACACAAGGCTTTAATTACGTTTTCTACATTGGATTGGGAATTGCACTTTATGGAATGGCTTATTTTTTCGTTCATGATATCTTTATTCATCAACGTTTACCTTTTTTAAAGAACACTAAGAATCCATATTTATTAGCCATTCGTAGAGCCCACAAACAACATCATAAACATCTGGACAAACACGAAGGAGAATGCTTTGGATTTTTATGGGTACCTGTGAAATATTTCAAAATGTATTTTAATAAAGTATAACCATGCAGCCCTATACATATTTACTCGTTAACTTCTTTACGATTATCATTTGCTTTATCGCTTCATTTGATCGCAGGGTTTTATTCAACAAGCATTTTGGAGCTTATTTCAAGGCTGCTTTTGTAGCGGCTGTTCCATTTATCGCTTGGGATGTTTGGTTTACTAAAATGGGAGTGTGGTGGTTCGATACAAACTATACAACTGGTGTAGTATTGCTCGGCTTGCCTTTAGAAGAAATGCTCTTCTTTTTCTGTATTCCTTTTTCTTGTGTCTTCACTTATTACTGTCTGGATAAGTTCTTTAATTTAGACTGGACCAATGTCTTTAGTAAGTATTTAACATGGATTACTGTTCTTGTCGGAGTTGGAGTAGCCATCGCTTTTCACGATAGAATATATCCATTTGTTACAGGACTTGTTGTTTCTGGAACAGTAATTTACCTCTACTATATTGCAAAAGTAGATTGGATAGGGAAAGCTTCTTTTGTTTTTTTTATCTTACTCCCAGGTTTCTTTATGGTAAACGGAGTTCTTACCGGTACAGGAGTAGATTCGCCCATTGTCAATTACAATCCAGATCAAATTCTAAACCTTCGTATGCTCACCATTCCAATCGAAGATGCGGTTTATGGCTATGCACAGTTTTTAATCGTTATTTATTTGTTTAAGCGGTTTATTAGGCCTTCTGTTTTATAAAAATCAAGAACATTGCAGGTGTTATATTTTTATTCCAGTAGAAATTCCAATTGACAAAGCATTGCGATTGAAAACGGCAGATTTTGAGACGCCTAAAACTCCAATTTGAAGATAAGGATGAACAAATAGTTTTATTTTTTCTTTGTTGAGGTAATTCAAGC
>NZ_DATGNO010000165.1:0-19263 GCF_035306705.1 Xanthomarina sp.
GTGTTGTGCATAGTGTTTTTACGCCATCCAAAGGTTTATTTCCGTCAGTATTTCCCATTTTCCGTTAATCTTTTCGAAAACAACAATGTTTCCAGCTCCGCATAAACTTCCACAACGAATTCCGTAATAGGTAGATGCAAATTGTCCATTATAATTGACTTGAGAAAACTCGACCACTTTATCAGTTCCGTATTTTTTTTCGATTCGTTTCCAACCTTTATCAATTCGTTTGGAATTTCCAAAGAATGAACTGAACTTTTTATCTGTAATTGTTTCTATTTCTATTGATTGTGTATTTAATAAATTCGCGTGGATTTTTGGATGTTCGGATTTGTCGGAAGTCAGTTGAACAATTACGTTCCTCAAATCCTTTTCATTACTTATTCTTTTTATAAATGTTGAATCTTTATATGTCATAATATAAAGCATATCCATATCTAATTTCGTGATTGAATCAGACTTATGGTCAAGAACTTCGTAGTTTCCGTCGAATTCTTCCATAAACTGCTCAAGCAATAATATTTTTTCTTTTTTCGATTTATTTCCTAACTTTAATTGTTGAGTTAAAATCATCGAATACAATTCATAATCGTCTTTTTCAGTTTGAGAAAATGACAACTGTGAAACCAAGAATATAAATATTAGCAACTTTTTCATTTCTTACATTATGCACAACTCGTTATATAAATTCAAATATAGTTAATTAACTCTTAAAATTTCGGGATATCAACACTTTCTTGTTGCCTTTGTCTTTTAACTGCAACTCTTCAACAATAACATCTAAAGGATTCCGTATCTGCATCAAACTCTTTTGAGCTACATGCGTGTAAATCATCGTGGTCTCGGGCTTAACATGACCCAATAGTTCTTGTATATATCGTAAATCAATCCCGTTTTCTAACATATGCGTGGCATAACTATGTCGTAATGTATGTGGCGTAACAGGTTTGCTAATACCAGCCAATCGACACGATTGTTTTATAAAATTCCGAATACTGCTTGCCGAATACACACCACCATCACGTCCTTCTACCACATAGCTTGCAGGCGTGTAGGTGCGAATGTAATTTATCAATAAAGGCTTGATGGCCTCGCTCATTCCAACGGTACGATCCCTTCGTCCTTTTCCTTGTTTAATATGTATCTGGCTTCTATCGATGTCTAAATCATTAAGTTTTAAATTTAAAAGTTCTCCAATGCGAAGGCCTCCCGAATAGATTAATCCAATAATCGCGCGATGTTTTAGATTTCGGGTCACTTGCATTAAATCGATGATGGCTTCCTTGGACAATATTGTTGGCAAATAATTGCTTTTTTTTGGACGTTTAAAATGGCTGGCATCAAAATTCTCTAAATCGCAATAGGCTGTAAAGTGTTTAAAAGCACTAATACATTGTCTATGACTGCTAATGCTGTAATACTCTTTGGAAATAACTTGTTCCATAAAATCTTCGATACTGCGTGTGTTCCAATGTATGAGTTCTAAATCTTTATGATGGTTTAAATAACGAAGTATAAAATAGCCATAGGAGGAAACGGTGCTTTCACTTAATCGTTTGCCTCGTAAATAAGTAACATACGCTTTTAAAATATCTTTTTGAGCCTTGGTTAATTCGCGAAATAATATGGTTTTATCTGGGGGTTTTATTTTGGCAAAAGGCGATGTAATTTCTCTCTTCACATACTTTAAATGGCTGTAATCTACATAGTAACCTCCTTTTTGTAAATAGGTGAAAAGCTGATGCAGCGTCTGATCACTATGTGCCACATAATAGGTTTTATGCGTGACACTCCATGTTACACCATCAAAATTTTTAATGTAGGTCTTTATCTTGGTATCAAATTTAAATCCAATAGCTATTTGGCTTAAGTTTTTATGTTGCAGGGGTTGTAGTGTAATGGTCTGTTTCATAAGGCGTTGAATTGGTTAAAGTTAACAAATAATACATTATGAAACACTAATTTGGAATATTTGTTTTTTGTCGGCTCAGGAAATGATTTTATGGAGTAGGGGAATACTATGAAAATATAAAGATGACATGTTTAAATAATAGGAACCCTAAAGACAAAGACTAGTCGGGTTTGCCTTGTTAAAGTGAAGGTCAAAGATCTAAAACACCACGAGTTTTTTTATAATAGTTACGATGAAACTTATTAATGAAGCTATCCCAGTTTTTATCGGAAAATCCGGTTTGTGGTACATGGATATCACTTCAAAAAAAAACAACGATGTGATAAAGACCCAACCGTTGTTAGTAACATCGTTGTTTTTGTTATTATAAAGGAATAGCTTATCCTAAAATATTTCTTTTTATAGCTCTGCCAATAAACCGAACTTTATCATTAAAAGGAAAATTGGCTAAAACCGATTTTACAACGCCTTTTGTAAATCGGGTACGTTTTTTATAATCGATATGCACATCTACCAAAACCGTTTTATTTAATTTTGCCGCTTGAAGAGCTGTACTAATAACGTTGTCAATCTGCGCGTCATTTTCTATAACTAAATAGTCGGCACCCACAGCATGTGCAATGCCATCTATATTGAAATCGCCTATTACCGTAGATGTTTTTCTGTTATAAGGAATTTCCTGTCCTTGGGATATTTGGGAAAGTTCGCCATCATGAAAAACAAAAATAACCAGTCCTAATTGGTTCCTTTTTGCAGTTAATAACTCCAAACCAGTCATCAAAAAAGCACCATCGCCCACAATTCCGATAACTTGTTTGTTGGGGTTCACAAATTTAGCGCCTATGGCTGCCGGCACACAGTAACCCATACAGTTAAAATCTGTGGGACTAATTAAATGCTTGCTTTTTAGGTTTTTAAATAACTCTACAGTAAGAAACGTGTGATTGCCATCGTCCACAACGGTAATGGCATCGTCGTCCAGATGCTGCCTTAAACTTTTGAAAAAATGATAAGGGTTTACCCGATCAAATTTATAATCGGCCCATTCTTTATAATAGGCCTGTTTGTCTTTGGCAATAGAACTTATTAATTTAGGATGGGTTTTTTCTATGTTCCTTTTAGTAAGCTCTGTTAATAAACTTTCTAATACCTGCTTGGCATCGCCTTGTATGGCCAATTTGCTTTGGTAGTTTTTATCGAAAACATGTTCATCTATATCAATATGAATCAAGTTTTCAGGAACTTTTGCGCTAAAACTTCCCGTTGGTATTTCTGCAAATCGTGTGCCTACAGCAATTAAACAATCCACATCCTTAAAAGCGTTTTCCGATGCGGGAACGGATGCCGGACCAAAACCCATCCCTGTAAATAAGTCGTGATCGCCAGGAAACACACTAAATCCTTGCAGGGTTGTGGATACTGGAGCATGGAGTTTTTCGGCTATTTGTACACTTATTGCCGTAGCTTCTTTAGCGCCCCATCCTAAAAATAGGCCTACTTTTTTAGATTCTGAAATAATACGAATAGCCTCATCTATTTGAGGTCCTAGTACGACAGGTTTTGTTTCAGGTTTTTTATAAAATGGTATTTCTGAAACGTCGCCTTTAAATAATTGAATATCCGCAGGAACCTCAATAAAAACAGGACCCGGATTTCCCGAAATAGCAATATGGTAAGCCTCAAAAATACTGGGCATAATGTCCTCATGCTTTTTTATATGGTACGTTTTTTTGGTGATGCCACTCAAAACCGAATGCATATCCCATTCATGAAGCTGATAACTTTTTTTAACATCCAAACGGATGCCACCAGAAATAATAAGCATGGGAATGCCATCTAAAAAAGCCTCGCCAATTCCACTTAAAGCATGGGTAACTCCGGCTGCAGGAACAATAACCAGGGTTCCTATATTATTTGAAGTACGACTTACGGCATCGGCCATAAAAGCACCTCCACCTTCGTGAGTAACTAAAATAGGTGTAATTTTTTTGGACTTGTTCAATTCATCATAAATCTCCGTGTTATGCACGCCTGGAACACCAAATGTATGAGATATAGGTAATTGCTCTAACGCGTTAACAACTAACCATGCACCTGTTTTTTTCATAATAAATTTTAATTTTAAAGTGTTATTCCTGCAATGTTTGCTCCAGCAACTCTTCCTGTTAAAATACAAGATCCTAAAAAAGTGCCTTCCAACGATCTGGAACCATGAATCCCGCCACCACCAAATCCGGCAGCTTCGCCTACGGCATATAATCCTGAAATTACGTTGCCATCCTTGTCTATAACTTGCGAATTCAGGTTAGTAGGAATGCCTCCCAAGCTTTTTCTGCTTAATATATATTGTTTTACCGCAATCAATGGACCTGCTTTAGGGTCTAATATTTTTTGAAATTTTGAGGTTCTAATTCTATCACCTTTATACAATCTAAAATTTACCAATCGGCGTAATTGTTCATCGTTAAAGTACTTTTTGCCCCTTTCAATTTCGTCGTCATAAGCGTTTAAGTCTTTTTTTAGAATCTCAAAATTCACTTTATTATTTATGTCTTGTTCATTCATTTTTTTTACCAAATCATCAAGCTTGTCGGCAACTATAAAATGGTCGGATTCTTCAATCAATCGGTTTACCAAAGTTTTGTTTCCGAAGAGAACGTCTCTTATCAATCTCAATTTATCCCGATGTCTAAAAGCCGTCATATAATCAGATCCCGAAACTGCCAGTTCCTTTATGGCAATTTTCCAGTTCATAATACTCCACGAATACTGCTCCTTGGTTTTTAGGATGTGTTCAACAAAATACGAAGTATCTGTATAAGCCACAAGCGGAGGTGTAAACCTTTTTCCGGTAGCATCGACCCAAATGGCCGATCGAGGCGGAACTAAACTCAGGCCATCTCTAAACTTCCCTGTTTCTGGATGTGGGCTTGGAATTCCTGCAGCGTAATGCCATTGTTTATTTAAGTTACTTGAAGGAATTTCTTTTTGTTCTAAATCTAAATGAATGGTGCCATCGGCATATTTATGAGAGCCATTTAATAAGCTATCTGGCGGCGTGCTTAGATTTGGATGCCAGTTGTTTTTAACGAGCTCCAGGTTTCCTCCTGTAATTCCACCAGATGCAACAACTATGTTTTTGGAGGTAATATTGAATTTTTCTTTGGTTAATTCATCAATAACTTCAACACCTATGGCTTTTTTATTGTCTATAATAATGGATGCCACTTTATGCTGAAATTTTATTTCAAGCTGTTCTTTTTTTTGATGATTCAATAAATAGTTGGTTACTTTATTAGATAAATCATAACCCGTTCCCCAAGTAATATGCCATCTAGGCACCGAATTCCCTTTCACATCCATCCCGCGTTCGGGCCAATTGACCACAGGTAGAAAGTCGACTTTTTTAGTAATAAGCCAATTGTAAATAATAGATATGGAATGCTCTGAATAGAACTTAGCCCATTGTGCGCCCAAACTATCGGTTTCGGTAAAGTTGCCATAGCGCAGCCAATCCTCATAAAGTAATGTGGCTGAATCTTTAATTCCTGCTCTTTTTTGCTGTGGGGTTCCAGAAAATAAAATACCTCCAAAGGATTTTTTTGCCAATCCGCCAAAATTCTCTTCAGTATCCCTGTCAATAATCAGTACTTTTTTATTGTTGTCCAGAAGTTCAATGGCTGCAGATATTCCTGCCAAGCCACCACCAACTATAATGTTTTCGTATTCCAGAACAGTCATAAATTAAGTTATAAAAGAGTCATTTTTTTTAATGCGTTTTTAGCTACTTAAATTTTCTCAAAATCTTTGCGCGTTTTCTAAAGAATTTTATGATTGAATACGAGTGATTTTAAGAATAAAAGCAACAATATGCATGATTTCATTGAAGCTCTAAAATAAACATTTTTAATCACGTCGATCCTTTGAAACGGGTTTTCTTCACTCATATTCAAAAGCATACAATAAATAACACATGAATTGATTTATTTAAAAAAACTGAAATTTAATGTCATTAGGCATAAAATGAATGCCTTTAAAATGCGTTTTTGCTCTTATTTGATGTTTTATTTCTGGAGGTATAACAAAGGCATCTCCTTGTTTTAATAGTTTGTCTTCGTCATTTATTGTCAGGATACATGCGCCTTCTTGGATAAAAAGGATCGATTCCATATTGGCAAGGTGTTTTGGTAATAAATCACCAGCTTCTGCCTGCATTTGTTTAGCCATTAAATGATTGCCTGAAGTAAGTAATTTAACTTTGGGAGGGGTTACTTGTTCCATGAGGTATGGTTTTAAATTTTAATGTTGATGAATGGTTTTATATAAAAAGTGCGCATTTGGTCCAGATGATTTTCATTGGAAAATCGGTAGAAACCAAACACGCACATATCTTTAGATGTCGCAAGAAATTAAGAGTTTAATACATGCGATTTCGTTTCAAATGAAAACAGTTTTTACTTATCCAAAAATTGACGCAGTACATATTGAAGAATTCCACCATTGCGGTAATATTCAATCTCCACCAACGAATCCAATCGGGCAATTGCTTTAAATTTTATAGTTTTATTCTTGTCATTTACAGCAATAACATCTACGTGTTTTGAAGGTGTTAACCCTTCAGAAATCCCCTGTATGCTAAAGGTTTCAGTTCCAGTTAGGCCTAAGCTTTCAGCGGTATCACCTTCTTCATATTGTAAGGGCATAACACCCATACCTACTAAATTGCTTCTATGGATGCGCTCGTAGCTTTCAGCTAAAACAGCTTTTATTCCTAGTAAAAAAGTGCCTTTCGCCGCCCAATCTCGCGAAGAACCACTACCGTATTCTTTCCCTGTAAGAACCACTAAAGGGGTTGCATCTTTTTTATATTTCATGGCTGCATCATAAACAGTCATTTCAGTTCCAGAAGGTAAATGAGTGGTGTATCCACCTTCTTTTTTGGCCAGTTTGTTTTTAATTCGAACGTTTGAAAAAGTGCCACGAACCATAACTTCATCATTTCCACGACGACTACCAAAGGAATTGAATTCTTCTTTTTTCACTCCTTTTTCAAGTAAATATTTCCCGGCTGCAGAATGCTCGTTAAAAGATCCTGCCGGAGAAATATGGTCGGTAGTAATGCTGTCTCCCAACACTAAAAGAGCGCGCGCATTTGTAATGTCTTGGAGTGCTGGAGGTGTTTCTGAAATGTCTTTAAAGAAGGGAATTTCCTTAATATAAGTCGAGTTTTTGTCCCATTCGTATAATTTGCCTTTCGGAATAACTAAGTTTCTCCATATCTCATTGCCCTCAAAAATCTCGGAGTAGTTTTTATGGAAATCTTTGGGTGAAAGTACTTTTTTGAGAACTGAATTAATTTCATCGTCAGTTGGCCAAATATCCTTTAAATATACCGGAAGTTGATTTTTATCGTAACTGATTGGTTCCGTAGTTAAATCAATATCCACACGCCCAGCAATGGCAAAAGCAACTACTAACATGGGCGACATTAGATAATTCATTTTAACTTGCGGATGGACACGTGCTTCAAAATTCCGATTTCCAGAAAGTACAGAGCACACAACAAGTTCGTGGTCGTCTATAGCTTTAGCAATAGCTGGAGGTAAGGGCCCGGAATTTCCAATACAAGAAGTGCAACCATAACCTACTAAATGAAATTGTAAGGCTTCTAAGTCTTTAAGTAAATCGGCTGTTTTTAAATAATCGGTTACCACTTTCGAGCCAGGTGCCAAGGAGGTTTTTACCCAAGGTTTTACATCCACACCAAGTTCTCTAGCTTTTTTTGCAACCAAACCAGCGCCAATCATCACAAATGGATTGGAGGTGTTGGTACAGGAGGTAATAGCAGCAATAACAACCGATCCGTCTGATATGGAATATTTTTGCTCTCCTTTATCAATCCAAACCGTTTTAAGTCCGTTTTTTTCTTTCACTTCAATACTCGTTTTCTCAGGCATGGCTTGAGGAGGTGATAAGGTGTAATTGCCACCTTCATCTTTCCATCGGATTAAAGGATTGTCTGGCTCCCTATCGTCATGTTTAATATATTCTCTTTCAAAAGAGGAGCTTAATAAATCAATGAACTTCGGTTTAAAATTTCTTAAAAGTATTTTATCCTGTGGGCGTTTTGGACCAGCAACCGTAGGTTCAATTTTAGAAACATCCAACTCCACAACATCTGTATAATGAATGCGGTCTTCATCTTCACGCCATAACATATTCGCTTTGCAATAGGTTTCAACCAAATGGATTTGTTCTTCACTTCTATTACTTTCTCGCATGTATTGCAAGGTTTTGCCATCAATAGGGAAATAGGTAATGGTACAACCAAATTCTGGAGACATATTGCCAATAGTGGCTCTATCTGGAACGGATAAATAATCGAGTCCCGGACCAAATACTTCAACAAACTTTCCTACAACTCCTTTTTTCCTTAGAACATTGGCAATGGTTAAAACCAAATCGGTAGCAGTAGAACCTAAAGGTAGTTTTCCAGTTAATTTCAGCCCGATTACTTCTGGCATAATAAAATAAAGGGGTTGGCCTAAAATAGCGGCTTCAGCTTCAATACCACCAACACCCCAAGCTACCACGCCAATACCATTTACCATTGGAGTATGACTGTCTGTTCCTACTAAAGTGTCTGGAAAAAGTTCTCCGTTGCGTTCAATGACACCTTTGGATAAATATTCTAGGTTTATTTGATGGCAAATCCCCATTCCAGGAGGAACCACACTAAAATTATCAAAGGATTGTTGTGCCCATTTTAAAAATTGGTAACGCTCTTGATTACGTTTATATTCTTCCTCAATATTACGGTCGTAGGAGTAATTTGTTCCAAAATAATCTACTTGCACCGAGTGGTCAATGATCAAATCTACCGGTACCAACGGATTAATGGTATCAGGATCTTTTCCTTTTCGTGCCACTTCTGCCCGAAGTGCGGCAATGTCAACAACGGCTGGCACTCCAGTAAAATCCTGCATTAAAACCCGAGCAGGCTTAAATGGAATATCCTTGTCTGTGCCTTTGGGAGTCCAATGTAAAAGGGTTTCGATATTTTCTTTGGTGACCGAGAAATCATCAAAATTTCGCAAGGCATTTTCCAAAAGAATCCGAATGGAAAATGGAAGCTTATCTATTTTGTACCCTTGTGCCGAAAGTTCGGTAAGACTATAGAACGTCAAGCTTTTACCGTCAATATCTATTTGTTTTTTAATTTTAAAAGGATCTTTTTCCATGATAAAAGTATTTTAATGAGTTTTTTTTTTGAATGATAAGCGCCTGCGTTCTAATTAATAAAAGCTCTTTAGAACTTTATTTTTGGTTATCCCTTGAGAAAAATGAGGCTTAAATAGAACCAACGCTTAAGTAAACTGTAAGTTGAAAAATGACATCAACTTACAGACCTAAAGTTACGGGTTTAATTTGTAATAATGAGTTTTATTCAAAATTGAAATGAACCATAGGAATAGAATGGCTAAATAGATATAAAAAAATGACAGCCATATTTTTATGAAGAATTGATTCTAATTTTTTATTCATAATAAATCCATCTGTTATTTCTAAAGTTAGAAGTTTCTTTCATGATTTTAATGATAATTTCAGGTTTGCACCACTTTATATATAGCTGTTTTTACATATTTCTCTTTTTATGATTTTAAATACTATAGTTTGAAAGTACATATAGCATTCAAAATGAAATGTATTTTAATAGATAAATCGCTTATCAACTCGAGCTCGATAAATTCCGTTTTATACAACCAATTTTTTAAAAGCGTTTATTCCTTGAATTATTTCTTGGTTATTTTTAGGGTGGCTTGTTTGCTTTCTGTACTTTTTACATGTACCAGATAGATTCCTGCATCTCCCAATAGGTCCACAGGTACGGTTTCTACATTTTTATAGTTGGTAGAAGAAACAACTTGACCTAATAAATTGGATACAGTTACCTGAATTTCTGAAGTAGTTTCGCCTAAATTTATCGTAAACCTTCCGTTGTTTGGATTGGGATACGCACTTAGCATTGGCCCGAAAGAGTTGGTAGGAACTCCAAGAATTGCAGGAGTAGTTTTAAAGACCCAATAATCATCAAGGCCTCTGCTGTTTTCGCTTTTGTCTCCCGAAATACTCGAATCTGAGGAACAGAACATAATAAAATTGGAATCGGCTGTTGGCAAAATATAGGGCGCGCTTTCATCAGCAGAACCGCCTAAGGAATTTTGGGAAATGATGCCGCCAGTGGAATCTAATCTTACCAGCCAAAAATCATACCCTCCGTTGCTGTTTTGGGTCTTGTCGCCAGAGATGTTGCTTATACTGTACCCTGCAATCATATAAGTGCCGTCCGCCAGTTGGGTCAGGCTGCGTAAATAATCTATGCCACTGCCGCCAATGGTATTTTGCCAAACCAAATTGCCACTCGCATCCAGCTTTAGTATCCAATAGTCATAATTACCTTGAGAGTTTTCGGTCTTGTCGCCAGAAATGTTTGATTTAGAATAACCTCCCGCTAAAAAACCACCATCCAAGGTTTGGATAATATCCCGCAACACATCGCTATCGCTGCCGCCGTAAGCTTTATCCCATAGCACATTTCCGCTAACACCATCTATTTTTACAATCCAATTATCTGTTACCCCTTGGTTGGTTTGTGTTTTGTCTCCAGAAATCCCCGAAAACGAATAACCCGCCATTATAAATGCGCCATCTGTGGTTCGGATTCCTTTTTGAGGGCGATCTACCAAACTGCCTCCAATACTGTTTTGCCACACAATGGCTCCTGTACTGTCTAATTTAAGAGCCCAATAATCACGTTGACCATTAGTTGGATTTGTTTTGTCTCCACTAACATCGCTATCGGAATATCCGCCTACAAAGTAACCGCCATCTCCAGATTCAACCACAGAGGTTTCAAATTCCGGTTGGGCGCCACCATAAGTTTTTTGCCATACAATATCTCCAAAACTGTTAAGTTTTAAAATCCAATAGTCTAACCCGCCACGGGAATTTTCAGTCTTATCGCCAGAAATATTGGAATCTGAACTTGCTCCTAATATATAACCGCCATCTGCAGTTTGTTTAATGGAGAATAACGTGTCGTCTCCACTTCCACCCAAGGTGTTTTGCCACATAATGTTGCCCGATGCGTCAATTTTCACAATCCAAATATCATAACCGCCTTGACCGTTTTCAGTTTTTTCGCCAGAAATAGAACTGTTGGAAAAACCACCTAGAATGTAGCCTCCGTCTGAAGTAGCTTCAAATGCATTTGAATAATCACCAGCACTACCACCTATGGTTTTTTGCCAAAGAATAGCTGGATCTTGTGAGAAAACATGAAAGAAGGAAAATAATAATGCGAAGGTTGTAAGTTTCATAAGCTAAGGTTTTAAGGATTATATAGCTAAATCGGGAAGAGATTGAAATGTCATCAAATTTTTAAAAGATATAAGATCTAAAAAATAAGCCATCCTTTTAATTCATTTTATGGAGACCTAAAAGCTGAAACCAGTTATGTGGCATGTTTACGAATCCAATGTGGAAAACTCGCTTCCCAGATGGTAGGAAATCACCCTTGCTTTTAATCAGAAAAAATGGTATATTCTAAGTTATGATACAGAAAATTGAAACAGAGAAGATTCCTATCAAATTATGGTTGGAAAATCTTGAGGAAGGCGCGTTACAACAGGCCAAGGATTTGGCCAACTTGGATATTGCGTTTAGACACATTGCCATTATGCCCGATTCGCATCAAGGATACGGAATGCCAATTGGGGGAATTTTGGCCACCAAGGACGGCATAGTCCCAAATGCCGTAGGTGTGGACATTGGATGTGGCATGTGTTCCTTAAAAACCAATCTAAAGGAAATTGAACTGGGCGATTTAAAAAAGATCATGAGCAACATTAGAGAAACAGTTCCCGTTGGATTTAACCAGCACCAAGAAAAGCAAGACGATACATGGATGCCAGTTTTGAATGAGGATTTGCCAATTGTTTCCCAAGAATTTGAAAGAGGAAAATACCAAATTGGAACCTTGGGAGGTGGGAATCATTTTATAGAAATTCAAAAGGGCTCCGACGGCTTCATTTGGATTATGGTCCATTCGGGTTCGCGAAATATGGGATATACGGTGGCCAACCACTATCATAAAAAAGCCGTGGAAGAAACGAAACAACGAGGAAACCAGGTGCCAAAGGATTTGTCGTATTTTGTTAAAGGTACTGAGAGCTACGACAATTATTTTAAGGAAATGAACTACTGCATCGAATTCGCCTTACAAAACCGCAAACTGATGATGGAGCGCGTAAAGGATGCTTTTGTGGCTTTAGTTCCGGAAGTCGAGTTTTCAAATTTTATCAATAAGCCTCATAATTTCGCAGCTTGGGAAACCCATTTTGGAGAAAACCTAATGGTCCATAGAAAAGGAGCTACCCGAGCTGAAAAGGGAGAGTGGGGAATGATTCCAGGATCTCAAGGTACTCATTCCTACTTGGTACAAGGAAAAGGGAATCCGCTGTCCTTTAACTCCTGCTCGCACGGCGCTGGCCGCGTAATGAGTCGTGCCGAAGCGCGAAGAAGCTTGGACCTTAAAAAAGAAGTCGCCCAACTAAAAGAGATGGGCGTGCTCCATGCACTTCGCCATAAAAAAGATTTGGACGAAGCACCTAGTTCCTATAAGGACATTAAAGAGGTCATGGGCTTACAAAAAGACTTGGTGGAAATTAAAGTGGAGTTGACCCCGTTGGCCGTAATAAAAGCGTAATAGGTTGTAACATCTTTAACACTAAATTTCCTCAACAACAGCTTTTTGCTTCTTTTCAAAAAAGTAAATCTTCATCTGTAATAAGATAACCATAGCAAGAAACGCAATAACAGTTATGAATACCAACATGCCTATTTCCGATTTTATAGATGAAAGATTTCCCCCATAAAAAGCAATTTTTCTAAATCCGCTTAAAAATTGTGTCAACGGAATAAATTGTGCAATATTCGTAATAGCTGATGGAATGGCCATAGTAGGCCAAGTAAATCCACTTAGAATAAAAGCAGGCGTAGAAATAACCATCAAAAGCTCGGTGGCTTTTAACTGACTAGGGATAGCAATAGAAAATAACATTCCAATGCACATCGATGCCAAAGTTAATAGGGCTGTTAAAACCAACATCGGAAAGTTGAAGATGCCAGCTTCTATATTAAAATAAGGGAAAAAGAAACTAACAGCCAACCACATGAGAGGAAGCATCAGTAAAAATGGCGTTGCTTTTAATGCAATATGGTACAAGGAAGATTTGCTTTCCTTAATTAATTTTCCAAAATAACCATCTTCAAAATCCCTAGAAAAAACCAAGGCCATGGCTAAGAAAATAATTTGCTGCATAATTCCCCCTAACAAGCCAGGTAACATAAAAGTCACATAATTTCCAGTAGAATTATAGAGTTTGTTGAAGTTAATTTTAAAACTTTCGTATGAACTATATGCTTGAGCGGAGTGCATCCCCTGTTTTTTAAGACCCTCTATTTCCATTCCAGCGTTTAACGTCATTAAAACGGATTGTATGTTAACACTGGCTGTATTGGCGTTTAGTATATTCGCCATATTCAAATCCACTCGAATTTCTGGATGTCTTTTTTGAAAGACGTCGGCTTCAAAATTAGTAGGAAGTGTTATCACGGCAGCATATTGTTCTAGCGGCATTTCTGCTATGATGTTGCCGGCAGAATAACGCACATCGGTTACAAGTAAACCTTCATTGTCTTCGAAAGCATCTATTATTTTATCGGTAGTAGGACTCCTATCTTGATCGATAATAACAATGGGCAAGTCCACAACCTTGGCTTGTTGATACACATAGCCAAACAAAAATCCATATAGAATGGGAGCGCCAAAAAATATGGCAAGCAGCACATCGTTTGAAAAAATACGCTTGAATTCTATGCGAACTAATTTTATAAATTTCTTCATGGTTATTGTTTAATAAGAACCGTGGCATTCAAATAAAACGTCATATCCTCGACATGACTTGTAGGCACGACTTTTAGTTCGTAAATAGATTCATCTAAACTATACAAAGGAGCGGTACTGGTAATGTTTGCATATTGGGCCAGTTGGTTTATAGCCATGATTTTTGCTTGAATTTCTTCTTTGGTATAAGGGTTTACTACGATCAAGCTTTGACCAGGTTTATAATTATATATTTTCGATTCGGGAATGGTAAATCTAAAATAGACACTGCTTTTTTTATAGCCGTTAAACAGGGCGTAACCTGGAGTCAACAATTCGCCTTTTTCTAAACTAATGGTCTCAATGGACATATCTGCGGGCGCAATCAAATACTTTTCATTGTAGGCCGAAGTTACTTCTTGCTTGGCACCTAAAGCGCGATCCAATTGCCCTTGGGCTTGTTCAATTTGCTCAATTCTTGCTCCTTTTTGTACTTCCAATTGTTTGGCTGCCAAAGCATCTACTTGTGCTTGTGCCATGGAAAGTTTCATTTTTACCTCGTCAAATTGCTGCTTGCTTATCAAGGAATCCTTATACATATTATTCATACGGTTATACGATTCCTTAGCGAATTCCAATTGGGCTTTTCCGGAAATCAACTGCTGTTCAATCTGACTTAACTGTTCGGAAGTAGCTCCGTTATAAGCCAAATTTAATTGTCCTTGGGCTGAGGTTATGGCACCTTCCGCCTGCATCATTTTAGCAAGAACCTCTGGAATGTCGATGTAGGCGAGCGTGTCTCCTTTTTTTACATCTTGCCCTTCGGTAACATATATGTCTGAAATTCTTCCACCAATCTTGCTGCTTAAAGCAATGGTTTCGAATTTTACTTTTCCTCTTTCTGTAGTAATCTTGTCGTTGTTGCAAGAACTTAAAACAAGCAAGGAGGCAAGACTAAATAATATGGTTGTAGTTGATTTCATTTTTATAATTTCTTTTGAGTGCAATTAATATTGTAAAATTCCTTTGGCATGAAGCAATTCTGCCACGGCTCGGCGTTGATCAAACAAGGATTCTTGTAGTTTGAAATTGGCTCTTTCTAAATCAGTCAATGCGTCTAGAACATCATTTATGGAAGCTAAATCGTGTTTGTATTGTTTATCGGTCAAATCATAGGTGTCCGACGCCAACTCAATCTCTTTTTCAACAATTATTGAAGCTTGTAAGGTGGCCTGATAGGTTTGTTCGGCTTTTATAATGCTCAAGTTGATCATTTCTTCGGCTTCCTCTATGCGCTCTCTATAAATTTGACTTTCCAATGTGGATTTTTTGGCTTTTAAATTCGATTGGTTTCCATCGAAAATATTCCATTTAATACCTACACCTACATACCATACAGGATCGAGCAGTGAGAGGTAATCTTCTATAAATTCATAATGCCCTCGTAAAGCAACTTTTGGAATAAAATGATTTTTCTCCATTTTCGACTTATAAATGGTGGCCTGCTCAGCCTCTTCCAAAGCTTTTATTTCATTTCGTTTTTCTGTTTGGGTTTTATTCAGATTAAAAGATTCCAGTTTAGGATGTAAGATTCTAAGATGGTTTCGGTCTTCTCCCGTAAGTCGATGAAGCTCTTCAATTAACAAGGTTTTGTTATGCTCGAATCTTAATTGTTTCCCTGCCAATTGTTGTTGGGCCAATTCAATTTTTTTCCGTCCTATGGGAGTTGCAAGGCCATTTTCAATAGCTTTATTTATAAAATGTTCCTGTTCGCCCAGATATTTTTCCGAAATAGTTAATACTTTTTCTGAAGCATATACCAGAGCTAGCTTGTCGTAGGTCTCAATAATTTTTAACGCAATCTTGTCTTTCTCCGCCATTCCCAAATAGTTTAGGGAGAATTCTTTGTGCCGACTTGCTTTAATGGCATTGCTCACCTCGAATCCGCTAAAAAGAACCCAGTCCATGTCCAAAGAGGTTTTTAAAATGTTTTTGTCTTGAAGATTTGGCGTGTCCTTTAATGGAATTCCTTCTGGAAAGGGTGCGTTAAAAGGCAATCCAGCACCTTCTTTTATTAGGAGCTTTTGTGTGGCCACCAATAGATTTTGAGTATCCTCATCAAAAGTAATGTCGTCATTCAGTCGCGTGTAGCTTCCGTTAAGTGTGACTTTCGGAATAAAAACCGACCTGGCCAATCGCTGATCCAAATTTGCTTGTTCCGCTTCAATGGAGTTAATTTTTACGATCTGACTTTTATTAAGACCTTTAACTATTAGTTCCTTGAGCACAGGATCTAATTGTTGCGAATAACTTTCCATTGAAAAAAACCCAACAATACTGATTAGCAAGATCTTGATGGTACCTTTGTTGATTTGCATGAATAATAGTTTTTTAATTACGCTACAAAGTTAAGGCGAATAGGAGTGGATTCCTTTGACCTAGGTCAAAAAACACAAATCTATTAAGATTCAATATAATAAGTCTTAGGAAGATAGAGAGCAAAATCGAGATTTTTCGCAAAATAGAATGACAGTAAGATATAGATCTTTTGTTTGAGAATGAAGTGGCCTAGTACCTGTTAACCACTAACCCCTTCGTATGCGGCTTAGTGTCTCTGGCGTCATCCCTAGATAAGAAGCAATATGCCCCAAAGGAACGCGGCTGGAAATATCTGGAAATTCGGCCAGCATATAGTTATAGCGCTCACTAGCGGTCTGAAATTGAATGGCATTGAGCTTGTTCACTACTTTGGTGAGCATTTCAATGGAAACCAATCGGCCAAGTTGTTCCATCTTGTGATATTTGAAAAATAGAAGATCCATGTTTTCTTTGGAAATGGAATAAACCGTGGATGCTTCTAGCGTTTCTAAATAGTATAAACTTTCACTTTGCTGAAAAAAACTATCAACACTCGTCATAAACTTTCCAATTCCGAAAAACCATTGGGTCACTTCTTTGCCATCTTCCTTTAAGTAATAGCTTCTGCCCATTCCTTTTTCAACGAAATATAGTTTT
Source organism: Xanthomarina sp. (assembly GCF_035306705.1). Taxonomy (GTDB): domain Bacteria; phylum Bacteroidota; class Bacteroidia; order Flavobacteriales; family Flavobacteriaceae; genus Xanthomarina. The sequence goes on from NZ_DATGNO010000165.1 coordinate 16,875, forward strand.
TTGCTTATTTGATTTTGTTCAATCAACATCGTATTCTTAGGGAGGTTCTCTTTTTCAAAATGGGATAAGATATCCTCTAATTCTTCGGGATTAAAAGGAGTTATAGAAAGTAGAAACGTGGATAGATCCATTGGGGTTTATGATAAATTGGCATGATAATTAAGTTCAAATATATTGAAAAATAGTCAAGAATATACTTATTTCCTTGACTTAGAACTTGAGTAATAGCTCGTTTTTTATTCTTTTATTTCAAAACAGAATGTTTCATATCGAATGCCAATCCAATATATGTGTTGTTGTTAAATTCAAACTCATCAATAATTTCCCAACCTAGTTTTCTAGTATGGGCCTTTTCAGATATAACGTTTATTTTATTTATAAAGGTGATAGAGATGGGATATGCTTTTAGAAATTCAATCCTCATTTCCTCGAAAATTTGATTTAGTAAACCTTGACCACGATAATTTTTATCAATACAAACCGGGCCGTATTGAAAGCTGTTTTCTGTAGTTATTTTATTTCCATGAAAAGATAATTTTGGAAAACGAGAGACCATAAAATTAAAGATTTCCCATTGCTCGAAATAGTTCCAACTTCCGGCAAAAGCATAGGCCACAAGTTCGTTGTTCTTAGTAATGGCTACAAATAGGCCGTTTTCTTTAATTATTTCTTCAATTTGATTAACAGTGAAAGGCGTGGTTACAAAACCTTCTTTCCGCTCGACGTCATTTAAGTTTCTATACAGGTTTTTTTCTTGTAGGGCTAAAATGCCATCGATGTCATTCTTGGTTCCAATTCTGGTTTTTATCATATATACCTGTTTATAAAATAAATGTATTCGATAGCTGAAAAACGAAATTAATATACACAAAACTAATAGAAATTTATTGATTTTATTTGTAAAAATGAATAAATGGCACTGGTTTCCATGTCTTTATATTTGTAATCTTAGCAAAAGATTATTTAACTTTGTAGTTAATTAATAATCATAGCCTATCAAGCAGTTACTTACCGCCATTTTTTTATTTTATTGTTCTTTACAAGGTCACTTATTGCATGCTGAAAATAAATGGATGCAAGAAGAGATATTACCTACAATTACTATAACGACAGATCAGAGTGCTATTGATTATATTCTAGACGCGCAAATTTTAATCGATTTGGGGGAATATGATAAAAGTATCATGCTTTTAAATGTAATAGCCCAACGTTATAAAGGTGATAACAAAGAGATTGAGGCCCGAATCTTGGGTGGCTTGGCGCGTAATTACTTGAGTTTAGGATTGGATAGAAAAGCTATGGAATTTTGGCAAGATGCCATAGAAACCAGTCAGGATCTAGAGGATAATTCTTATCTGCAAGCTATTTTTTACAGTAATATGTCCATCGCATGTATAAATTTAGGTGAAACTGAAAAGGCACATAAAAACCTACTTAAGTCTTTGGAGATGTATCCGCTTATTTCAGTGTATCCAAAACTCTCGAAATTGGTTTTAGATAAAGATAAAGATTTTGAACTATCAGAGTCTTATTTGGCTTCAGGGTTATCCATTATAAATAGCGACACCATAGCAAATTTAAAGCCTTACTTGAACGACAGGTATATGGAAAGCCTACATCACGCTTTTATACTTGAAGGATATGCCTATCATTATTTTGTAATGGAAGATTTCCAAAAATCTCTAAAAAAGTATGAAGAGGTGCTAGCTATTGCACAGGAGATTAAAAGGACAAATTTACAAGTTGAAATACTTAAAAAGATAGGATATCTTTATCAAAGTATGGGCAATTTAGAAAAATCAACCTACTATTTAACAAAATATATTAGTCTCAACGATAGCTTGACACTTGTAAAGAGTAATGCCTTAAGCATTCCAATACAAAACTTTATTCATGAACAAGACAAAGAGGATCCAAAACAAATTAGAACCAATACAGCATATAGAATTATAATTTTTCTTGCCTTTGTTTCACTTTTCGTATTTATTATAATTAAAATATCTAAAAGGAGAAAGGAAGATGTTGAAGGTGTAAAAAACTCAGAAAAGGAATATAATAAAGCCATAGATTTAATCCTGCCACCGAAAACGGAGAAGGAGCTTTTGCTCAAATTAAAAGAGTTTGAAGCCTCAGAGGAATTTTTAGATAAAAACATGTCTTTCTCAGCTTTAGTTGGTTATTTAAATAGCAACTCAAAATATTTGAGAAAGATTCTTAAAAACAATAAGAATACAGATTACAACAACTATATAAATAAGCTAAGAATTCAATATATTGTCAACAAGTTAAAATCAGATCCAGACTATTTAAATTATAAGATAAGTTATTTGGCCGAGGAATGTGGGTTCTCTTCACATAGTAAATTTTCAGCTAGCTTTAAAAATGTAAC
>NZ_DATGNO010000166.1:0-22395 GCF_035306705.1 Xanthomarina sp.
GTTAGAGTCGGTTCAAAAACCTCGTAATTAAATAATAGAAATACAAGAAACGACAATTTCAAATAAAAGTACTAGGCAATCTAAAACAGTAATACATGGCATTTAATATCAAGAAAAAATTACAAGTCTATATCAAGGACCGTATTACGGAAATTGGTAAAAACCAACAACAAACACAACAAGTTGTTTTGGATTATGCTCAAATCAGTAGATTGTTTCCGGAGCCTAATTTTATTCCTTACACGGCATGGTCTATTTCGCCTAGTGTTATTTTGCATGTCTTAAACGATATTGTAATTAATAAGCGTCTAAATATTATTGAATTTGGTGCTGGGGCATCGACGCTATATATAGCTCAATTAATAAAAACGTTAAAACTACCCACTAAATTATATTCGGTCGAATCAGATCAAGAGTGGTTAACCAAAATGCAAAATGATATTTTACGATTTGACCTTACAGATATTGTGACGTTTATTTATGCGCCATTGACAGCTGTGGTTGAAGGACTTGGTCTAGGTGAGCAAAAACTATGGTATGATTCAGAGAAGATTACTGACGATTTACCCAATGAGCAAGAGTTCGATCTAGTTATAGTAGATGGGCCTTTTGGTGGCGGTACACCCTACGCACGCTATTCAGCAATACCATTTATAAAGGATAGACTGTCTGAAGAATATGGTGTGTTTTTGGATGACACTCAAAGAAAAGATGAACAAGAAATTACAGGACTATGGGGCCAAGTTTTGGGTGTTAAGCCTCAGTGTTTCCAGAGGTATACGTATTTTAAAAGTAGTAAGTCTTTTGATACTACTCCTTACATGATATCGAATTTTTAAAAAGATTGGAAATATAAAATCAGTAATTTTTATTATGACAAATATTAAACCTTTAATTTCCATAATCATTCCTACTCTTAATCGCGCCCATTTAATTGGCGAGACGCTTAATTCCATTTTAGCGCAAACCTACAAAAACTGGGAGTGTATTGTAGTAGATGACGGGAGTACAGATGATACTGAGGAATTACTTGATAGGTATATTACTAAAGATAGTCGATTTCAATACCATAAACGCCCAGATACGCATCTGCCGGGTGGTAATGGCGCTCGGAATTATGGGTTTGAGTTGAGTGTAGGTGAATATGTGCAGTGGTTTGATAGTGATGATTTGATGGTACCTGAAAAATTAGAGTTAGAAGCTAAAGCTTTATCTGAAAATGATGTAGATTTTGTGGTTAGTAAAAGGAAGTATTTTAATAAAAAAAACAACTCGTTTTTTAATTATGATTTTAAAGCGTCTGATGTTACTTTTGAGAGTTTCGCCATAGATTACATCAGTTGGCATACACCGGATTTAATGGTAAAACGTTCCATTGTTTCACCCATAAGATTTAATGAAGTAATGACAGCAGGGCAAGAGCATAATTTTAATTGCAAGCTCTTGTTGAGAACTAATAATTTATTTTATTTAGATGCTTTTTTAACATTGCGACGATATAGTCCAGATTCCATACAGGGCAAGCGAGATCATTCAAAAGTTATTCATCTAAAAAAAATGTTTGAATCCAATTGGTACAATTATCTTGATATAAAAGATTTGGCAAATTCCCCTAAATTCAATAGATACTCATTGTTACAGTGTGTGCATTGCTATTTGCAACTTAAGAACAATATTCCTTTACCACTCACTTTTATGGAAGAATTAAAAGCCGTTTTTCCAAAGCGGTATTATTGGTTTTATTTGGCTAGGGTTTCAAGTTTTACGTTTGGTAAGTATTATAAATTTTATGAGTTATTGAGGCAAGATGAGGTTTTTAATACCTATGCTTTAAAGAAAAATAAAACGTGATAATATTGTTGACTTCTCAAAAAATAGTCAAGAGTTTATTAAAACCTAAAGCAAAATGATTCATTACCTATATAACTTTTATTTAACTAGAAAACCCTTAAAAAAAGAAAACAAATTAATCTCATGGTTCCATTGGCAGCTTTATAAATACTTGAAAGTTAATTTGGTTCGTTATTATAAGCGTGTTTCTTTTAATCTTTTGGGGGTTGATGCTACAAGTGATGTTATTGTGAGCTTGACCTCTTTTCCTGCAAGAATAGATGTAGTTCATTTGGCCATAAAAAGTATACTAAATCAAACTCAAAAACCTAAAAAGATTGTGTTATGGCTAGGTGAAGAATATTTCCCTATGGGTGAAGATGTTTTACCGAGTTCATTGCTAGCATTAAAGTCTTTAGGCTTGGAAATTGCCTTTTGCGAAGATATTAAAGCACACACCAAGTACTATTATGCTTTTCAGAAATACCCTAACAATCTTATTGTTACAGTTGATGATGATATTATATATCCTATTAATCTATTAAAGAATTTACGAGGAACCTATCAAAAATATCCCCATTGTGTTGTTGCCAATCGTGTACGTAATATGAAAATTGAAAATGATATAATTAAACCCTATAGACAGTGGGGAATTAATAGATTGAACACCAGAGGGCCTTCTAAAAAGTTGTTTGCTACAGGCGTTGGAGGTGTGTTATATCAGCCGGGCTTTTTCTTAAAATCTTTTTTTGATATTGAAGGCATAAAGAAAACCAATTGCATTGGTGATGATATTTGGTTAAAAGCTGGACAGGTTACAAACAACATTCCAGTAGTTTTTACAGATTATTACTTTAAACCATTTATTGAAATCCCTGAATCTCAAACGGAAAGTTTAAACTCAAAAAATGTATTTGGTAGTGATAATGATCGCCAAATTAAAGATGTATTTGAGTATTTTGGAATTAGCCAAGAATCTTTTGAATAAGAAAGATTATTTCTATTACTGACTACGTTTATTTGTTTTAGCTCTTACAAGTTGTAATTTTTATTATTCTTTATCATATTTTAAACAAACCTCTCAAAAGTCTTAAAATTTGTTATCTTCGATTACGTTATACTATGAACACCATTAGAACTCCCATTATTCCCTTAGAACAGACCTTTACGAAGGTTAAGGAACCTCGTGCTCTTCATTATGAGGCCATTTGCGTGTTTGTGGCTACAGGTTTTTTTTTGGAAAAGGATAGTTTTTATAAAGATGAACAGATTTTGCAGCCAGGGATAGATTATGTTTTGGATTGTAATGGAGTGATTCAAAAACAAACCCCGTATTTTAAATGGTTTCATGAGCCTCGGGATATTTCTTTTAATACGGCTTTAGACGAATTTACCGATTTGTTTGAAACGATTGTTAAGGAGCAAACGGGTAATAATCGTGTGTTGTTACCTTTGTCAGGTGGTTTGGATAGCCGAAGCCAAGCGGTGGCATTAAAATATTTGGGAGCTGATGTGCATAGTTATTCTTATTCGTTTGCTGGTGGTTTTAAGGAACATAAAATTAGTGAGCAGATAGCCAAAGCCTGTGGTTTTCCTTTTGATCCGTTTATTATTCCACCTAATTATTTATGGGGTGTGCTAGATGGCGCAGCCGATATTAACCAATGTTATTCAGAATTTACGCACCCGAGACAAATGGCTGTTTTAGAGAAATTTAAAAGCATGAAAGGTGAGTTTTCACTCGGCCATTGGGGAGATGTATTATTTGATCGTGGGATAGCGGAGCAAGATGCTCATTTATCAGAATTAGATTTAATTTATAAAAAAGTGATTAAAAAAGGTGGTTTAGCTGTGGCGAGTGCCTTATGGAAATCTTGGAATTTGGAGGGCGATTTTCAAGCTTATTTGAAATCCCGGATTCAAACATTGTTAGATCAGATAGATATAGCTGATACAGGAGCTAAAATACGGGCTTTTAAAAGTTTGTATTGGGCGCCGCGATGGACTTCCGTGAGCTTAAGTTTTTTTAAGGCAGTCCATCCTGTGCAATTGCCCTATTATGATAACCGTATGTGCCAGTTTATCTGTGAAATCCCTGAAGCTTATTTAGCTGATAGAAAAATGCAAATAGCCTATATAAAAAACAGAAACCCAAAAGTGGCTGCAATTCCTTGGCAAGATCAGATGCCTTATAATCTGTATAATTATCATAAAAACAAATCGCCATACAATCTACCGTATCGCATTAAAAATAAAATAAAACACAAGACCCGTGCCTTGATTGGTAACAAATACATTCAACGCAATTGGGAATTACAATTTTTAGGTAATCAAAACGAAGCCAAATTACTCAGTTATCTTTATCATCCTGAATTTTTAGACTTTGTGGAGAAAGACGTTGTTGATAGTTTGTATCAAAAATTTAAATCTGAAGATTCTGTCTTCTATTCGCATGCGGTGAGTATGCTATTGACCTTATCTGTATGGAATTCAAAATTTAATAACTTATAAGCATTGGAAGAGCCCGTTTTAAATAAACAAGTTATTTCTCAATTGGTCAGCATTATTATTCCCGTTTATAATGGTGAATTATATATTAAAGCTGCTTATAATCTTTTAATTGATCAAAATCTACCAGAATTTGAAATCCTTTTTATTGATAATAATTCAACCGATAATTCTATAATTTTAATTAAAGATATTTTAAAAACTGATTCCCGTGTTTCTCTTTATAAAGAATCTGTTCAAGGTGCAGCTTCAGCACGAAATACAGGTTTAAAATATGCCAAAGGTGAATTTATTTATTTATTTGATGTGGATGATGAGCTGTTTGACAACGCCTTAAATGCCTTATTAGAAGTGTTAATACATAATGAAAGCTTAGATAGTGTTCATGGCAATACGGTAAAATCGAAGTTGAAACTAAAGTCCACCGAAATCACCCAACCTGACACCAATAAACTCACGATTCCGGAGCCATGTTATTGGGGATTGCGGTGGATGACCTACAGTACCTTACCAGGAACACCTAGTTTTTTACATAGAAAACATGTTTTTGATAAAATCGGTAGTTTTAATCCACAATTAAAGTTGGGTGAAGATGCAGCTTTTCATGTCAAATTAGGGATGGAGTGTCAAGTAGCGCATTTAGATAAAAACATTCTATTGTATTTTAGACACCCACAATCTACCGTATCTAATCAAAACAAAAAGCAAGAGAAGGTATTCACCTATTGGGAACCCTTAATCCATGAACATATTCCTTATCTGTTAGCGCATGAGGTACCGCTCGCTTTTAAAAAGCAGGTTTTAGTTCGGGTCTATGGCTCTATTCCGCACATGTTATATTTAACGAATGGCTTTGTACAAAAGAAACAATTAAAAAAGAAATTATTACAAGATATAAAACCTTTGAAAATTCCGATTATTTTAAGACCTTTTATTACTGTTGTTATGCTTTCAGGAAACATAAATCTTTATAAGGTATATGTGTATTACGTACTAAAATATTATATGAAGTATGTGGTTAAATAAGCCTAAAGTATCCTGTGATATGGTATTAAAAGAATTTGAACCTGTTTCTAATTAATATTTTAATATAAGATAATTTATTCATGTGTGGATTTTTAGTCGAATACAATTTGTCAGACCAACAAGCATTAAACAAGGCTCATTTTTTAGAGTTGTTAATGCTATCACATAAACGTGGACCTGATAGTCGTGGATATGTCTCGATAGAGCCGCATGTACAAATGGGCTTCAATAGGTTGTCTATAATGGATACCTCCAAAGCAGGAGAGCAACCGATGCAGAGTCCAAATAAAAAATACAGCATAGTTTTTAATGGTGAAATCTATAATCATTTAGAATTAAGAAATAAAATTAATCATACTAGTTATAGGGGGCGTAGTGATACCGAAACCATAACCGTTTGTTTAGAAGCTTGGGGGATAGAAAAAACGGTGAAAGCCCTTAATGGCATGTTTGCAATAGTGATTTATAATCATCAAACTCAAGAGTTAAGTTTGATTAGAGATTTTGCAGGCATTAAGCCGTTGTTTTTTGGCTGGGATGGTAAGACATTAATAGCAGCCAGTCAATATGATCAAGTTATAGGGCATCCTTCCTTTTCGGGTAAATCCATTAATTCGCAGGTTTTAAAATTATACTTAGAGCAACACTTCATGCCAGCTCCATTTGGGCTTTATGAGGATACTTTTCAAGTCTTGCCAGGTGAAATAATTACCTTTAACAAACACGGTGTAAAAAAGCACTTACGTTATTGGGAGTTACCAGTTAGACAAGAAAATTATATTGTCAACGCTCAGGAAGCAGAAATTTTTATTGGAGAAACTCTAGATAATAGTGTGCAAAATCAATTACTTTCTGACGTACCGGTAGGCGCTTTTTTATCCGGTGGTGTGGATTCAACCTTAATTATTAGTTCCTTAAAGAAATTTCGCGATAATATACAGGTGTTTACAATAGGTTCAGATAGTAAAATACATGACGAATCTGAACGTGCTAAGCAGTTTGCGGGCGCTTTAGATTTGCAACAAAGTATTTGGCGCTTAAATGCTAAAGATATGCTTTCCCATTGGGATGAAGCGATGAAAGCCTTACACGAGCCTATGGCAGATTTTAGTATCTTACCTACCTATTTGGTTTCTAAATTAGCGAAAAAGCAAGTTACGGTGGTATTAAGTGGTGACGGAGGCGACGAATTGTTTTTTGGTTATGAACGGTTTTGGAGCATTGGTAAGAATATTGGGTTCCAACATTACCCGAGTTTAATTCGTAAGGGTTTATATGGTTTAGATAAGTATGTAAGTGGCAATAAAAACCTGAACGCGGTGCTTTTGGCAGCTAGTCAGGCTAATGCACAACAGGGATTACATTCTAGATTTAGAAAAGAGTGGTTAAATTCTTTGGCACCTGATTTGAAAGATATTTCTTTACCAGAAACTTACCAGGTGTACAATTATAAAAACTCCAAAGATGTTAGGGTCTTATTGCAACATATGCGACATGCGGAGTTTTATGGGATGATGCAAAAAACTTTAAGAAAAGTAGATTTAGCCAGTATGGAAAATAGTTTGGAAGTACGTGTTCCTTTTTTGGATAAACAGATGATTGAAGCTAGCTTACAAATAGACCCTTTATTGAGTTATGGTAAAAACAAAAGTAAACAAGTACTAAAGAATGTTTTGCATAGACGTATTCCATCCGTGCCAATAGAAACTGTGAAAAAGGGCTTTTCCATCCCGTTAAGTGGTTGGCTTCGGGAGGATTTAAAATCGCTATTTACAGAGCGTTTATTGGATGCTGATTTAACGAATTTTGGTTTTGAACGCAGTGCCATAGAACATATGTTACAGCAACATGCTACTAAGAAGCAGGATTTAAAATGGCCTTTATTTACTTTATATGCCTTACTTAAATGATTAAAATTTTATTTACCATTCCAAATTTTGATACAGCCGGTAGTGGCAAGGCCTTACTTCACGTTGCTAAAAGATTAAACCCTAATATTTTTGAAGTTCACATCGCCTGTATGCACAGGCGTGGGGGATTTTTTAAAACAGTTGAGGCCTCCGGGATACCTATTCATATTATACAATATACCACAAACATGAAGCCTTATGTTAAAGGTTTGGCTTCTTGTTATCAGATTAGTAAGAAACTAAAAGCCATTGGACCAGACATCATTCATAGCTTTCATTATGCCGCTGATTATTCTGAACCTTTAGCGGCAAAAATGGCTGGGATTAAATGGGTTTATACCAAAAAGAATATGAATTGGGGTGGCGCTTCTAAAAATGCTTGGTATTTAAGAAGTTTTTTAGCAACTGCCATAGCAATTCAGAATACGGATATGAAAAGAGAGTTTTTTAAGAATTCAAATAAAACGGTTTTGATTCCGAGAGGGGTGGATGTGGAAATCTTTCAGCCGCTAGAGAAAAATTTAAGTGTAGCGCAAGAATGGCAATTAAATTTAGATCAACGTATTTTAATGTGTGTGGCTAATTTGGTACCGGTAAAAGGGATTGAAGTTCTACTACAAGCCTTTAAAATGATTTATAAAGAGTGTTACGAATGGAAGTTAATGTTTGTAGGGGATTACAATAATCCCTATGGGGAACAAATGATTGCGTTAGCAACTAGTTTAGGTTTAAATGATCAAGTATTATTTGTTGGAAAGCAAAATAACGTACAAGATTATTTAAGTTTGGCTGAAATAGTGGTTTTACCTACTCTTAATTCAGGAAGAAGAGAGGGTTCTCCAGTGTCTTTATTGGAAGCAATGGCGAGTGGAAAGAGTGTTTTAGGTTCTGATGTGTCAGGAATAAAAGATCAATTGCAACCTTTTCCAGAACATTTGGTTAAGGCAGGAGATGTCAACGCATGGTGTTCTGCATTATTAGCTTGTTGCTCCAATACCCGAGAGATGAATACACAGATTGGAAGCCAATTTAGAGACTATGTGCTTAAGCATTACCATGTAGACAAAGAAGTAAATAATTGTCAGGAATTATATTTTAAACTCCTTAGTAAATCGTGATACATGCTTTTTAACTCCTTAGATTTCGCGATTTTTCTTCCAATAGTTTTTATACTCTATTGGTTTGTTGTAAATAATCAGTTAAAATATCAGAATGCATTAATTGTCATCGCTAGTTATGTATTTTATGGTTGGTGGGATTATCGATTTTTATCTTTAATCCTGTTCAGTACCATAGTCGATTATGCGATTGGTATATTGTTACAAAAAATAGATTCTAAAAATCACAGAAAAGCTCTTTTATGGACGAGCATTTTTGTAAATATTGGATTATTAGGTTTTTTTAAATATTATAACTTTTTTGTAGACAATTTTGTACAAGCCTTTTCATTTTTTGGTCAAGACATTCAACCCAATACCTTAAATATTATTTTACCTGTAGGAATAAGCTTCTATACCTTTCAAACCTTAAGTTATACTATTGATGTTTACCGCGGCCAATTGAAACCTACTAAGGATTTCATTTCCTTTGCAGCCTTTGTTAGTTTTTTTCCACAATTAGTAGCCGGCCCCATTGAGCGTGCTTCAAATTTATTGCCGCAGTTTTATGTGAAAAGACAGTTTAATTACACTAAAGCCGTTGATGGTTTACGACAAATTCTTTGGGGATTGTTTAAGAAAGTTGTCATTGCGGACAACTGTGCCAACGTTGCAAATACCATTTTTAATGGTTATGAAACTTATTCTGCAAGTACCTTGGTTTTGGGAGCAGTGTTTTTTGCGTTTCAGATTTATGGAGATTTTTCAGGGTATTCAGATATTGCTATAGGAACTTCTAGGCTTTTTGGGTTTAACTTAAAGCAGAATTTTGCTACACCATATTTCTCACGTGATATAGCTGAGTTTTGGAGACGCTGGCATATCTCGCTGTCCACTTGGTTTCGAGACTATGTATATATTCCTTTAGGAGGGTCTAGAGGTAGTAAATGGAATCAGGTTCGTAATGTATTTATTATTTTTATTGTGAGCGGTTTTTGGCATGGTGCTAATTGGACCTTTATCGTTTGGGGAGTATTAAATGCCGTGTACTTCTTACCTTTACTACTAAGGAATAAAAATCGTCTCTATACCAACGTCGTTGCTGAAAATAGTATATTTCCGAACATAAAGGAGTTAATTCAAATGGCTATAACTTTTAGCTTGACTGTGTTAGCATGGGTGTTTTTTAGAGCAGAAGATGTGACTATGGCACTTAATTTCCTTTCTAGAACCTTAAACTTGTCCTTATTTACATTACCTCAAGTTAGACCAACTGATGTGTTTGTTTTTTTACTAATTTTCCTCGGGATAGAATGGGCTGGACGACGCCATTTATATGCCATAGAACGTTTATGGGTTAAATACCCTAGGTTTATTCGATTGTTAATATATTATATAATTGCTATGGTTATTTTTTTATATGGCGGTAAAACCCAAGAATTTATTTATTTTCAATTTTAATGAAAAGATTTTTAGTAAATACAAGCTTGTTTTTGTTTGTGCTAATAGCTAGTTTTTTTGTAGTTTTTAGTATGGCGGATGGTACAACCGATGCCTTTTATAAGAAGTTGTCATCGCAAAAACAGACATCACTTATTGTAGGGTCATCCAGAGCAGCTCAAGGAATACATCCGAATATTATAGATTCTGTTTATGGTTCAAATAGCATATATAATTATGGGTTTACCATTTCTGCATCACCGTATGGCAAAGCATATTATACGAGTATTTTAAGTAAGCTTAAAAGAAAAGAGGAGAAGGGTGTTTTTATAATTGCTGTAACGCCTTGGTCGTTATCTGAAAATAAGTTAACACACACACAAATACAACTCCGTATCCAGAAGATAATGACTTTATTGGCAAAACAAATTTTGTTAATATGAATCCAAATATAGAATACCTTCTTGAATCTTTTGTTCCTAAAAACGAGGCTATTATCAGGAATAAAAAACGTAAAGGCATGTATCAAACATTTTATGTGCAGGATAATGGTTGGTTGGAAGTAACTATAGAATCTGACATGATATCTAGAGAATTTAGAACAAAAAATAAAATTGAAAGTTATAGAAATAGATTAGTAAAGTACAATGGGATTTCTGAATATAGATGGGACTATTTAATTAAAACAATTAATTTATTTAAAGAACAAGGGGATGTATATTTGGTGAGAATACCTGTAATAGAGGCGATGTTAGAGGTTGAAAATGAATTGATTCCCAATTTTGATGAAAAAATAGAAAATTTAGCTAAGGACTACCAGATACCTTATATTAACATGATGCCATTTAACAACGAGTATGAATTTACAGATGGAAATCATTTAACCATTGCTTCAGGAAAAAAGTTTTCGTTAGATTTAGCAAGTCAAATGAAGAAACTGAAAAGTAATAATAATTAGAATGACAATAGGAATTATACTTTCCAAAACCCCAGGGTATTCTGAAACCTTTTTTAATTCTAAAATCAAAGGCTTACAGGAAAATGGACATAGGGTCATCTTATTTACAGGCCCAACTGAAAAAAACTATAAAGGCTGTGAACATATTAAAAATCCAAAGGTTCATAGATTCTTATTGTTACAGTTATTCAAGATGGGTTTGGTAGGATTTCAGTTACTTGCTCATATAAAAGCAGTGAGGAACTACTTTAAACTAGAAAGACAACATGGTAGTACCATTAAGCGAACTCTAGAAAAAATATATTTGAACTCCGAATTACTGAAATTTAAAGGGGACTGGCTGCATTATGGCTTTGCTACATTGGCCTTAGAGCGTGAGTTAGTAGCAAAAGCTATAGGAACCAAAATAGCGGTGAGTTTTAGAGGGTATGATATTAATGTCTATCCTTTAAAACATCCTGGTTGTTATGAATTGCTTTGGAAACACGTGGATAAGGTTCATGCGATATCTCATTATATGTTGAGGCAGGGCTGGTTTTTAGGATTACCTAAAAGTGTACCCTATCAAATAATAACTCCAGCAGTTGATTTGAAAAACTTGCCAAATAGAACGATTCAGGATTCGTATGAGACCATCAAGATCGTCACCATTGCTAGGCTGCATTGGATAAAAGGTATTAATTATTTACTAGAAGTTGCCAACTGTTTAAAATTGGCTAATGTTAATTTTGAATGGCTAATTATAGGTTCGGGGCAAAATGCGGAAACAGAACGTTATTTGTATCATATTCACGACAAAGAATTAACACAGCAAGTAATTTTAAAAGGACAATGTTCGCATAAAGAAACTTTAAATATCTTAAAGGATTGTGATGTTTATGTGCAAACGAGTTTAAATGAAGGTTTTTGTAATGCGGTTTTAGAAGCACAGGCTTTAGGAATACCTAGTGTGGCCTTTAAGATTGGCGGACTTCCTGAAAATATTGATGATAAAAAAACAGGCTGGCTGATAGCGCCTTATGATGTGGCAGTGATGGCAAAAACCATAATTGATATTTCTAATTTAGAATTTCATGAAAAGGAAGCGCTAGCTGAACGATCCATAGAACGTGTTAGAGCAGCCTTTAATTTCGAGCATCAGAAACAATATTTTGATGAATTTTATATAAATTGACATAAAATAAGCATCAATGTTAGATGCTAGATTTGAAATTGAAAATTGAAAGCTGTTATTTAATTATCGTAGATATAGTCTAAAATTTAAAGTTAATGATTAAAATCCCAAAACGCATAAAACAGCGGTACAAACAATTTTCCAAGCATCCTTTAACAAAAGGTCATGAGAATCATGCCTTATGGCGCTATATTTATTTTCATTTTATGATTAAATGGAAGAAAAAAATGATTTATAAATGGGTTGGTGATTTGAAATTTATTGCCAGGAAAGGAGAAGCTGGGATTGTTGGGAACATTTATTATGGATTATTTGAATTTGAAGAATCCATTTTTTTAATTCACTTGCTAAATAAAAATGATTTTTTTCTTGATATAGGAGCCAATGTAGGCCATTATTCTTTGTTGATGGCTGGGGTGAATAATACATTATCCTTGGCAATTGAACCCGTACCGGCGACTTATAATAAATTAAAGGAAAACATATCTTTAAATAATTTAGAGCATTTAATAGAATTTAGGAATATAGGTGTTTCAAATAAAAACGGGATGCTTTATTTTTCTACAGATCGTGGCACTATGGATAGGATTGTAGATCAATCGTACACGTACTCGACTGCAGTAAAAGTAGAAACAATTGACTCCATTTTAGAAGATAGAGTTCCTCTTGCATTAAAAATAGATGTTGAAGGCTATGAGAACTATGCTTTAGAGGGAGCAGTTAAAATGTTAGAGAATCCTGATTTTAAAGTTTTAATCTTAGAGTTAAATAGTTCTGGGAAAGTCTATGGGTTTGAGGATCAGTATATATATGAAAAAGTTATATCGTATGGGTTTAAACCTTATAGATATGAACCTAAAAACAGACGACTTAAAGAATTAGAAACCTATAATAAGGAACAGTTTAATACCATTTTTGTACGCGATTTAGCATTTGTAAGCGCGCGACTTATTTCAAGTGACCCTGTTAAAATAAATAATCACTATTTTTGATTAAAACAAACGCATTCAAGCTATTTATCTTTGCATGAAATTATACTTTCCACCCTCACATTATAATGCGGCCTATCGCGGCATGGTTTTTCCACTGCTAAAGCCATTTATAAAAAGCGAATCGTTTACAGATACGGAGCGAAAGGAAATATACGGGGTCTCGGAACAAGATTTTACCTTTACAGAATTTCTGGAAGAAGCAGATATCGTCATATTACCAATGGCTTGGAATTATTATGTAAAAACAAAACAAGAAAACCTGGCGGTATCTTTTATTAAGGAATGTGGGCAGCTAAATAAAAAGGTTCTTGCCCTTAATATTGGTGATTTTGGGGTTAAAGTTCCAAGTTTTAATAATGTCATACTTCTTCGTTCTGGAGGGTATAAAACTAAGTTTGAAAATCACGAGTTTTGTATTCCTCCTTTTATAGAAGATCCTTTAAAAAAATATTTTAGTAGTGATAAAATATTCCTTAGGCCTTATCAAAAGTTTGCAGTTGTTGGTTTTTGTGGTCAAGCCAATGCTTCGCGTGTTAATGCTATTAAAGAAGTAGTAAAAACTAGCCTGAGAAACTTAAAATATTACTTTAAACTTACTAAAGAAGAGCCTCAGCAAATTCTTTCTACATCATATCTAAGAGCTTCCGTATTAAACGTTTTACAAGAGGCGGATGGAGTTGTCTGCAATTTTATTTTTCGGAAAAAATACAGAGCAGGAGTGACTAGTAATAAGGATTTCCACGAAACTACCTTAGCATTTTATAATAACTTAAAAGACTCTGATTATATAGTTTGTGTACGAGGAGCAGGGAATTTTTCGGTGCGATTTTATGAAGCTTTAGCTATGGGGCGCATACCCATTTTTATAAATACCGATTGCGCTTTACCCTTAGATAGTATGGTTGCTTGGAAAAAGCATGTAGTATGGGTGGAGTTTAAGGATAGATTTCAGGTGGCTGAAAAAGTTAAACAGTTTCATGATAGTATGACTGAAGTTGATTTTTTAGCTTTACAGCAAGCTAATAGAAGTTTATGGGAAGATCGATTAAGGTTGGGAGGTTTTTGTAAAGGTTTGATTAAAAGTGACTTATGTATTTATAAGTAACTTACTATTGTTTTTACACCTTACCCTCAACTGTTTTTATATATTTGATTTTGTTAATCAAGAGGTAAAAAATATCTTGAAATATGAACAAACTAATTTTTTTTAAGGAGAATAAAATATTTGCCGTCATTTTTGTTTTTGCAGTAATTTTTATCTTACGGTCATTCATACTTCCTTTAGCAGGAGATGAAATAACTTACTTGAATATATCAAATAATATTTTAGAAGGTAGGTTTTATCAAAATGATTCTCCATCTACTTTTACACCAATTATCCCCTTTATTCTCACTTTTTTTCAAGTACTTTCTTTTCCTGAACTAGGTTTTGCTTTAAATAAGGTTTTTAATGCCTCACTGTTTTTAATTGGACTTTATTTCGGATATCTATTTTTTAGAGAAAATAAGATAGACCATAAAGTTTCTATTTCAATTATTTCTGTGACTTTAGTAACTCAGGTAGTTATAAGTTTTATTCCAACCTTATATCCAGATGCATTACTGTTTTTCTGTTTTTGGGGCTTTTTATATTATTCAACAAAAGAAGCAAATATTAGCAACTTTAGAAAGATGATTTTTCTGTTTACGGTGTTAACGCTAACAAGACATGTGTATGCTGTTTTGGGAGTTGTTGTGTTGATCAATCTTTATAAGCTTTATACATATAAAAAATTGGACTTAAAAAAGGCTTTATTTTACTGTTTTGCATGCTTAACTCCATTTATAGTGTGGTTTAAGTATGTATATCATATAGAATCAAACAACCTGAGTAACCTTACCTATTTTAGTAGATTTAAAGAGGAAAGTTCCTTGTTTTATAATATTAAGGCAGGTTTGGGGCTAATACAACATCAAGAGGTGAGTAGAATTAACGGTATTCCTGCATTTATATCTGTTTTTATTCCAATTACCGGCATTAGAAACTTTGTGTTGAGTGTGGTACTAATCTCGGCATTTATTTATGGTTATATTAATAGGAAGTCAAATACCGAGGGGGTGAAAATACTATTTTTATCTATTTGTTTGGTCATGTTAGGCTTTGTTGCTGCTGGCACAGGATTTAGTAGATATTGGGTGCCTTTAATCCCAGGGTTTTATTTGGGATACTATTTTTTAACTCAAAAGTTTAAAGTAAAAAACATATATTTTATTAATCTTTTGTATGTTATGGCTTTTATCTATATATTAAATGAACTTAGGATAAGTCTCATAATTTTCGAAAAATATTTATAATATACCCAATCAAATATGGACTATAATTCCTATAAGCTTTTAATTTATATGCCAGCTTTAAACGAGGCTGAAACGATATACAATGTACTGAAATCGATTCCTGCAAATTATGAACACTTTAATGCGGTGGAGTTATTGGTTGTCAACGATGGGAGTACGGATGATACTGAAAATAAATCCAAAGCGGCGGGAGCAACAGTAATTAGTCATAATAGAAATAAAGGCGTAGGAGAAGCATTCCAGACAGCACTGACTTATGCTTTAAAGATAAAAGCATCAGTTATGGTTAGTATTGACGCGGACGGACAATTTGATGTAAACCAAATAAATGATTTTATACAACCAATTATTGAAAATAAAACTGATTTTTGTATAGGTAATAGGTTCCATGGAAACAGACCTGAAAACATGCCTAAAATAAAATATTGGGGTAATAAACAAGTGAATAAGATAGTGTCATTTATTAGTAAAACTAAAATTGAAGATGCTTCCTGTGGTTTTAGAGCTTATTCTCAAGAAGCGCTGCTAAATCTTAACTTACAAGGGAGCTTTACCTATACTCATGAAACTATTTTAGATTTGTTAGATAAAGGTTTGTCCGTAAAGCAAATCCCAGTACGGGTTGAGTATTTTGAAGGAAGAGTTTCTCGGATAGCAGATAGTATTATTGCATATGCGTTTAGAACATCAATTATAATATTTCGCTGCTTAAAAGATTATAAACCCTTACAGTTTTTTTTAATTGTTTCTGGATTTATTTTTGGAATTGGACTCCTTTTAGGTGGATTTACACTTATACACTGGATTGTAAATAATACTATCAGTCCTTATAAAAGTTTTGGTATAATAGGATTGTCTCTTGTAGGAATGTCTGTTGTCTTGGCTATTTTTGCCTTTATGGCAGATTCTTTAGGAAGAATGAGAAAGAATCAAGAAAGGATATTGTACTACCTTAAAAAGTCGTATTTTGAAAATTAGAGATAAAGAATTAACATCACAAATTGTTAGATATATATGTATTAGTGTTTTTAGCTATCTATTTGTATTTAGTTTTTTATATACACTAGTAGATGTGTTTAAGGTTAATGAATCTTTATCTTTTCTTTTGGTTTATGGAGTAGCATATTTATTGTTATATTCCATACAGTTAAAGTTTTTATTCAAAACCTCGCATGAAAAAAGAAAGTTAATTAAATTTATTTTATCGATTTTTCTTTTTTATGTAGTAAGTAATCTGTTGTACAATTTTTTTTTATACTCAAATGTGAATTATTTGTTATCAACAGCTTTTACTATAGCTATTTTAGCTCCTTTAAGGTTTTTAATCTCAAAATATTTTGTTTATAAATAACCTTGGACTATACGAATATTAACCGTCTTAAAGTTTTCTGTGTAATTTCAGTTTCAGAAATTTTAAATGTGGTGATATTAAAAATGAAATAATAACTATATATGAAAGAGATCGATTATTCAAATTTAAAAGCTACTCCAGAAATTGAAGATTTTTCAGGGAAATATGAGAATACAAGTTTTATATCTAAATATTTAGTAGATAGCTATTTTAAATCTGTTGATAAACTTATTCTAAAAGCTAACAAAATTGAATCTGCTCATGAAATAGGAGCTGGAGAAGGAAGGTCTACCATGCGTCTTAGAAAAACGATTCCCAATTTGACAGCCTCTGAGTATGTGGATCATTTAGTTGAGTTAGCTAAACGAAATAATCCTAGCTCTACCATTTTCCAAGAAAGTGTGTACAGTCTTAAATACCAAAACTCTAGTGTAGATTTGGTTTTTTTATTAGAAGTTTTAGAGCATTTAGATTTTCCTGAAGTGGCACTTGCAGAAATAAAAAGAGTGTCAAAAAAATACCTAATTTTAGGGGTGCCTCGTGAGCCACTTTGGCGTTTTTTAAACATGTGTAGGTTCAAGTATTTAAATCATTTAGGGAATACACCAGGCCATTTAAACCATTGGTCACAAAAATCTCTTATAAATTTGATTGAAAAGAACTTTGGGAAAGTAGTGGCTGTAGAATCTCCAATTCCATGGACCATTGTTTTGGCTGAAAAAAAATCAATTGATAAATAATGTTCCTAATTTACAATTCAATAACCTCATTTAATTCCTACGCCTTTTTATTCAAATACTTAGTTAAGGAAAATGGGGTGACACTAAAATTTAATAGTAGAAATTAGGGATGTTTCTTAATTTTATTCGAATATTAAAATTTGAAACTTAAACAAAATAAACTTAGTTTTATTAGTATTAAAGATTTGAAGTTTATAGTATTGTTATTTATATTCTAATGTAATTTGATATTAATAATTTTTTATAAATGCTCTTCATTTTTCTAAAATACCTTCAACCCACACATTATTTTCAGATATTTAAGAAAGATGGTTTTTCTGTTTTTCCAAAAATAAAATATCTTCCAAAAGAAATAGTGGAACAACTTGAACTAGATACGAGGTTTACAAGTGATATAGGGATGGAATATGAACTTTCATGGCAAGCCATTCATAAAGGGTATATAGGAAAATCTGAAACCTATAGTTCTTTTGAGAAAGTGCCGATAGAAGATGAATACCGGTTTATTCGTAAATACTTTCATAAGGTTTGGGTTTTTTATGTGCTGTGTTTACGGTTGATGGCATTTAATAATCCAGTAAAAGAACTTAAAGCTTGGATTCAAAGTAGAAATGTAAAACAAATATCCTTTAGTCAGGCATTAAAATATGACACTTGGGAGGAGTGTACGTCTACTTTAATTTTACAGAAACCGTTGGTAAGTGTTGTTATTCCTACCCTTAATCGCTATGATTATTTAAAAGATGTTCTTAGCGACTTAGAGCAGCAGGAGTACAAAAATTTTGAAGTGTTGGTGGTAGATCAATCCGAACCTTTCCAGCCTGCATTTTATACGGCGTTTGATTTAAAGCTTCAATTGATACGTCAAGAGGAAAAAGCTTTATGGTTGGCCAGAAATACGGCTATTAAAATAGCTAAGGGGGAGTATATATTGCTTTTTGATGACGATAGTCGTGTAGCACCAGATTGGATTTTAAGTCATGTAAAGTGTTTAGATTATTTTCAGTCTGATTTGTCTTCAGGGGTGTCTATCTCTGAAGTTGGAGCAAAAACGCCAGCAAATTATAACTTTTTTAGAGTGAGTGATCAACTAGATACCGGCAATGTTCTGATACGAAAATCTGTTTTTAAAAAATTAGGTTTGTTTGATAGGCAGTTTGAAAAACAACGTATGGGCGATGGGGAGTTTGGATTAAGGGCTTATTTGGAAGGCTATTTGAATATTTCAAACCCTTATGCAAAACGACTACATCTGAAGGTAGGAACCGGAGGCTTACGGGAAATGGGGAGTTGGGATGCGTTTAGATCTCAAAATTGGCTAGATCCTAGACCAATACCTAGTGTCTTATATTTTCATCGTAAATATTTTGGAAATTATAATTCTAGGTTAGGTCTTTTAAAAACTATTCCTACTTCCATCATGCCATATCGATTTAAAGGACATAGAATGTATACAATATTGGGAGCGATTTTATTCCTGTTTTTTATGCCAGTTGTTTTATTTCAGGTTAATAAATCGTGGAGATTGGCTTCAGATAAGCTAAGTTGTGGTCCGTTAATTGAAACCATAGATTAATGCGGGTAGTACAGGTAATTGATCGGTTAAATGTAGGTGGAGCAGAACGTGTTTTAGTAGACCTTGCTAATTTATTATATGAAAATAACTGTGACGTTACTGTTGTATGTTTATTAGAAGAAGGACAATTGGACGGTTATATAAATAAAGCTATTCCATTAATTTATCTGCGTCGTAAAAATAAATATAACCCGTTATATTTAATTCGGTTATACCGCATTTTGATTCAATTTGATGTGATTCATATACATTTGAGACAAGTATTGAGATATGTATCTTTATTGTTTTACAGTCTTAATCTACACAAGAAAAAGGTTGTTGTATTTCATGATCATTTTGGTAAAATAGATATAGATAAAGAAATCTCTTTAAGTATTAAAGAAGCATTAAAACGTTGTAAGGCCTATATTGGTGTTAGTGAGCAATTAACATGTTGGGCCAAAGCGAATAGCGTGAACACTAAAATAATTAAATTAACAAATATTGTTAGGGCTGAAAGAAGAATTCAAAGTACTCACTTATCATTTAATCAGGTTAATATAGTTTCTGTTGGTAACTTTAGGCCTCAAAAAAACTATGAATTTTTATGTCAACTCATTGCAGATAGCCCTAATAATTATTATTATACTATTTATGGACAGGTTGTAGATATGGTATATTATAATAAAATATTAGTTTTGCTCAGGCAGTTACGCGTTAGAAATCGCGTTACAATAATAACTGATTGTAAATCGGTCTTGCCTGAACTCTCAAAATATCATCTAGGCTTGCACTGTGCTACATCAGAAACTGGGCCATTGGTAGCTTTAGAGTACTTAAGTATGCAATTGCCTTTTGTAGCATATCATACGGGGGAAGTAGCTAAGAATGTAGCTCAATACTTTCCACAATTAATTCAAAGGGATTTTGATGTTGAGAACTGGAAATCAAGTATTCATAATGTTTTAACCCAAAGAGAAGATTATACTAAGAAATTACACAGGTATTTTTTTGAAAATTATTCAGATACTGTTTACGTAGAGAAATGCTTAAAAATATATAATACTCTTTTAACTAATTGATTAAAATTGAAGTTAACTATTATATCACATACCGAACATTATAAACTAGCAGATGGTACTATCGTTGGTTGGGGGCCAACGATTACCGAAATAAATCATTTAGCAGAAGTTTTTGACGAGATTTATCACATTGCTATGTTTCATGATTGTGAAGCGCCTAAAAGCTCCCTTCCATATTCCACTGCTAGAATCAAGTTTATTCCTCTCAAACCTACGGGTGGTCAAGGTGTTAAAGAAAAATTAAAGGTGTTGTTTTCTGCTCCTAGCGTAATAAGAACTGTGAATCAGGTTCTAGCAAAAACCGATTGTTTTCAATTAAGGGCACCAACAGGTATTGGTGTGTTTTTGATTCCTTATTTGACCTTGTTTTCAAAAAAGAAAGGATGGTTTAAATATGCTGGTAATTGGAAGCAGCATCCAGCTCCCCTCGGGTATGCTGCTCAGCGATATATGCTTAAACGTCAAAGTAGGCCCGTAACCATAAATGGTGCATGGGAGAATCAGGAAGCTCATTGTTTAAGTTTTGAGAATCCTTGCCTAGTAGATAGTGATATTAAAGAAGGATTTATAGTTAGAACAAAGAAAGAAAAGGGGGAACTTATTAATTTTTGTTATGTTGGAAGGTTGGAAAAGCAAAAAGGAGTGGAGCGGATTATTAAGGCTTTTGGTCAATTGAATGAAGAAGTATTGGAAATGGTTGGAAAAGTGCATTTAGTTGGGGATGGCCACGACATAGATTACTTTAAAGGGCTAAGTTTAAAGACAGGTGTTGACTTCGTTTTTCATGGGTTTTTACCAACTAGTGATGTTTTTAAAATATATAAGCAATCTCATTTCTTTTTAATGCCAACTACGGCTTCTGAAGGGTTTCCTAAAGTTTTGGCTGAAGCTATGAATTTTGGGTGTATTCCTATGGTGTCTGCTATTTCTTCTATTGGCCAATATGTGAAAGATAAGCGTAACGGCTTTTTAATTCAATCCGTAACAGAAGAAGAAACTAGGTCGACTATTATAACAGGATTAGGTTTAACTAATGAAGAATATAAAATTATGTTATCTAATCAATCTGAGCTTGTGAAAAGGTTTACTTATGGCTATTATGTTAATAGAATAAAGGGGTTAATGATAGTTTAAATTACTACCCCAATAGTTTATTTATTCACAATTAGTAGGTTAAAAAGGGTGGTGGATAGAATTTTTAGGTATATTTAACCAGAACAAATAATTTAGATTATAATTAATAAGAATTGAGAAAAATTTCTTGGATATTAAAACGGCATTCATTTTTGTACTCCACAAGATTCAGGTTGCTTTCACGGAATTCTTCTGAAGAAGGGGTTGCTTCTGAGACTTATAATGATTTTAATAAGGTAGCAGATATTCCTGATATATATATTGATATAAACAAAAAGATATTTAAGGATGTTCATTTAAACACAGACCTTGAGAAGGCATTTCATATTGCTCGTTGGTTACGAGAACATATTAAAGGAGGATCAGGGTTAAGTCTTCCTTCTGACCTTGCGTTAAAGGCTATGCTCGACGGTAAAGGCGGTGTGTGTAGTGATATATCTCAAGTTTTTAATAATTTCTGTGTCATAAATGAAATCCTAGTGAGAGAATGGGGGATTATGAGAATCCCTTTTGATATGAAATATGGAGGTCATGCAACAAATGAAGTTTTTTCCAAGGAATTAAATAAGTGGGTTTTAATAGATGTTTCAAAATGTATAACCTTCAATACAGGAATTGAAAGTTGTCCGCTTTCTGTAATAGAAGTCTTTAAGTGTCGTGATAATTTAAGTTATCATTCCTTTTTCAAGGAAATAGTAGATGATAAACAAATTAAAAATTATTATTTCAGTCCTTCTGCCACTCCATTTTTGATTAGTAGGTATAAGAATAAGGTGTATGACAAATTCTTAAAGAAGAGCCCTTCGAAATTTCCAATTTTTATAGTCCATTTTGTTGTATACCTCACAGGGAATAGTTATCACTATAAATTTCCTTTAGTTAACTATAGAACTATGTTTATGTAATTATTCTTTATAAGCTCTTTTACCGTATTATTAATTTTTACTAATTATATAAACTTAACAAAAACTAATTCTTAATAACAAACGTTGAAAACCAATATTACCTACATCAGTGCCATCGGGTTGCATGCAGCCATAGGAATGTTGATTTATTTTAATACAAGCTTAGCCAAGCTTTATTTTTTTGGAGCATTTTTTTATTTCCTGTATCAAATTATTAGAGTTGCTGATAATAAAAAGACTTATGAGGTTTTAAAGGCTTGCGCTTATTTTGTGGGAATTGAGGTGTTTATGCGAACCACCAAAGGCTCTGTTTCATACGAAGCCTCTAAATACTTGGTGATTCTTTTTGTGATGATGGG
>NZ_DATGNO010000167.1:0-62062 GCF_035306705.1 Xanthomarina sp.
ACGTTTTTTAATAAGATTTGCATCAAATTTACGCTTTGTTTTATTCATTGCGTGAGATACGTTGTTTCCAACCATCGCTTTCTTTCCAGTAAGTTCACAAACTCTTGACATTTCTTCTAACTTTAAATATTGTTATTTTATCTTGTTTATTAAAAATCTATAAGAGATGATTTTAAACAGGCTGCAAATTTAGTAAAACTTTATAATATCAACAAACTAAAATTGTTACTTTTTTAAAATTTCTTTTTGAAGCATTTCAAAAGCCTTGTTAACAGCTTTCCTAATTACTTTTGTTCTATGGTTTCCAAAATTAAATTCTTCTGAAAAAACCTTGTCTTTTGTAGCTATAGCAATAAAAACCGTTCCTACGTCTGCATCGGAATCGCCTTTATCCGGCCCGGCATTTCCAGTGGTAGCAATGGCATAATCTGCTTGAAACATGGTCAAAACATTTTGTGCCATAGCTTCTGCAACTTGAGAACTTACTACGGAATGCTTATTAATGAGTTCTTTTGGAACTTTTAAAACATCTATTTTCGATTGGGTAGCATAACTAACCACACTGCCTTTAAAATAGTTTGAAGCTCCCGGTATTTTAGTGAGCGACTCGGCTATTTTTCCTCCGGTACAACTTTCGGCCGTAGCCAAGGTCTTTCCTAGATGGGTTAACTGATTTCCTATAACAGCCTCAATAGAATCGTCGGCTTCAAAACCTACAAAAACATCTTTCAATTGTGGCAATAGCTTATCAATTTGGTGTTGCATTTCAGTTTCAACCAAGTTCTTGTCCATGTTCTTAGCAGATAAGCGCAAACGCACCCTTCCTAATCCTGGCAAATAAGCCAACTTAATAAAATCTGGTAAATTGTCTTCCCAAGCTTCAATTCTTTCAGCTAAAGAACTTTCGCCTAAACCATAAGTTAAAAGAGTTGTGTGTTTGATATATGGAAACTGATAGGCTTCCCTTAATTTAGGAATCACTAGGTCTTCCATTAAAGCTTTCATCTCAAAAGGAACTCCTGGAAGCACAATAAATATTTTACCATTTTGTTCCAACCACATGCCTGGAGCGCTCCCATTTATATTCATTAAAACCTGAGCCTTTGAAGGCACCAAAGCTTGGTCGATGTTTAATTGAGATAGAGGTTGCTTGATTTGATTGTGCCAAAGATTTTTGATATTTATTAAAACAGCATCACTTTGCACCAAGGAATCATTAAAATATTCGGTAATGGTTTTTTTGGTGATATCGTCTTTTGTAGGACCTAGGCCACCAGTAATGATGATGATTTCAGCATTGTTCTCCGCCTCCTTTAAAGCTTTTAAAATATGTGCTTTATCGTCTTGAATAGACTCGATTTGATACACGGAAACACCAATAGCATTAAGTGCTTTACTAATAAAAGCTGAATTGGTATCTACAATCTGCCCGATTAGAATCTCGTCGCCTATGGTAATTATTTCTGCTTGCATTACAGATTAAAGTCTGTTTTCATTTCGTTCGAAGCTTTTTCTACCGCACGGAGAACATTGATTAGTTCCTCAGAAATATCCAAATCTGTCTTTTCAAACTTTCCCCAATCCTGAACTTCAATTAAATCATGAAGTACACCAAGCTCGAATAAATCGATAGTTGGTTTCATTTTATGCGCAGCTTGATACGTTGAATAATAGTCCCTATTTGCGACAGCATTTTTTAAGGTTTCTGCATCTTCAGGAACTTCACCTAAAAAGGCCTCGGCCAAAGCTTTTACAAAATCCTCGTCGCCATCAGCCAATTCACGAACACGATATAATTTATAATTTACTTCCATTTATTTTACTGTTATTGAAAACATTTGTTTGTTTTCTATAAATCCCACTAATTTATCATTTGCATCGACTCTTCCAACCCCAGCAGGAGTTCCTGTAAAGATAATATCTCCAATCTTTAAAGTGAAATATTTTGAGATATATTCTATCAACTCATCAATTTTCCAGAGCATGTGCTTGGTATTGCCTGTTTGAACGACTGTACCATTTTTTTTTAGTGAAAAGTTGATATTGCTTAAGTTATCAAACTCTGTTTTTGGCAACCAATCGCCAATTAAAGCTGCTCCATCAAAGGCTTTTGCTTTTTCCCAAGGCAGACCTTTTTCTTTGAGTTTTGCTTGTAAATCGCGTGCTGTGAAATCAATTCCCAAACCAATTTCATCGTAATATTTAGGGGCGAATTTTTTATCGATATACTTCCCTACTTTCGTTATTTTGACCAAAACCTCCACTTCATGATGTACATCATTTGAAAAATCTGGAATAAAAAAAGGTTGTTTCTTCATTAAAACAGCCGTGTCCGGCTTTAAAAACACAACAGGATCGGTTGGTTTTTCGTTTTCCAACTCTTTAATATGATCTGTATAATTCCTTCCAATACAAATAAGTTTCATTATTGTTTGTCGTTGATTTGTTATATAATTGAAGACTGAAACTGTAAACCGGTTAATCCAGCTTGTTATTAAATGATCTTAATTTAATGGATGTCAATACTTTTTTGGTATATAACGGAAAATCGGCATTTAACAACCAACCAAAATATCCGGGTTCAGTTTCTAGCACATCTACAACCCGTTTGCCTTTATGTTTTCCGAAAGAAAAACACTCTTCTCCTTCTTTATTATAGATTAGGAATCCAGCAAAATCGGCAAACTTTTTACGGGAGCTAAATTCTGCCAAAAACTTGGTATCGTTTTCCAATTCGTCGTATTTAGCTATTTGTGCTTTTAGAACTTCGTAAGTGGCGAAAGTATCGGCTTCTGCACTATGTGCATCGTCCAGGTTTTTATCGCAATAGAATTTATAAGCTGCAACAAGTGTTCTTTGTTCCATTTTATGAAAAATAGTCTGTACATCTACGGACATTCTGTTTTTCATATCAAAATCGACTTCAGCACGAAGCATTTCTTCTGCTAACAAAGGAATATCGAATCTGTTGGAATTAAATCCGCCCAAATCTGAATCTTTAATCAGGTTATGGATTTCCTTGGCCAACTCTTTAAACGTTGGTTTATCTGCTACATCGGCATCTGTAATTCCATGGATTTTAGTAACTTCAGCAGGAATTGGAATGGTAGGATTTACTAAGCGTGTATAACGTTCTTCTTTCCCATCTGGATGTACTTTTAGAATGGAAATCTCCACAATTCTGTCGCTTGAAATATTAACTCCAGTAGTTTCTAAATCGAAAAAACAAATGGGTTTTGTAAGATTGAGTTGCATGTTTATTTATTTTGGACAAAGGTAATGAGAATAAATAAAAAAGGGGTTTTTATGTGAAATAAAGGTTAAATGTAGCTTTTGGTTTTTAATAAAATGAAAAAAGCACCATCCGAAGATGGTGCTTTTAGTTTTATCTACATGTGAATTGCTTATTTTTACTTCACAAGATTCCTTTTTCAAAAGGATTTTAGATCTCTCTATTTGAATCCCAAGCTTCTAAATAATCTTTAACCGCTTTTACAAATTGTCCTCCAAGCGCACCGTTTACCACTCTGTGGTCGTAAGAATGCGATAAGAACATTCTGTAACGGATGCCTATAAAATCGCCTTCAGGAGTTTCTACAACTGCAGGCACTTTTCTAATGGCTCCAAGTGCTAAAATACCTACTTGTGGCTGATTGATTATTGGTGTTCCCATGATGCTACCAAAGGTACCAACATTAGTAACTGTATAAGTTCCACCTTGGATATCGTCTGGTTTCAACTGGTTCAATCGAGCTCTGTTGGCTAAATCGTTTACTTTTTTAGTCATTCCAACCAAATTAAGTTGGTCTGCATCTTTAATAACAGGAACAATTAAATTTCCATCTCCTAAGGCTGCAGCCATTCCTAGGTTGATATGTTTTTTCTTTATAATGGTATCTCCTTGAAGAGAAACATTCATCATAGGGAAATCGCGTAAAGCTTTTGCAATGGCCTCCATGAAAATTGGAGTAAAGGTTAAGTTTTCACCCTCACGTTTTGCAAATGCATCTTTTACTTTGTTACGCCAGTTCCATATTTTAGTTACGTCCGCTTCAATAAAACTTTGTACGTGCGCCGAAGTTTGAACCGATTCTACCATGTGATGAGCAATAATTTTACCCATTCTGGTCATTTCTATAATTTCGTCGCCTCCACTTGCCACAACAGGAGCTGCCGCAGGTTTTGTTGGAGCTGCTTTTGGAGCTTCAACGGCTTTTACTGGTTGTGGTGCAGATTTTCTAGATTCTAAATGGGCTAGAATATCGTTTTTTGTAACACGACCATCTTTTCCTGTTCCAGAAATGGTATCTAATTCTGCTTGTGAAATTCCTTCTTCTTTAGCAATATTTTTAACTAAAGGTGAATAGAATCTATCTTCTGATGAGCTAACAGCAGCAACAGTTTCTTTGGCAGCTTCAACCGTTTGAGCCACTTGAGCTAAGGGTTCTTGCTTAACTGATTCTGCTTTTGGAGCAGCAATATCAACTGAGCCTTGACCTTCGGTTTCGATAATGGCGATAACCTGTCCTACTTGAACCACATCGTCTACGTTGAATAATTTTTCAACTAAAACGCCTGTCACTTCGCTAGGCACTTCGCTATCAACTTTATCGGTTGCAATTTCCAGAACCGCTTCGTCTGCTTCAATGGTATCTCCTACTTCTTTTAACCAAGAAGTAATGGTTGCCTCCGCAACACTTTCACCCATTTTCGGGAGTTTCAATTCAAATTTTGCCATATCTGTAATGGAAAGGTATTTTTTTAAATTATGACTGCAAAATTAATGAAAATTCATCTAATCTATTACAGTTTCTTTAATTAATTATTTTTAATATGAATAACTTCTCCACGACTTTTAGAACTATTGCTCCCTAAAACCACTTGGGACGTTTTCAATAAAAATTTAAAAGTACTAGGCTGTTTTATATGATTTTTCGACACCATCTCGATGGCTTTCTTAAAACCTAAAAAATCCGTATCTAAAATATATTCAAAATTTGGAAGATAATTGGTTACAGCTGCCTGCGTATCTAGTTTTTTATTTAAAGTAGCTTGAAGCTGTGGATTGCTTTTATTGGAAACAAAAACGTATTCGATAACTTCATGAAAAGACTCTTCTCCTTTGGGATAAAAAATAGAAACCACTTTAATTCCCATCCATATTAAGGTATTAAAAATCCAATTGGGTTTAAAATGTTTTTCAAAAAACAATTGCATAGCGCCATTAAATCGTTTGGCATAGGCTTTATCTTTTAAGGTACTCTCGCCTTTAAAGTGAATGACCGCAGTTTCTGAATTGTAATAATTTTGATACCCAGCTTTTAATATTTTATAAGAGAGATCGATGTCTTCTCCATACATAAAATAATCTTCATCCAAACCGCCAACTTCGTTGTAAATACGTTTTTTTATAATCATAAAGGCCCCAACCAACATCGGAACTTTCCCTGTTTGATCTGGACTTAAATGGTGCGCATAATAAGGTTTGGAATAACCAAACAATTTCTTGATAGAAACCAAAGGTGTCGGGATATTTCTCTTGCTTTCTGGCAGGAATTCACCTTTACCATCTATTAGTTTACATCCTAAAATTCCTAAATCTGGTGTGTTATCGGCAAATTTTAAAAGAATTTCGAAGGTATCTTCGGCAACCACCGTATCTGGATTTAAAATGCAAAGATATTCGCCTTGAGCTTCTTTTATTCCCAGGTTATTTCCTGCAGAAAATCCGTCGTTAGACTTGTTTTCAATAAGTTTTACGTTTGGAAACAATTGCTTGACCATGTCGCAACTATCGTCTGGAGACATATTGTCCACTACAATAATTTCAGCATCCAGATTTGTAATGGCTGCTTCGACACTTCTTAGGCAGAGCTCTAAAAAATAACGTACATTATAATTTAATATGATAACAGATAACTTCAAGATATGTGGTTAAGATTTTAAGGAGGCTTCAAAAGGAATGCGGTTAATAATACTTCGTCCAAGGGTAATTTCGTCTGTATATTCCAACTCATTTCCAACCGAAATCCCTCGAGCAATGGTTGAAGTTGTTACGTGATAATCCTGTATTTGTTTGTAAATATAAAAATTAGTAGTATCTCCTTCCATGGTGGATCCCAAAGCAAAAATAAGTTCTTTTACAATTCCTTGTTTTACTTTTTCAACCAAAGGCTGAATGTTTAAATCGTTTGGACCAATGCCATCCATTGGTGATATTTTCCCTCCCAATACATGATATAACCCTTTAAAAGAACTGGTGTTTTCTATGGCCATAACATCGCGAATATCTTCCACCACACAAATAATCTCTTGTGTTCTGTGCGGATTTGCGCAAATTTCGCAAATGTCATTATCACTAATATTATTACAGCTTTTACAGAATTTTATTTCTGTTCTCATGGACTCCAAAGCCTTAGCCAACTGAAGCGTTTGATCTTCTGGCTGCCTGAGTAAATGCAACACCAAACGCAAGGCTGTACGCTTACCAATTCCAGGTAATTGAGACATCTCACTGACTGCTTTTTCTAAAAGTTTAGATGAAAATTCCATGGTGGCGAATTTACTACTTAAGGTCAAATTACACTAATTTTCTAAGATTCTTTTTAAAACAAAAAGCTTCTTGGATAAAAATTTGGAATTTGCCACATAATACGTGTAATTTGAACCCTTGAAACAGATTTTCCTATGAATGCAACTCAAATAATCCTACTTATTTTATCCTACTTTGGAGTTTTAATTTTAATTTCTTATTTCACAGGGAAAAAATCTGATAACGATGCATTTTTTAAAGGAAACAAGCAATCGCCTTGGTATTTAGTGGCCTTTGGAATGATTGGCGCATCGCTTTCTGGGGTGACTTTTATTTCGGTTCCTGGTTGGATTGAAGCTTCGCAGTTTAGCTATATGCAAGTGGTTTTGGGTTATATAGTTGGCTATTTAGTTATAGGAACTATTTTACTCCCTTTATATTACAAGCTTAATTTAACCTCAATTTACACGTATTTAGAAGAGCGTTTTGGCGATTACTCATATAAAACCGGAGCTTCTTTTTTCTTAATCTCCAGAGTTGTAGGTGCTAGTTTTAGATTGTTTTTGGTTGCAAATGTGTTGCAGGTTATTCTTTTCGATGAGATTGGCATTGCTTTTTGGCAAACAGTTATTATTACCGTTTTGCTCATCTGGTTATACACCTTTAAATCTGGAATAAAAACGATAGTTTGGACAGATACCTTACAAACACTGTTTATGTTAATTGCAGTTGGGGTAACTATCTATTTTGTGAGTGATGAATTGGGTTTAAATACAGGAAACATCTTAGGATATGTTTTAGATAGCGACTTATCGAAAACTTTCTTTTTCGACGATTATAAATCCAGCGACTACTTTTGGAAACAGTTTATTTCCGGGGCTTTTATTGCTATTGTAATGACCGGTTTGGACCAAGATATGATGCAAAAAAACCTAACCTGTAAAACCCTTAAAGATGCACAAAAAAACATGTTTTGGTTTACCATCGTCTTAACCGTTGTAAACTTTATATTTTTATGTTTAGGCTTGTTATTAACAGTTTATGCACAGCAAAATGGGATCGATGCCCATAAAGACGATTTATTTCCATTACTAGCAAAAAATCATTTAGGAACTGGTGTTTTTGTGTTTTTCCTCATCGGATTGATTGCAGCAGCATACAGTAGTGCCGACAGTGCTTTAACAGCTTTAACAACTTCTTTTAGTATCGATATTTTAGATATTGAAAAGAAATTAGACAAAAAAGCACAGGTTACCAAAAGAAAGCAAATTCACATACTTTTTTCTTTTATTTTAATTCTTGTTATTATTTCGTTTAAATATATCATTAAAGACGAAAGTGTTATCGCCAAACTCTTTGTATTTGCTGGCTATACTTATGGACCATTATTGGGTTTATATGCTTTTGGCTTGTTTACAAAATGGCAGGTAAAGGATAAATTGGTTCCAATCATAGCCATACTTTCACCTATATTATCTTATGTGATAAGTATACTTAGTGCAAAATGGCTTGGTTTTGAATTTGGGTTCTTTATTTTAATCCTAAACGGATTATTAACCTTTTTTGGGTTATTATTGATAAAGAGGAAGGCTTAGTTTTTAAAAAATGACTCCTGTGTGTTATTTCAATGAGAAACACAGCGTTTTCCACTTATAACTATAGTGCACTTTAAATACTTTAGACACTTATAACTCAAGAACTCTAGCACACTTTAAATACCTTAGGCACTCATAACTTTAATCACTATTTCAATACTGCTTTGTAGAAAGCAAGACCAATGTACAGGCCACTTCAAAATCGATATCGTTCATTTCTAAAATATTATAGAATTCTGGGTTTTCCGTTCCTGGATTAAAAACAACACGTTTTGGATTTAAGGACAGGATATAATCGTAATAAGAAGCTTGATTTTTAGGGTTTAAATAGAGGGTCACGGTATCTATATCTTTATACGGCATTAAATCCGTATCAATAGATACGCCATCTATAGTTCCTTGTTTTAAACCAATAGCCACAACTTCATGACCCGATTGTTTTAAACGGTTGACTGCCATATTTGAATATTTATCAACTTTTAAGGAAGCTCCAAGCACTAATGTTTTTTTACTCATCTGTTAAATGGTGTTAAGCAATGTTAAAAATAGTAACAATACTCAAAAATAGGCGTCTATAAACTAAATACAAAATAAGAACTCTTAAAATAAACTTATAAAATATTTAATAGTCAACATAATAGTTGATGGTTAGTGTTAAGTCTGGCTATTAAATTGAGAAAACCCAAAGCGGATGCTTTGGGTTTTTAATTTTTAACTGTTAAATGATAGTTAAATACCTCCTTCAATGAAATAAAAACAACATTTCAGCGTCTATAGTAGTAAGTGATAAGTTTAAGTAGACAACTATAAAAACTTTTTATGGTTAGTGTTAGTTAAAATTGGTTAGTAGAGAAAAACCCGAAACATAACAGTTTCGGGTTTTTTGTATTTTTATAGATCGCTATTGAGATTAATCTGTCTGCAAACAACTAGGGCCTTATTACCACTTAATAATAACGGATCCCCAGGTAAAACCACTTCCAAAAGCAGCAAGCACCACGGTATCTCCTTCTTTTATTTTTCCTTCTTCCCAAGCTTCAGTTAAAGCAATTGGAATAGATGCAGCAGTTGTGTTTCCATATTTCTGAATATTATTAAACACCTGATCATCTGTTAATTTAAATTTTTTCTGAATAAATTGAGCAATTCTTAAATTGGCTTGATGTGGAATCAACATATCAATATCGCTTACTTGAAGATTGTTTTTTTCCAAGCCTTCATTTATAACTTCACTAAAACGAACCACGGCATTTTTAAATACAAATTGGCCATTCATATACGGGAAAAAACTTTCGTCTTCCGGATTGTTTTCAGCAATAATATCTGTTACCCAACGGGTTCCCATCCCTGGTGCTTTTACCACCAATTCTTCGGCATATTCCCCTTGGGAATGTAAATGCGTAGACAAAATTCCTTTGGAATTATCTTCTTCTCTAGTTAAAATAGCAGCTCCTGCTCCATCACCAAAAATAACCGAAACACCTCTTCCTCTATCCGTTTTATCCAAACCATGAGAATGTAATTCACTTCCAATAACAAGTATGGTTTTATACATCCCCGTTTTTATAAAATTATCTGCAACAGACAAGGCATACACAAATCCAGAACATTGATTACGGACATCGAGTGCTCCAATCGTTTTTATGTCTAATTCCTTTTGAATAAAAACACCTGGACCAGGAAAGTAATAGTCTGGACTAAGAGTAGCAAAAACAATAAAATCGATATCGTTTTTATCAATTCCAGCACGTTCTATAGCAACCTTAGCAGCTTTTAAACCCATTACAGATGTGGTGTCTTCAGAGCCTGGTTTTACCCAACGTCTTTCTTTTATTCCAGTACGTTCTTGAATCCACTCATCATTAGTGTCCATCATTTTGGCCAAATCATCGTTGGTCACTACATTATTGGGAACATATTTTCCTAAACCAATAATTTTCGAATTATACATAAATAAGTATTTTTAGTCGTTTAATCAGACTCGCAATTTAATCATTAAAAGTAGGATTCTTATAATTTTTAATTCTATAATATGAATTTCATAGACACTTCCCTTTTTAACAAGCTTTTTAATAATTTCAAATGATCGTTTTAGGTTTCACCTTACTCATAGCATGTTCCGAAATAGCAGTAATAGATAAAGACGGATTTACTCCTGGATTTGCCGAAATCATCGAGCCATCACAAACTAACATATTTTTATAACCAAAAACGTTATTCTGTTTATCGATGACACCTTCTTGAGCATCTTCGGCCATTACAGCGCCACCTAAAATATGTGCAGTAGTTGGAGTTCCTAATAAAGCATCTGTAAAATTAGCATAAGGAATGCCATTTACTTTTTCAGCAACCTGTTTTCCTAGTTCCATAGCTTCTGGAATAAACGCACTTGGTTTTGGACCAGATTCTTTAACGGTTTTCATTTTGGTAAACTTTCCTAATTTTATTTGTAGCGTACTATCCAAAGTTTGCATAAACAATAGGATGGTTGTGCGTTGGGCATAATTTTTAGAAAAGATGGTTTTAAAAAATCTGGAAGGTTGTTTAAAAAACAAACCTATAATACCAAACAATCTAAAAATCATAAATTTATTATGAATGGTTGGCATGGTCAAGACTTTTGAAAAGCTAGAACCTTCACCATATCGCACAGGTTCTAAATGACTATTTTTATCTGTATGTAAAATCGAACCAATAGCTATTCCTTTGGAAAAGTCTTTCGGATTTTTATCTGTAGAAGTCACTAATAACAAAGATTCATTATTGGTTCTAATGTTTTTTCCAACAGCATCGGATAAATTAGGCAAGGAGGATTTTTTCAGTTTTAATAACAAAGGAACGGTTCCCATAACTCCTCCAGAAAATATAACGCCTTTTGTTTTAACGCTCGATTTACTGCTTTTTCCTATACTCGATTTAAAATCTATTTTATAACCATCGGCACCATCTTCATTCCCTAAAACCGATACATTAAAAACTTCTTTTTCGGCTAAAATTTCAGTTCCTAATTGCTGTGCCAAATACAAATAATTTTTATCTAAGGTGTTTTTTGCATTATACCTACACCCAGTCATACAAGCACCGCAAAATACACAACCCGTTCTATCTGGACCTTTACCATTAAAGTAAGGATCTGCCACTTTTTTACCGGCTTCACCAAAGTAAACGGCTACTTTTGTAGCTTCAAAATGAGCTTCTTTTCCAATATCTTTTGCTAGATTTTTAATCAACAAATCCGATTCGTACAGTTTTGGATTGGTGCTTGCTCCCAACATTTTATAAGCCGTATCGTAAAACGGCTTTAGCTGGTTTTCCCAATCGTTTAGATGTGCCCAACTTCCAGTGTTAAAAAATTCTTTTTTAGGAATTGGCAAGGTATTGGCATACGTTAAAGAGCCTCCTCCCACTCCAACACCAGAAAGAACCGTCACATGATTTAAAAAAGTCATTTTAAAAAATCCATGAAGTTTCGCTTTTGGTTCCCAAAGCCATTTTTTTAAATTCCAATTGGTTTTAGGGAAATCTTTATCCTTAAACCATTTTCCTTTTTCAATAACAAGGACTTTGTATCCTTTTTCCGAAAGTCGCAAAGCACTTACAGAACCTCCAAAACCACTTCCAATAATCACATAATCGTAATCTAACTGCACAGAATTTCATTATTAGTATGAGGTTTAAAGATAGTATTTTGACCTTTATATCTTATAAATATTCATAGAAGTTCTAAATTTTAAATTGTATTTACATGAGATTTCCACTTTCGTGGGAATAGCGTGTCAGTTTGTCACTTTTTAATACTTGGCATTTTTGTTGACTTTATAGTATCATTAGAAATAAATAGATTATTAATAAGATTCCTTCTAATGAGGGAATGATAAATACAATAAATTATGACAAAAGGAAATATTAATGTTTCGGTAGAAAATATCTTTCCATTAATTAAAAAATTCCTGTATAGCGATCACGAAATCTTTTTACGTGAATTAATTAGTAACGCTACAGATGCTACTTTAAAACTGAAACATTTAACAAGTATTGGAGAAGCTACCGTTGAATATGGCAACCCAAAAATTGAAATTAAAATTGATAAGGAAGGTAAAAAACTTCATATTATCGATCAAGGTTTAGGAATGACAGCCGAAGAAGTTGAGAAGTATATCAATCAGATTGCTTTTTCAGGTGCTGAAGAATTTCTAGACAAGTATAAAGATTCTGGAAAAGACACCGGAATCATCGGTCATTTTGGTCTTGGTTTTTATTCGGCATTTATGGTTGCAGAAAAAGTAGAAATCATCACAAAATCCTATAAAGATGAACCTGCTGCTATCTGGACCTGCGACGGAAGCCCAGAATTCACTTTAGAGCCACACGATAAAACAGAAAGAGGTACAGAAATAATTCTTCATATTGCTGAAGATTCGACAGAATTTTTAAAAGAATCACGCATTAACGAATTATTGACCAAGTATAACAAGTTTATGCCTATTCCAATTAAATTTGGAACTAAGGAAGTGACCATTCCTTTAGCAGAAGATGCTCCAAAAGAAGCAAAACCTGAAAAGGAAACCGTTGATAACATCATCAATAATCCAAATCCAGCTTGGACCAAACAACCAGCAGACTTAGAAGATAAAGACTATAAAAGTTTTTATAGAGAATTGTATCCAATGCAATTTGAAGAGCCTTTATTCCACATTCATTTAAATGTTGATTATCCGTTTAATTTAACAGGAATCTTGTATTTCCCGAAGATGACCAACGATTTAAATCTTCAGAAAGATAAAATCCAATTATACCAAAATCAGGTTTTTGTAACAGATAATGTAGAAGGAATTGTTCCAGAATTTTTAACCATGTTGCGTGGTGTGATCGATTCGCCAGACATTCCGTTAAACGTATCTCGTTCGTATTTACAAGCTGATGGTGCGGTAAAAAAGATATCTTCATACATTACAAGAAAAGTTGCCGATAAGTTAAAATCTTTATTCAATGAAAATAGAGAAGATTTTGAAGCCAAATGGAACGATATTAAAATAGTGATTGAATATGGCATGCTTTCAGAAGATAAGTTCTTTGAAAAGGCTGATGCTTTTGCCTTATACCCAACGGTTGATGGAAAATATTATACTTATGAAGAACTTTTCAATAAAGTAAAAGACAATCAAACAGATAAAGATGGAAAATTAGTACTTCTTTATGCGTCTAATCAAGATGCACAACACAGTTATATTGAAGCTGCAACAGCAAAAGGATACGAAGTGTTGTTGTTAGATTCTCCTATTATCAGTCATTTAATGCAAAAATTAGAATCTACTAAAGAAAACATCTCTTTTGCACGTGTAGATGGAGACCATGTAGATAATTTAATTAAGAAAGACGACACTAAGATTTCTAAATTATCTGAAGAGCAACAAACCGAATTGGAATCTCTTTTAAAAGAAGTAATTCCTGCTGAAAAATTCTCGGTACAGTTAGAATCTATGGATAGTGAAGCAACTCCTTTTATGATTACGCAACCAGAATTTATGCGCAGAATGAAAGAAATGCAACAAACCGGAGGTGGTGGTATGTTTGGAATGGGTAATATGCCAGACATGTACAACTTGGTAGTAAACACAAATTCTGAATTGGTAAGTGAAATTTTAACCACTAAAACAAAAAAGAAACAAGAACGTTTAATTACACAAAGTTTGGATTTAGCCAGATTGTCTCAAGGACTTTTAAAGGGCGAAGAACTAACGAACTTTATTAAACGCAGTTACGAATTATTAAAATAAGAAAATTTATGTATGGAATTTAAAACCATACAGACATTAAAAACAAACCACCTAACAAGCGTGTAGGTGGTTTTTTTATGCCTTGTCATAAAATAACCATTTAGGTAAAATGACACTCCTGAAATAACATGTATTTACAGCTATAAATGAACACTTTTACATGTAACACCATCTTAATCAATACTTTTGAAATAAAATAAAAATATATTTTCACCCAATCTTTTTGCTTTTTATTTATTTTCAAATTACCTTTTAACCTCATTACGAACTTAAGAAATGGGTGAAATATTAATATTCAAGATAAAAACGGCATTTCTTATAACAGAAATGTCTTCAAAATATTTAATAAACCTAGGTAAAAACATTAAAACCTCTGTCTTTTATAACATCCTGCTCCATATTCCTGGGGCAGTTTATTTTTTGTGTAAAGATGTTAAAAGCGCACTTTGGATGGTTTACACGAAAAAGGAAAACCTTTCCTATTCTAATAAAATTAAAAATTATGCGCTTTAAATTACCAGCTATGTCCATTTAAAGAGTGTGTTGAATTACAAAGTAACGTTCATTATTTTATTATTATAAATTACCAAAACAAAACCGATACATCATTAAAACACTACTATTATGAAAATCAAAAAGGTTCTGGTTGCCAATCGAGGAGAAATAGCCATTAGAGTACTTCGTGCTTGTTCCGAATTAAGTATTGCCACAGTAGCAATTTACACGTATGAAGACAGATACTCCCAACATAGAAATAAAGCGGATGAATCTTACCAAATAGGAGACGACAACCAGCCTTTAAAACCTTATTTAGATATTGAAGCGATCTTGGATTTAGCAAAATCCAAAAAGGTAGATGCCATACATCCAGGGTATGGTTTTTTAGCCGAAAACTCACAATTTGCCAGAAGATGTGCCGAAAACAATATTATTTTTATTGGTCCAGATCCAGAGATTATGGATGCTCTGGGAGATAAAATTACTGCAAAAAAAATAGCCGTTAAGTGCAACGTCCCTATTATTGAAAGCAATAAGAAAAATTTAACTTCATTAAAAATAGCTAAATCTGAAGCTGCATCTATTGGGTATCCGTTAATGTTAAAGGCTGCTTTTGGCGGTGGCGGTCGCGGAATGAGGCTTATTAAAAGCGCGACAGATTTAGACTAGAATTTTATTTCTGCCAGTAACGAAGCCTTAAATGCCTTTGGAGATGGCACGATGTTTTTGGAAAAATATGTGGAAAACCCAAAGCATATTGAAGTACAAATTGTAGCCGACAAACATGGTAATATCCGTCATTTACATGAAAGAGACTGTTCGGTACAACGTCGTCATCAAAAAGTAGTGGAAATTGCACCATCATTCAATGTTTCAGATTTAGTGATACAAAACCTTTTTAAATATGCACTTGCTATTGCCAAAGAAGTTAATTACAACAATATAGGAACTGTAGAATTTCTTGTAGATCCAAAAGACAATATCTATTTTATTGAAGTCAACCCTAGAATTCAGGTAGAACATACAGTTACAGAAATGGTTACCGGTTTCGACTTGGTTAAAACACAAATTTTTATTGCTGGAGGTTATAAATTATCAGATGAGCAAATAAAAATATTCGATCAAGCTAGTATTTCCACATATGGATTTGCTTTGCAATGCAGATTAACTACCGAAGACCCAGAGAATAATTTTACTCCAGATTACGGAAAGGTAACAACTTATCAAAGTGCTTCAGGAATGGGTATTCGTTTAGATGCTGGAAGTATTTATCAAGGCTATAAGATAAGTCCGTTTTTCGATTCCTTGTTGGTAAAAGTTTCTGCGCATGGAAGAACTTTGGACGGTGCCACACGTAAAATGGTTAGAGCCTTGAAAGAATTTAGGATAAGAGGTGTTAACACAAACATTCA
This sequence comes from Xanthomarina sp., assembly GCF_035306705.1. Classification (GTDB taxonomy): domain Bacteria; phylum Bacteroidota; class Bacteroidia; order Flavobacteriales; family Flavobacteriaceae; genus Xanthomarina. The sequence goes on from NZ_DATGNO010000167.1 coordinate 15,815, forward strand.
CTTCCTACAAAATGTTATTCAACATAAAAGCTTTTTAAATGGTAAGGTTACAGTCAATTTTATACAAAACACGCCTAGCTTATTTAAAATTAAATTACCACAAGACAGAACTTCAAAAGCGGTAAAATATCTGGCTGAAGTTAGTTTAAATGGAAATCCAGATGTAAAATTTAAAGAAGACAATAAAATCTTTAGAAATGCTAAAGTCCCTAAATACAGCATGTCTTCTCCATATCCAAAAGGGACCAAGGATTTATTGACCCAGTTAGGTCCAGAAGCCTTTTGTCTCTGGTTAAAAAACGAAAAAAAAATACACTTTACAGATACCACCATGCGAGATGCACATCAATCGTTACTTGCAACCAGAATGAGAAGTTTTGATATGCTTAAAGTAGCTGAAAGTTTTGCCAAAAACCATCCAAATACTTTTAGTATGGAAGTTTGGGGAGGTGCTACTTTTGATGTTTGTCTACGCTTTTTGCATGAAAGTCCTTGGACACGTTTACGCGAATTACGAAAAGCAATACCAAACATCCTATTACAAATGTTACTTCGTGGCTCCAATGGTGTGGGTTATAAAGCATATCCAGATAATTTAATTGAAAAATTTGTTGAAAAATCCTGGGAAAATGGCATAGATATTTTTAGAATTTTCGATTCTCTAAATTGGGTAAAAGCCATGGAACCAAGCATCAATTACGTTCGGAACAACACAGGTGGTATTGCAGAAGCCGCTATTAGTTATACAGGAGACATTATGGATCCTAAGCAAACAAAATACAGCCTGAAATATTACACTGCGCTAGCAAAAGATCTAGAAAATGCTGGCGCACACATGATAGCTATAAAAGACATGGCTGGATTACTTAAACCTTATGCTGCTACAGAACTGGTTTCTGCCTTAAAGGATGCAGTAAAAGTACCCATTCATTTACATACACATGATACTTCCTCATTACAAACAGCCACCTATTTAAAAGCTATTGAAGCTGGCGTGGATGTGATTGATGTGGCATTAGGCGGCCTATCTGGTTTAACCTCGCAGCCAAATTTTAATGCCATTATAGAAATGATGAAATTTCATGAACGTGCGCATGACTTTAATATGGATACTTTAAATCAGTTTTCAAACTTTTGGGAAGACACAAGAGACATGTATTATCCGTTTGAATCTGGTTTAAAAGCAGGAACTGCCGAGGTTTTTCAACATGAAATCCCTGGAGGGCAATACTCCAATCTGCGCCCACAAGCAACTGCTCTAGGCTTGGGAGACCGATTTGATGATGTTAAAAAAATGTATGCAGAAGTCAATACTTTGTTTGGAAACCTAATTAAAGTAACACCTAGCTCGAAAGTAGTTGGTGATATGGCAATTTATATGGTAACCAACAATTTAACTCCTGAAGATATCATGACCAGAGGTGGGGAAATCTCATTTCCCGAATCGGTAATTAATTACTTTAAAGGAGATTTAGGGCAGCCCGTGGGAGGCTTCCCTAAAAAGCTTCAAAAAATTGTTCTAAAAAACAAGAAAGCATATACCGATAGACCGAATGCACATTTAAAACCTATAGATTTTAAAGAAGAATATGATGCCTTTAAAAAGAAATTTCAGAAGGGATTTACTCGTGCTATCGAACTAGAGGATTTTTTGTCCTTCACCTTATATCCTAAGGTTTTTGAACAAGCACATGAAAATTATAAACAATATGGAAATCTTGCATTGATACCTACAAAAAATTTCTTTTTTGGAATGAAACCTGGAGAGGAAACCTTAATTGAGTTAGAAGTTGGAAAGACCATAATTGTGAAACTGCTTTCTATTAGTATTGCAAACAAGGAAGGCATGAGTACTGTTTTCTTTCAAGTTAATGGAGAGAATAGATTTGTTGAAGTTTTAGATAAATCCTTAAAGATAATTAAAGAAGAAAACATAAAAACAAACCCTGATGATGTCAATCAAATTGGTGCTCCATTACAAGGTTCTTTATATAAAATATTGGTAAAAAAAGGTCAAATAGTGAAAGAAAACGATGCTTTATTTGTTATTGAAGCCATGAAAATGGAAACAACTGTTACAGCATTTAAATCTGGCAAAATTAAATCTATTACGTTAAAAGATGGTACTATGGTAAAACAAGATGATTTAATAATTATTATGGAATAAGGCATTCTATAGTAGTTATCATGAAACAATAGTTAAAAAACTTATGCCTGTTTCATGTCTAATTTATGGCCATTAAATTAATAAAGAATTTAGGTAAAAACATCAATCATTCCATATAGTTACCAGTTACTTTAGAAACACAATAAACCCCTCCTCCATCCATGGCAGCAACACAACGGTTACAGGTATCGCAGATATTTAAATTGCTTGACTTTTGATGTAAATTATTCACAAAGTTATTGTCGTGAATTAACGCGCGACCAATTTGCACAAAATCAAATCCAGATTGGAGTACTACTTCAACATCTTCGGGAGTTTTAATACCTCCAATATAAATAACAGGAATGTTTACAACAGCTTTTAACTTTTTAGCTTCTTCTAAATGAAACAGTCTGGTATATGTATATTCTTGGACCATGAGTTTTCCAAATAAGGCCAATCCCAATTTCATGAACCAGCTTGATTGATTTGCAACCATTTCGAAAATTGGCAATCTCCCACGAAGCATTAAAAATGGTGTTTTAGATGTAAATCCACTACTTGGAATAAGTGCACTTGCCCCAGCAGTTTCAAAGGCTTTGGCTATTTCAATAGCTTCATTTATTTCTAGACCTCCTTTGATACCATCGTACAAGTTCATTTTAATAAGAATAGGAAAGTCTGCTCCAACTTGCTGGCGAATGCCATGGATAATTTCAAGAGGAAAACGCAATCTATTTTCTAGACTGCCTCCATATTCGTCTTTACGTTTATTGGTGTAAGGAGACAAAAACTGACTTATTAAATAGCCATGTCCTGCATGGATTTCAACAGCATCAAAACCGGCATCTATAGCCATTGAAGTTGCATTTACAAAATCGGCTATTTTTTCTTCAATGTCTGCAACCTTCATTTTTTTAGCAAAAGACATTCTAAAGAGATTGAATTTTGGCGATGCACCTAAAGGTCTTTTGCCAATAACTTTTTTACTTGCAAAATATCCACAATGTCCAAGTTGTATGGATGTATAAACTCCTTCGGCATGCACTTTAAAGGTTAACTTTTTCAACTCTGGAATAAGTTTTTTGCGCATCCACATTTCATGGTCATACGCACGTCCATCGTGACTCACAGAACAATAAGCAACTGTTGTCATGGCTATTCCACCAGCTGCCATCTTTCTATGATGTTCAATAAGTTCTGGAGTAACACCTCCATTTTGAGACATGCCTTCAAAACAACCGGCCTTAATAATCCTGTTTTTTAAAACAAGATTTCCTAGATTCCCTGTACTTAATATGTTGTTTATTTTTTTATTCATTTAATACCAACTATTCATCCTTATAAAATTCCATTTTTTTTCTTTTTCTCATAGCCCAAACTGCAGTTGCCGGGATAATCATTAATGTAGGAAGGATAGATGCGAGTGGTTTTGGGGTTCCTTTTAAAAAATGCATCACACTAGTAAGAATCAGAGTTATTACCGTTGGAATAAAAATAGCCATCCCTACTGCTAAGTTTCGTTTTTTAATATGAATGGCAATGTATTCGCAACCTTTCATTAAAAATCCACCAAAAATAAAGGTATAAATACCTTGTTTTAAAGCAGCCGTAAAGGATTCTGTAACAAGGTAGGTAGAAAAATAATTAATACAGAAAACAATTGTTCCCATAAAAACAGCACCGGCGAGCCCTATTTTATAGTCGAAAAATTTATTTGAAATGTATTTCATATTTTTATATATGAGAAATATCGGTAAATATTAATGATTATGAAACGATATCCGATAAATTTATTTTCACTTTAATATCTAATAGATGTCCGTTAAATTAAAAAACCACCTCGAAAATCAAGGTGGTTTCTATCAATAAAAATTGGTTGGTTACTTGCTTAATCGCCACTTAACTCTTTGTTATACTCCCAAATTTCATCAAAAGTATCTTTAAACAGATTATCTCTAGTATCTATTAAACCTTGAAAACTGTTTTTTCCGTTTATTTTTTCATATGCCTCTATAAAACTTGGTCCTTCAATATCGAACTCTGCCCAGTTTTTACTAAAATTAACCGAAGCAACATGGCGGCCTAGATTTCCTTGTATAAATTCATTATAATACAAACCCCAAGGATTATCTCCTGGCAAGGATTTTATGGTTGCACTTACTTTCTTAAAAAAGTCCTTCATTAAATACTGGTTGTTGTCTTCAATTTCCATGATTCGCACAAATAAAATAGGGTATTCCATAGTTTTTCCAGTAAACATGCTTGTGTTGGATAAGTCATCATCTTGAGTCCAATATTCCACCGTTTCGATTTTTTTCACATAAGGCAACACATTGTCTCTCCAATCGACATCATGAGCTCCTTTTGGTCTGGAGTCGTTGTGCTTAAACATCATTGGACCCATTTGCCAAATAATACTTCCTGAATTTGGTCCAGTTGAAATGGTGTAAACAGTGGCTTTATAAGGCCCATTTTTATGATACTTTTCGTTGTGGTTCCTCATATTCTCACCAAATACTTTAAGCTTGGCTAGATCTGGAGTTAACATAACGGTTTCCCACATGGTATAATTTTTCTTGTCTTGAGCATTGGTTTGGAATGAAACTCCCAAGACCATGACTAACATCGTGATTGATGCGATACATTTTTTTAACATAATAATTTAATTTAAATGATTAATAGCTGTATTTGCAGCGATTGCAAATGGTAATTACAAATTTTAAATGACTGTCTGTTTTATAATAAATGGCGAAATATTAAAGCCAATTAAAATGAAGGTTCAGCTTTGGAGTCATTTAAAGATATGCTATTAACAAGCATTAAATCAAGCGACTATGTACGAAACAGTTTGTTTTTTGTCCGAAAGAAGGGATTTACTTATCTAATAAAAAGTGATTGTTCCAGTTTATTAATAAAATATTTAATCAGATTTATTTAATCTCTGTCTTAATTAAATATGTATTGTGAAGCACTTTTAAACGAAAGTTTTTTATAAAACGAAAAAATCTCTTTCACAAATTAATTCCTTCAAAATTCATCTATCTTTGTCGTAAATATATCAGCATGTCATTTAAAGACTTACAACTTATCGATCCTCTTTTAAAAGCTATTGAAGAACAAGGTTATAAAACACCTACTTTAGTTCAAAAAAAAACCATCCCTTTTGTTTTAGCTGGAAAAGATGTTATAACCTCAGCACAAACAGGAACTGGAAAAACAGCCGCTTTTGCTTTGCCAATTTTGCAGTTGCTTTCCAATAAGCAAGATCCCACAAAAAGAGGAAAAACAATAAAAGCATTGATAGTAAGTCCTACCAGAGAATTAGCCTTACAAATTGGCAACAATTTTAATGCTTATGCCAGACATACCAATTTACGTACAACGGTAATTTTTGGTGGAACTCCTATAGAGCCTCAAATAGATGTTTTAACTAAGGGTGTTGATGTTTTAGTGGCAACGCCAGGACGTTTAATCGATTTACAGAAACAGGAAGTTGTTAATTTAGATCAGGTTGAAATTCTGGTTTTAGACGAAGCCGATTTAATGTTAGACATGGGTTTTATAGACGACGTTAAGCATATTGAAAGCTTATGTCCGAAACAAAAACAGATTTTATTATTTTCTGCTACCATCCCCTATAAGGTGGAACAATTAGCCAATACCATATTAAATAATCCAGAGCGAATTGAAATTACGCAAAGCTTATTTGCAGCTAATCCAATTGGACAAGTGTTGTATTATGTACCAAAACGCAATAAAATAGAATTGTGTTTGCATTTGTTACGAAACGAAATAAAAGGCAGTATTTTAATTTTTAGACGCACCAAATTTGGAGTTGATAAATTAGAGCAAACCCTAATAAAAAACGAATTTCAGGTTGAAACGCTTCATGGTGACAAATCTCAAACCGATAGACAAACTGCTTTGAAAAAGTTTAAAAGTGGACAAGTAAATATTCTTATTGCTACAGATGTTGCGGCAAGAGGGATTGATATTAATGAGTTGGATGCCGTAATTAATTTCGATTTACCAAATATTCCAGAAACCTATGTTCATAGAATAGGAAGAACTGGGCGTGCTGGAAATTCTGGGATGTCGTATTCCTTTTGTGGAGCAGACGAAATAACGTATGTACAAACCATTCAACAATTAATACAGACCCAGATTCCTGTTGAAGAAAACCACCCATATCCTTTAGATCCAAATACTAAATCAATTAGTCATAAATCGAATCAAACAGATAGCAAAAATAAAAAAGGCCGAAAAAGTGCAGCTTCAAGAAAGAATAAGAAGCGTTGGTATTAATTTGGTGTATGTTTTTAAATTGTTTGGAATTGGGTTGTTAGAGGTTTAGTCTTTTATTAAAATAACTTTTCAATAAGGGGATTTGTACACAAATCATAACTCCAAAAAGTACTAAGGCATACCATGTGGAATGGGACACTTTTATTCCTGAAAACAAATTGGGGAGATTATATTTAGTCCATGCACTAAAATCTATAGCTTCAAACCATTCACTATTTTGCGAATTTCCAGAAACAAAAACATAACCTATTAGCGTTAAAACACTTAAAACTAAAATTTTCCATCCCGTTTTAGAAATTAATGGCTTATAAACTGTAGATGTACTTTTAGAATCGGCAGTTATTTGTTGCATCACATTTGTGGTGAAATTAAAAGAAGGTGATTCTAAAACAGCTTGCTTCATGACATCTTCAACCAATTTATCTAGATGTTTATTTTCTTTATTTTTCATAATGTGCAATTATTTCTGGTTCTAATCTATCTTTTAAAATACGTGCTAGCTTTTGTCTGCTTCTAAATAATTTCACCTTAACATGATTAGCAGTAATACCAATAATTTGAGATATTTCAGTTAAAGATTGTTCTTCAAAATAATAAAGAGTTACTAAAAAACCATCTTCACTTGGCAATAAACTTATACATTCTTGAATGGCCTGCAAACGTTCTGCTTCAACCATGTTTTCAAGAGCATTATCTATGGTATATACATGTTTTTCAGTAAACTCATCAATAGAATCAACTTGCTGCTGCCTTTTATTTTTTTTAAGTCTATCTAAACAGGTATTATAAGTTACTTTATAAATCCATGTAGAAAACTTAGAATCTCCTTTAAACTTCTTTAAGGATTTAAAGATTTTTATAAACGTATCTTGACTAACTTCTTCAGCTTCTTCTCTATTCTTAAGCATTCGCAAGGCTAATGTAAACACTAAGTCTTTATATTGGTCAACCAATACCCCAAAGGCATTGGTGTTTCCTTCAAGCACTTGATTGATTTGGTTTTGATCTTTGTTAGTCGTCATTTGTGTTTTAGACGACATGTTTTGGTCTTTGGTTACAGATGAAAAATAAAAATATTTAGAAAAAGTTGTAACCATAATAAAAAGCTTGTCGTCATATGCTATGAACACATTAAATTTAATCAATTAAAAACAAACAGTCATGGGATCAGAATTAATTATCATTCCAATTATATTTGGAGCAATTTTCGGAGTTTTTTATTTATTCTTTTCAACAAGAAACAAAGAACGTTTAGCACTTATAGAAAAAGGTGCAGATGCGAGCATATTCATGAAAGGCAGACAAAGTACAGCTCCAATATGGAAAGTATTTATTTTAAACCTTGCGCTATTATTAATGGGAATTGGACTGGGAACATTATTAGCTTCCATTTTAGATACTTATACCTCTTTAGATAGCGAAGCCGTTTATCCTGCAACTATTTTCTTTACAGCAGGTTTAGGCTTATTTTTTGGTTTTAAAATGACTAAAAATCTAGACAAGGAATAACTTATCATCATCAAATAAGTTTTAAATCCTACTAGTTATATAATTAGTAGGATTTTTTTTAAGGTCATTTTAACCAAGAAGTTTCATTTTTGTTTCATAAGAAACTGTATCTTTAAAGTTCATTTATACTAGTCGCTTTAAATTTATGTGCAGACAAGCCTTTCTTCTTGTAATATTACTTTTTTCGGTTTTTGGTTTTTCGCAAACTAAAATCATCGATTCCCAAACAAAACATCCGGTATCTTATGCTACTATTTCATTTGGAAATGGTCAAGGAGTTTTCGCTGACGATGAAGGGCAGTTTCTTTTTACAGAAAAAATATATCCAGATGTGGACTCGCTTTTTGTTTCTGCTTTGGGGTTTAAAGATTTAAATATTTCTACTGAAAATTTACCAAAGATTCTTGAATTACAACCCCATATCGATCAATTGGATGAAATTGTTGTTCGTGCCAAATTGGACAGAAAATATAAAGAAGAAACCATAAAAGCTTATTTGGATGACGACTATCACAAATGTTGGCTTCCAACGATAGAATCTGAAATAGCTGTGTATTTTAAAAATGAAGATGATAAACTAAAGAAGCTTTCTGAAATTCATTTCCCAATTGCTTTAGAATCGGTAGATTGGAAAAAAAGACATAAATCGAATGCTGAGAAAAAACCTTTTTCAACCTTATTTAAAGTGAATATCTACCATAACGATAATGGCCGTCCAGGAAAACCCTTAAGCTACCAAAACATCGTTTTTAGAGCTACCGAAAAAGATGGCGACCAGTTTACTTTAGATGTATCCGCATTCGATATTTACATTCCAGATTCCGGTTTATTTGTTTCACTTCAGGTCTTGGGTTATGCAGATAATGCTGGGAAATTATTACCAAATAAAAAATACAAGGAAATAAAATCTGGCGGAGCTTTAGTTAAAATTCCAACAAATTTCAGGCCTCTTCTTCCTTTTACCAACGAAATTCCAGAAAACAACACCTTTATTAAACGTGTGTTTTTACACGGAAACCAATGGATTCAATTTAAAAAAGGACATTTTACCGATTCCAGTTTATTGAATGCTGGCTTAACCAATTATGGAATGGGACTAACTTTTAAAGTTTATAAAGATGAATAACCCTTGGCATTTATATCTCATGGCAGCCATTTATGTGTTTGCCGGTATCATGCATTTTATAAAACCAAAGATGTATATGCGCATCATGCCAAAATATCTACCAAATCATAAATTGATGGTTTTATTAAGTGGGTTTGCCGAAATATTATTAGGTCTAGCTTTATGTTTTGACGCAACAAGAACGTTTGCTATTTATGGTATTATAAGTATGTTACTTGTGTTTCTACTGGTTCATTTTTACATGCTTTCTAGCGAAAAAGCGGGCGCTGGTATTCCAAAATGGGTTTTAATATTACGCCTACCACTTCAATTTATACTTATGGCTTGGGCTTATTACTATCTGTAGTTTGTTTTTGAGTCTAAAAAAAACGAACTTCGTAAGCAGCAAATATCAATTCACTTTTAGAACATTTTTACTATGAAAACTTCTTTCAGATTTTTATTCAGTTTCCTATTTATTTTAAGCGTTACCATGTCTTTTTCACAAGAAAAAGCTGTTCCGGTTTTCGAAAATGGAGAAGCTCAAATCGTTCCAGCATTCAGTAATGCTGAAGGATGGATTAGACATGATTTATGGGTTGAAACCGAATTTGACACCGATGGAGATGGTAAATTAGATCGCATGCACGTGTCTGTAACTAGACCTCTGCAAACAGATTCCGAAGATTTAAAACTACCTGTTATCTATGTTTCGAGTCCTTATTTTGCTGGAGTTGCTAGAGATGTCGATGGCTTATTTTGGGATGTAAAACACGAGTTAGGTGAAGCTGCTAAAGAACGTGTTCATCCAGAAGTAAAAAGAACTGGAGAACGACCAATAATTTCAAATTCACATATATTAAAATGGGTTCCTCGAGGTTATATCGTGGTTCACTCCTCTTCGCCAGGAACAGGACTTTCGGATGGTTCTCCAACAGTTGGAGGCGAGAACGAATCTCTTGCTCCAAAAGCTGTTATCGATTGGTTATGCGGACGAGCAAAAGGATATACAGAAAGAGATGGCAACGAAGAAGTAAAAGCCTATTGGTCTACTGGAAAAGTAGGCATGACAGGAACATCATATAACGGAACGTTACCATTAGCGGCTGCAACTACAGGTGTTGAAGGTCTTGAAGCCATTATTCCTATTGCGCCAAATACTTCCTATTACCACTATTACAGATCGAATGGTTTGGTAAGATCTCCTGGAGGTTATTTAGGAGAAGATATTGATGTGTTATACGATTTCATTCACAGTGGAGAGGAATCGAAACGAGCATATAGCAACAAAGTTGTAAGAGACACCGAAATGAAAAATGGGCTGGACAGAATTACTGGAGATTATAATGATTTCTGGGCTGGACGTGACTATTTAAATCATATGAAACCCATGAAAGCTGCTTTACTGATGGCGCACGGATTTAACGATTGGAACGTGATGCCAGAACACAGTTATCGCATTTATGAAGCTGCAAAAGAACAAGGCATTCCTTCTCAAATATATTATCATCAAAACGGTCATGGTGGACCACCTCCAATGACTATGATGAACAGATGGTTTACGCATTATTTACACGGGATAGATAATGGTGTAGAAAATGATGCCAAAGCATGGATTGTAAGAGAGAATGATTCTCCTGAAAACCCAACTGCATATAAAGAATATCCAAATCCAGATGCTTCAGAAGTTACTTTGCATTTACTTAAAGGAGGTTTGGAAATAGGAAACCTAAGCACTAAAAAATCTAAAAAACAAGGGCATGAAACCTTGATAGACGATTATAATATTTCTGGAGACGATTTAGCGCAAGCTGACAGTTCTAAAAACCGTTTATTGTATGTAACACCTACACTTATTGATGATGTACACATTTCAGGATTACCTAAAATAACCGTCAACTTAGCCAGTAGCAAACCTGCAGCTAATTTATCTGTTTGGTTGGTATCCTTACCTTGGAATACAGATAAAGATGCAAAAATTACAGACAATATTATTACACGTGGTTGGGCAGATCCTCAAAACCATAAATCGCTAACTGAAAGTGAACCTTTAGAACCAGGGAAATTTTATAGCATCACTTTCAATTTACAACCAGACGATCAAATAATTCCTAAAGGGCAACAAATTGGATTGGTAATTTTTTCGAGTGATAGTCAATACACCATCTTGCCAAAACCTGGCACAGAATTAACCATTGATTTAGACAAAACCACACTTAGTTTACCTATTGTTGGTGGCGAAAAAGCTCTAGAGAAATCTTTAAAAACAAATTAGAAAAACTCACGATATTGCATCATTCTAAAATCCAGGGTATTAAACTCTGGATTTTTTTGTTTCAGCTGCTTATACAAAGGCATGCTTCCAACTGCTCTGTTAGCGGCTCCAGATGGTGCTGTTAAGGATACAGTTGTTATAATACGTGGGTTGTTTTTACTCGATAAGATATCAAATTGATGGATTCTTGGAACTTGATTGGAAATTAATTCCAGTTTCAGATGATTGTCTTTTAAATGTTTTCTGAAAAAATATTCAGGTCCATTTTTACTGTTTCCCCCTGTAAACAATAACGTATCCACGTTTGGAAATTGTTTTAAATATCCTATTAAATCCCTTAAAATAATATTTTGCATCCCTAAATCGGAAGCATCTATTTTTTCACGTTCGGCACTTTCAACGATATCACAAATTCCAATTCCTCTCTCAATTAAAAAATTTTTCCGTTGACTAACAGCTTCCTCTGTGGTTTCATATTTAAGATTTAGTTGAAATATTTCATCTAAAATTTTCCATAATTGACCATCGCTACTACCATAACAAAAATCGACATCTGCTGGTTTTAAATCACCAACAGTAAACCTGGGAGGTGGTAAAGTGCCTACTATTAATTTTGTAGCATGCTCTGGTATAAATGGTTTATATGGATGATAATGTTTAAACATAAATGTCTTGAATTATAAGCTTAATTATTGTATTTTAAGTATCTGAAATAAAACACATAAAAGCATGGGAAAAGGAGATAAAAAAACCAGACGAGGAAAAATACAAAGAGGTTCTTATGGTGTTAGACGTCCACGAATAAAAAAACGTCCACGCCTTGAAAACAAACTAGATCCTAACAAAAAAGTAAAACCTAAATCTTAATATATTGAGATAGTTTCTTACCTATGGCATAAGCGCCAACAATAGATAAGATAACAATGCAAATATTTGCAAAAACATAAAAGGTGTACAACAACACATCTTCTTTCGAGTTGATGCAGAAATTATCTGTAATGCAGGTTTCTATGGTTTCCTGGTAAAATTGAAGCAACAGAAAGCTTACAATAAAAAGCACTAGAATAGAAATCAATATATATTGAAGCGTTTTGTTTCTTGGTTTTTTACCAGTTGGCTTAAAAGCATTTCGTTGGTCTTCGGTACGAACGTTATCTTGTAAAGACCAAACTGTTTTCTTTAGAGAGTTGTCCATGAAATCTGTAATTTTCTAAATTAAATCCTTTTATATCGTCTAAAGTCTTGGCATTGTTATCAATAATATAACGTGTTATTAAGCCTCTAGCTAATTTGGCATAAATACCAATGGTTTTATAATCGCCATTTTTAAGTTCTTTAAAATCGATATCTATAACGGGTACTTTTAGGCTTTTGGTATCAATTGCTTTAAAATACTCGTTACTTGCCAGATTTAAAAAGAGCTCGTTGTCTTCCAATTCGTTGTTTAAAGTTTGAGTAACTTTCTTTTTCCAAAATTCATATAGGTTTTTATTTTTCCCAATTGGAAATTTTGTTCCCATTTCCAATCTGTAAGGTTGTATTAAATCCAATGGTTTTAAAACGCCATATAGCCCTGAAAGAATTCTTACGGTATCCTGAAGCTTATCTAGTTTTTTTACATCTAAAGAATATATATCCAAGCCTCTGTACACATCGCCATTAAAAGCATACACAGCTGGTCTGGCATTGTTTTTTGTAAAAGGTAATTGCCACTCCTGATTGCGTTCGTAATTTAAATGTGCCAAATTATCCGAAATTTTCATTAGCTCCGACAAACTCTTGGCAGATTTCTTTTTTAGTAACTTATTAATACGCTCCGAATCTGATAAAAACAAAGATTCCGAGGTTTTACTAGTGGGTAATTTAGTTTCAAAATCGAGGGATTTTGCAGGTGATAAAACGAGCTTCATAGACACACTTCCTGCGAAAGCAGGAATCTCTTTATAGTTAATATATAGCTTTAAAATACAGATTCAAAGTTACATATAATTCAATAAACTAACGAATGGAAACTGTTATATGGTCGTTAATAAAATAGGTTTATTTATAATCCACATTGTGGGAAAAAAATTCAAATTTGTTAATCAGTTTTAAATTCAACAAGAGATTCGTTAAGAACAACTTGCTTTAAAGTTTTATTCTGAACAATTTTCCATTTTTTTCTAGGATATTTTTCTTTTAATTTTGGTAAATCCTCTTCAAAATTATCTTGAATTACAAATAAATTTCCATTCTCATTACCTTTAGGATAAAATGTAAAATTTCCAATATAATTTATAGAATCTTCTTGAACTTTAAACAGAATTGAAAATTCATTTTTTTATTTTAAACTGCTATTGGAATATCCAAGACCAACAATGGCTAAATTATAATTGAAAAATTCATAATTACCTGCTTTCTGTTCTTTAATAAAAAAATAAACCCTCGTATTATCGCCTTTTTGATGAGGTAAACTTCTTGATATATGTATACTATAATAACCGTCTAAAAAATCATTTTTTTTTACTTCTGGTTTGTATTCTAACCCACATCCATTTTATCTAGGTTTCTCATCAATTAAGGTAAATGTTCAAATAATATAACCATTACCTGGAGCTGCATTACTTATCATTATTTTCTCACTACCACAACTAATAAATATAAGAACCCAAATAATATGTTTCATTTATTTTTAAATGATTTACTGTTTTATAAAATTACCTCTTACTCCCCATCTTGATGCTTCACATAGTTCTGCCATTTTTCAATGCACAGCTGCATATCTTGAGGAATCTCAGAGTCGAAACTCATGAATTCTCCTGTTTTTGGATGTGTAAAGCCCAGCGTTTTTGCATGTAGCGCCTGCCGTGGTAAGATTTTAAAACAATTATCTACAAACTGTTTGTATTTAGAGAACGTGGTTCCTTTTAAGATTCGTTCTCCTCCATAACGTTCGTCGTTAAACAAGGTATGTCCTATATGTTTCATGTGCACGCGAATTTGGTGCGTACGTCCTGTTTCTAATTTACAAGACACTAAAGTAACATAGCCTAAACGTTCAATAACTTTATAATGTGTGACTGCTGGTTTGCCTTTGTCTTCATCATCTCCAAAAAAGACCGTATTTTGTAATCTGTTTTTTGGATGACGACCAATATGCCCCTCTATGGTTCCTTCATCTTCCTCCATATTTCCCCAAACAATAGCTACATATTCTCGCTGACTCGTTTTATCGAAAAACTGCTTGGCTAGATGCGTCATCGCTTCTTCATTCTTGGCAATAACTAAAAGTCCACTCGTATCTTTATCTATTCTGTGCACCAATCCTGGACGATTACTAGAATTGTTGGGCAAATTATCAAAATGATAAATCAAGGCATTAATTAAGGTTCCAGAATAGTTTCCGTGTCCTGGATGTACAACCATTCCTGGTTCTTTATTCACAACCAACAAATCATCATCTTCGTAAACAATGTTTAAAGGAATGTTCTCTGGAGTTAGTAAGTTTTCGTAAGGTGGATGCTCGAAAAGCACACGAATCACATCATAAGGTTTTACCTTATAATTGGATTTCACTTGGATATCGTTGACATAAATACTGCCATTTTTTGCAGCTTCTTGAATTTTATTTCGCGTTGCGTTTTCAATAAAATTCATTAAATATTTATCTATTCTAAGAGGTTTCTGACCTTTTTCGGCAGTAAAGGTGAAATGTTCAAATAACTCATCATCATTTTCCTGCTCTGGGGTATAATCTATCATATTATTCTGAAATTGGTCTAGTACCATTACCTAAAACCAAATCGATTTTAGAGGTTTTTGGAAGCATATCTCCCGGTTGAAGTTTTTTACCTTTAAAGCTCATTTCCAAAACTCTATCTTTAGCAATATTGTCTATATAAATCAGTTTCCCTACCTCAAACCCTAAAGCCTCTAGCGTTGGTTTTGCTTGTCTAAATGTGCGTTCCGTTAAATCTGGAACCAAAATGTTTCTGTAACCAGAAGGATTAAGGGTTAAATATATTTTTCGGTTTTCCTTTACTTTTTCGCCAGCAATTGGATCCTGTTCTATCACCGAGAATTTTGGATAATCTGGATTGTAATTAGAAGAATCTAAAATTTCCATAGCTAAATTGTTTTCATTTAGTTCAATTTTAGCCACTTCAATAGACTTTCCTTTTAACTCGGGAACCGTTTCAAATTCACCATGATTGGTAGTTACCTTTAACCATTTTAGCATGATAAATGACAAAATGAAAATGGCAACAAAAGCCAAAACAATTTGTTTTAAAAACGTTCTACTACTAAGAAATTTTATAAGACTCATTTAAATTTATTTGAACAACAAAGATATAAAAACAGAACTGTTTTTTCTTTTGCTTTTAATGTGATATTTTAGCTTAACTAAAAATCCTCTGGTTTTATTGTAATATTAGCTAATAATTAACGGGATTCCCAGGTTCTTGGGAAATATATATGAAAAAAAATATCGCCATCATTATGGGAGGTTTCTCCAGCGAATACGAGATCTCATTAAAAAGCGGAAACGTTGTTTATCAAACACTTAACAAAGAAATATACGATGCTTATAGAATTCATGTTTTTAAAAACAAATGGGTATATGTAGACAATGAAGACAATGAATTCCCTGTAGATAAAAATGATTTCTCAATTATTGTCAATAAGAATAAAATTAATTTCCATTGTGTTTTTAATGCCATTCATGGAACTCCGGGAGAAGATGGTTTTATGCAAGCCTACTTCAAGCTATTGAACATCCCGCAAACCAGTTGCGACATGTATCAAGCAGCTCTGACCTTTAATAAACGTGATTGTTTAAGTGTTTTGAAACCTTACGGAATAAAAACGGCCGAAAGTTTCTACGTGAATTTAGGCGACAAGATTGATGCGAATGCCATTGTTAAAAAAGTGGGCTTACCTTGTTTTGTAAAGGCCAATAAAGCTGGAAGTAGTTTTGGAATTACTAAAGTTTATAAGTTAGAAGACATGCAGCACGCCATTGATGTGGCTTTTAAGGAAGATGACGAAATTATTATTGAATCCTTTTTGGATGGTACAGAAGTTTCTGTTGGGGTTATTAAATATAAAGGTGAAACTAAAGTTTTACCAATAACCGAAATTGTAAGCGATAACGATTTCTTCGATTATAAAGCAAAATACCTTGGCGAATCCAAAGAAATTACCCCAGCGAGAATCAGCGAAGAAATGACCGAAAAAGTAAATAAAGTAGCCAAACAGGTTTACGATATTTTAAAAATGACCGGCTTTAGTAGAAGTGAATACATCTTTAAAGATGGCGAACCACATTTATTGGAAGTAAACACGGTTCCTGGGCTCACCAAAGCTAGTATCCTTCCGCAACAGGCAGCAGCAGCTGGAATTACCCTAGAAGAATTGTTTGGTAATGCCATAGAAGAAGCTCTTAAATAGCTACCATATTTGACATGGTAGTTTTCGATAAATAAATATTATATTTGGTAAACTTTTAAAAATTAAATGAGATTCTCAGTACATATTGGTAATGTACGATACAAAATCCATTTAATCTTAAGTCAAATTTAAAAAGATTCCTGCCTTCGCAGGAAACATTATGAGAAGAGCATTATTTCCAGGATCTTTCGATCCATTAACTTTAGGTCATTTCGATATTATAAGTCGTGGTGTACATCTTTTTGATGAAGTTGTAGTTGCCATTGGTATCAACGCCGATAAAAAATACATGTTCACGCTCGAGGAACGCAAAAAGTTTATTAAAGAAACATTTAAAAATGAACCAAAAATAAAAGTTGTTACTTATGAAGGGATGACTATAGATTTTTGCAAGAAAATAGATGCTGGGTTTATTCTTCGCGGATTACGGAATCCAGCCGATTTTGAATTTGAAAAAGCCATTGCCCATACCAATAGAAAACTCTCCAAAATTGAAACTGTATTCCTATTAACGGCAGCACGAACTTCTTATATTAGTTCTAGCATTGTTCGTGATGTGATTAGAAATAAAGGCGATTATAAAGTTTTGGTTCCTGATAGTGTTCGGGTGAAATAATTCTAAAAGAATCTCTTTTATTACTGTTTACTGAAACCTAAGACTGTATACTTTGTTAAAGCTTATAGTCAGACAAAGGATTCGGGAAGTCTTCAGGGTTAGCAACTAAATGGTATCTTGGATCGTCGACATCTTCAATAATCACTTCTTTAAATTTCGGACTTGCCTTGTACATTAATTCTTTACAATCTTGACTCAAGTGCTTTAGCTTAATTGTCTTACCTTCAGCTTCATATTTTTCGACAATATTAAAAATAGCCTCCAAAGCTGAATGATCGCTAACACGAGATTCTACAAAGTCAATAATTACTTGGTCAGGATCGGTTTTTGGATCAAACTTTTCGTTGAAAGCCTGTATTGAACCAAAGAACAAAGGCCCCCAAATTTCATATACTTTTGTACCATCTTCCTTAATACGTTTTCTAGCACGAATACGTATGGCATTTTGCCAAGCAAATGACAAGGCTGAGATAATAACACCAACGAATACCGCAATGGCTAAATCGTAAATAACGGTAACAGAAGAAACTATTATTAAAACAACAGCATCAGATAAAGGAATCTTTTTAATAATTCGGAAACTGGACCATGCAAAGGTTTCAATAACCATCATAAACATTACTCCAACTAATGCGGCAATAGGTACTTGTTCTATTAATTGATCGGTAAAAAGTATAAACGTTAGTAACGTTAGAGCCATCATAATACCAGATAAACGTCCTCGCCCACCAGCGTTAATATTAATAACCGTTTGGCCAATCATACCACATCCACCTGTTCCACCAAAAAGCCCCGACATAATATTTCCGGTTCCTTGAGCAATACATTCTTGGTCGCCATTACCTCTAGTTTCAGTTAGCTCATCCACTAAATTCATAGTCATCAAGGACTCTATTAATCCTACGGAAGCCGCTAAAAAGGCATAAGGTAAAATAAATTTTAAAGTATCTAAATTAATAGGAAGGTTTTGCCACAGCTCTAGATTAGGTGTTGGAAATTCACCTTTTAAACCCGTTCCTCCACCTTCAATAATATAAGATCCTACCGTCGATACATCTAAATTAAAACCAATAGCAATTAAGCTTGTTACTAAAATAGCGGTTAATGCTGCGGGTACTTTCTTAGTGATTTTTGGTAAACCCCAAATAATTCCCATGGTTAAAAGCACCAAACCAAGCATGATATAAAGTTCGGTACCTTGCATATAGGTGCTAACGTATTTTTTAACACCATCAGCTGAAACTTCTAAAGATTTATGTGAAAACATTTTTACCTGTGCCCAAAAAATAACAATGGCAAGACCATTAACAAATCCTAGCATCACTGGATGTGGGATTAAGCGTACAAAACGCCCTAATTTAAATACACCCGCCATAATTTGAATGACACCCATTAATATAACACAGGCCATTAAATAGAAGAATCCCATGTTCTTAATCGGTTGATCAAAAAGCATTCCTTTGGTATGGCCATCTGCAATCATGGTAACAAAAATAACCGCAACAGCACCAGCAGCACCCGAGATTAATCCCGGTCTTCCTCCAAAAATTGCGGCAATCAACCCAATAATAAATGCTCCTGAAAGAGCCATCAGCGGATCTATTTGTGCAACAAAAGCAAACGCAACCACTTCTGGAATCATTGCTAAAGACACGGTAATCCCGCTTAAAATATCATTTTTAGGGTTACTTGTGAATTTTCGAAAAAATTGAGTCATCGTTCTTTTTTTGGAGGGTGCAAAAATAGACTTAATATGGTTAAACACAAGGCTATATTCTTATAAATTGTTTAGTTTTATACTTTAATTCTTGATTTATGAAAAAAAATATCGCTTTTTCTCTTATCTGTTTGTCTTTCAATTTTTTATTATCCCAGACGTCTCCACAGCTTTTAACGAATTTTGAAAAAAGTGGTGGAACTGAAACCGAAACTTATCAAGAAGTCATTAATTATTTTAAAAGTTTAAGTATTATTTATCCCGAAATTTCAATGCTGGAAATGGGTAAAACCGATTCTGGAGAACCTTTGCATATTGTTATTTTCAACAAAGTTTCAAACTTCGATTTTTCGGAAATAAGAAAAAACAAACGAATTTTATTGATTAACAACGGCATCCATCCTGGAGAAACAGATGGAATTGATGCCACCATGATGCTGTATCGAGATTTAGCCCAAGGTAAAATAAAAGCTCCTAAAAACACGGTTTTGGTAACGATTCCTATTTATAATGTTGGAGGTAGTTTAAACAGAAATACAGGTTCTCGTGCCAACCAAAATGGTCCAAAAGAATATGGTTTTAGAGGCAACGCCAGAAATTACGATTTGAATCGAGATTTCATAAAATGTGATACTGAAAACGCTAAAAGTTTTACAGAAATTTTTCATTTGGTGCAACCAGATGTATTTATAGATAATCATGTAAGCAATGGTGCAGACTATCAATATGCGCTTACGCATTTATTCACACAACACAATAAACTAGGCGGTTCTTTAGGCACTTATTTAAACACGGAAATGATGCCTGCTTTAGAAGAAAAATTAGCAAAAAAAGATTGGGATATCACACCATATGTGAATGTATTTAATCAGGTACCTGAAGTTGGTTTTAGTCAATTTATGGATTCTCCAAGGTACTCTACGGGTTATACCGCTTTATGGAATGTGCTTGGTATGATGGTTGAAACACATATGCTAAAACCTTACAAACAACGTGTGGAAGGCACTTATGAGCTTATGTTAAGTATGATTGAAATTACCGAAGAACAAGGTGAGAAAATATCAGAATTAAGGCGAAATGCTTTTAAAGAATTTCAGTTGAAAAAAATATACCCCTTAGATTGGGAGATTGATACAACTAAAACTACAATATTAAATTTTGAAGGTTTTGAAGGCGAAATGATTACCAGTGAAGTTACTGTCTTAACACGCTTAAAATACGACAGAACCAAACCCTTTACCAAAGAAGTTATTTATCAAAACAACTTTAAACCTAAAACGGAAATCACCGTTCCAAAAGCCTATATTATTCCTCAAGGTTGGCACAATGTCATTGATTTATTAAAACGAAATCAAGTACAAATGTCGCGCTTTAAAAAAGATACAACCCTTTTGGTAACATCTTATAAATTGGGTGAATTTGAAACCAGAAAAAATGCCTACGAAGGACATTATCAACATTACAATACCCATATAAATACTTCAAAAGAAAAAATAAATTTCAGAAAAGGAGATTATTATCTTGAAACAAATCAAATGGCCTTACGT
This sequence comes from Xanthomarina sp., assembly GCF_035306705.1. Taxonomy (GTDB): domain Bacteria; phylum Bacteroidota; class Bacteroidia; order Flavobacteriales; family Flavobacteriaceae; genus Xanthomarina. Next base: position 36,468 of record NZ_DATGNO010000167.1, read on the forward strand.
TATATATTAGAAACTTTAGAGCCACAAGCTCCCGATTCATTTTTTAATTGGAATTTTTTCGACACGGTTTTACAACAAAAGGAAGGTTTTTCACCTTATATTTTTGAAGATACGGCCAAAGAAATGTTAGATAATAATGCCGAATTAAAAGCGGAATTTCTAAAGAAAAAAGAAAATGAAAAAGACTTTGCTACCAATTGGTATGCACAACTTAATTGGTTGTACGAGCGCTCTTATCATGCTGAAAAAGCCTTTATGCAATATCCAATTTATCGCATGGATTAATTAAATAATTAGTAATTTACGACTATAAATTCGTTTACATTTACATAAAATTATTCATAGTATATGAAACCACAAGACATTGAAAATATAGAATTACAATATCTCACCTTAAACGATTATCAAGAGTTAAAAGGCGCCATGTTGGAGGCTTATAAAACCATGCCAAATTTATATTGGAGAGAAAATCAAATCAAAACCCTTATAGATAAATTCCCTGAAGGACAGGTAGTTATAAAAGTAAATAACCAGATTGCTGGTTGTGCACTTTCTATTATAGTGGATTATGACAGTATTGACGACATACACACTTACGAAGACATAACAGGCAACTATACCTTCAACACGCACGATGCCAATAAAGGCGATGCTCTTTACGGTATTGATGTTTTTATAAAACCAGAATTCCGTGGCCTACGCTTAGGAAGACGATTATATGATTATAGGAAAGAAGTTTGTGAAAAATTAAACTTACGAGGCATTGCCTTTGGAGGTAGAATACCAAATTTTCACAAGTATTCTAAAGAGATGACTCCTAAAGAATATATTGATAAAGTTAGAAGAAAGGAAATTCATGATCCAGTTTTAAACTTTCAAATTTCGAACGATTTCCATCCTGTTCGTATTTTAAAAGGTTACTTAGAAGGCGATGATGCGTCTGGAGAATATGCGGTTTTGTTGGAATGGGATAATATTTATTACGAAAAACCTTCTAAAAAAGCAGCTACAAAGAAAAAAATTGTTCGTTTAGGACTTATTCAATGGCAAATGCGTTTATATAAAGATTTGGAGGAACTGATGCAGCAAGCCGAGTACTTTATTGATTCCGTTTCTGCTTATCGCTCTGATTTCGCTTTATTTCCAGAGTTTTTCAACGCACCATTAATGGCTGAAAACAATCATTTATCCGAATCTGAAGCAATTAGGGAATTGGCGAAATTCACACCTACTATTGTACAAAAGTTTTCTGAATTTGCAATTTCGTACAATATCAACATTATTACTGGTAGTATGCCAGAAATTAAAAACGATTTACTCTATAATGCTGGGTATTTATGCAAACGGGATGGTACTGTAGAACGTTATGAGAAACTTCATATTACACCAGACGAAGCCAAAGTATGGGGTATGCAAGGTGGTAACGAATTAAAAACTTTCGATACAGATTGTGGAAAAATTGGTGTTTTAATTTGTTACGATTCTGAATTTCCAGAATTAAGCCGACTGTTAGCAGATGAAGGTATGGACATTTTATTCGTTCCGTTTTTAACCGATACACAAAACGGTTACTCGAGAGTAAGACATTGTGCCCAAGCTAGAGCGATAGAAAACGAATGTTATGTAGCTATTGCGGGAAGTGTGGGTAATTTACCAAAAGTGCATAATATGGATATTCAGTTCGCGCAGTCCATGGTTTTTACACCTTGCGATTTTTCATTCCCGGCAAACGGAATTAAAGCTGAGGCAACTACCAATACCGAAATGATTTTAATAGCAGATGTAGACATCGATTTACTTCGCGAGCTCAATCAACATGGAAGTGTTAGAAACCTAAGAGACAGACGAAAAGACCTATTCGAACTTCGAAAAAGATAATTTAAAGACTTGAAAAAGTTATTGAAAAAAACTCTAATTTTGTTTAAAATAAATAATGCGATTTCGCTATAAATGAATAAATATATTGTTGTCAATCATCCAGAAAAATGGCATTTTTCGATTGAGAATATTAAAGTAATTTCTTCGCAAGAATATCTTACTAACCCGGAGTTTTCCCTATTAAAAAACGCCAGAATTTTTAATCTTTGCAAAGATTATTCCTATCAATCCAAAGGTTATTATGTCTCGCTATTGGCTGAAGCCAGAGGGCATTTGGCCATTCCAACAGTTAAGAATATTGTGGATTTGAAGGCTTTAAAATTGGTTCGAATTGTATCAGACGAGTTTGATGATGTGATCCAACAAAGTTTGAAAAATATCAAATCGCAAGAATTCACCTTAAGTATTTATTTTGGCCAGAATGTGGCTCAAAAATACAAAGAATTAAGTGCGTTATTTTACAAGCATTTTCAGGTGCCTCTTTTAAGGGTGAAATTCAACTTTAATACAAAATGGAACGTGCAAAACATTCGTGCCATTTCAGAATCCGAAATTCCCACGGAGCACATGGAAAGTGTGCGCATTTTTGCCAATCAGTATTTTTCAAAAAAACGTTATGATACACCTAAATTAACTAAATCCGATTTCGATTTAGCCATTTTGGTCAACCCTAACGATCCTGCGCCACCGAGCAACGCAAAAGCCATTAAAAAGTTTATAGAAGTGGCTGAAAAGATGAATATCTACGCAGAAGTTATCGAGCCAAAAGACCTGTCTCGTTTATCCTCTTTTGACGCGTTATTTATTCGTCAGAGTACCGAAGTCAATAACGAAGCCTATGCGTTTGCCCGAAAAGCACAGCAAGATGGTATTGCTATTATCGATTATCCGGATGCTATTTTAAAATGCTGCAATAAAGTGTATATGGCTGAGGCACTTAACAACGCCAATATTGCTACACCAAAAACAGTCATCGTTCATAAAAATAATAAAAACGAGGTTTTAAAAGAAGTGGGTTTGCCCTGCGTTTTAAAAGCTCCAGATTCCACATTTTCTTTTGGTGTGAAAAAAGCGAAAACTGAGGAAGAGTATCATGACTTGGTTTCTGGAATGCTAAAAGAATCCGATTTGATTATTGCGCAAGAATTTTGCCCTTCAGATTACGACTGGCGGATAGGAATAATTGATGACAAACCGTTCTTCGCCTGTAAATATTATATGGCAAAAGATCATTGGCAAATATATAATTGGGATGCTAAGAAAAAAGATGATCAAGACGGTAATGCTGATTGTTTAGCTATTGAAGAGGTACCAAAAGTAATATTGGATATGGCATTAAAATCCGCCAGGTTAATGGGAAAAGGCCTTTATGGAATAGACATAAAAGTAGTGAACGATAAACCCATGGTAATTGAAATTAACGACAACCCAAATATTGATTTTGGTGTGGAAGACAGACATTATGGAGATCTTGTTTATACCGAAATTCTTTCAGCCTTAAAAAACAGATTGACCAATCATGAGTAAAAAATATCATTTGTTTGAGGTTTATGGCATTGAGCTGGAATATATGTTGGTTTTTGGCAAAAACTTTAAAGCAGCTCCAATAGTCGATAAATTATTGTTAAAAAAAGCAGGAAAGATAACATCGGACATTGAAAATGGAGAAATTGCTTGGAGCAATGAATTGGTGGCACATGTAGTGGAATTAAAAACCAATGGTCCAACCAGTAACCTAAATGATTTATCTGAATTATTTCATAAAAACATCTTAGAAATAAACACTCTTTTAAAGCCTTTAGAATCGTATTTATTACCAACGGCAGCCCATCCTTTACTAAATCCGTTAAAAGATACCGAACTCTGGAAACACAGCTATAGCGAAGTTTACGAGTTATATAACCGCATTTTTAATTGCAAAGGACATGGTTGGAGCAATGTACAGAGCACACATATTAATTTGCCTTTTTTCGATGATAAGGAATTTGAAAAACTCCATGCTGCTATAAGAATTATTTTACCCTTGATTCCTGGACTATGTGCTAGTTCTCCTATTCTTGAAGGGAAAAACACAGGTTTTAAAGATGCTCGTTTGGAGTATTACAAAACCAACCAAAAGGAAATTCCAGAACTTACCGGTTTGGTCATCCCAGAACGTGTATTTAGTAAAGTAGATTATTATGCTACGATTTTCGAGCCTATAAAAAAAGCGATTAAACCATACGATACTGAAAATATATTAGACCATCATTTTTTAAATTCCCGGGGAGCCATCGCGCGCTTCGATAGAAATGCCATAGAAATAAGATTGGTAGATGTTCAAGAATGTCCGAAAGCAGATATGGCTATTTGTGTCCTGATTATTGAAGTCTTGAAACTTTTAGTTGGTAAAAAACTCGCAGCACTTCAGCAACAAAAAAAATGGCCTAAAGAAGAACTTTTAGACATTTTAAATCCAGTTATCAAAGATGCAGAAAACTATGTAATTCCAAACCTAGACTATTTGAACTTGTTTCAGGTAAATGAAGCCATTTCTGTAAAAGCACTTTGGAAACATCTATATGATCTAGCAAAAGAAAACATACATGAATCGCATTACGAAACCTTGGAATCTATTTTAAACGAAGGCACTTTGGCCACTAGAATTTTAAAGGCTGTTGCTGAAGATTATTCCGAAGAAAACATTAAAAAAGTGTATATCAATTTAACCGAATGCTTGCAAGAAAATAAATTATTCCTTCCATGAAACTGGTACTAACCTGCGAACATGGCGGAAATATAATTCCCAAGGATTACGCTTCCCTTTTTGAAGGTTATCAAGATGTTTTAAAAAGCCACAGAGGTTTTGATTTAGGGGCTTTAGACTTATTCGAATATTTAAAACCTCTTTCAAATGTTTCGTATTCGAGCACAACCAGCCGTTTGTTAATGGAGCTTAACAGATCTTTACATCATAAAAACCTGTTTTCAGAGTTTTCAAAAGAACTTTCAAAAGAAAAAAAAGAGCAACTTATTCATTCCTATTATTTGACCTATAGAAACAAAGTTGAGAATCAAATCAAGGAATTTATTTCTAATGGAGAAAAGGTTTTGCACTTGTCTGTACATTCGTTTACTCCTATTTTAAATAACATTATAAGAAATTGCGATATCGGGTTGCTTTTTGATTCCAGAAGTATTTCAGAAAAGCAATTCAGTAAAAGCTTTAAGGTCGAAATAATAAAGAATCACTCAGAATATCGCATCAGGTTTAATTACCCATATCTAGGAAAAGCGGATGGTTTTACAACGTATCTTAGAAAACAGTTTCCTGAAAATTATTTAGGAATTGAGCTTGAGGTCAATCAGAAATATTCTAAAACCAACACTATGGATCTCCAATTAAAACAGAATATCTATGCTGTTTTGAAAAGTTATTCTACAGGAAAATTGAAATAAGTTTTTGGGAAAGGTTCGTTTCTTAAAGTAAAGTGCCACCATTCTTTCGGGTAATTTCTAAAACCATGTTTTACCATCACATCTTGTAAAAGTTGTCTGTTGGTCTTTTGCTCCTTGCTTAAATTTTGGTAATTAACCCAAGAAGGTTCTCCAAAAAAATCGTACGGACTTCCCATGTCCAAAGCTTCGTGGGTATCCGCATCTATAATGGTTAAGTCTAAAGTACTACCTCGACTGTGTCCGGATTTTGAAGCAATATAGCCTTCCTTAAACAAGTGTCTTTTTTCAACATTGGGATAAAATTCTTGTTTCATTAATGTATCGTCCAATTTTCTTGCCCATTTTATAAAATGATTCACAGCTTCTTGTGGTCTGTAAGCGTCGTAAATTTTTAAACACAAATTATGAAGTAACAATTCCTCCTGAACCAATTTTAGGGCCTGAGCCGTTGGCCTTGTAACTATTAAGGTATTGGCATGATACCCAGCAATAGTATCTCCAACAAAATTATTTGTAGAATAATAACGCAATTCCACTTCTAAATCTGGAATAAAGGTTTTTGCATAGACAAAACCTTCTGGCATGCTCTTTTTATCTTGTTTGAAGGAAACAAAAATTAGAAAAAGAGAAACGAATATGGCTGTTTTTATTTTCATAGACTTTGGCTAATTTAGAGAAAAAATAAATGATGGATTTGTTTTCTTCAGAAAAAGCTGAATTTAATCTACCACAAGCAGAACTTATATATATTTCGCAGTTGTATAAGCAAAGTGAAGCAGATACACTTTTTAAAGATTTATTAGAACAAGTTTTATGGCAAGAGGACGACATTACCATTTTCGGAAAAACCCATAAACAACCCAGATTAACAGCTTTATATGCTGAAAACAACTCGCCTTACTCCTATTCCGGAATTACTATGAAACCACATCCTTTCAATAATTTACTTCTAGAAATAAAAAATAAAGTTGAATTAATTTCAAAACATAAATTTAATTCGGTACTTCTAAATTTATATAGAGATGGCAACGACAGCAATGGTTGGCATGCAGACAACGAAAAAGAATTAGGCCTAAATCCTGTAATTGCTTCTTTAAGTTTTGGAGCTAAGCGCGTATTTAAATTTAAACACAGAATTTTAAAACAGGAAACCCATAAAATAGCATTGGAACACGGAAGTTTACTAATTATGAAAGGCGAAATGCAACATTACTGGCTACATCAAATTCCTAAAACCAAGAAAGCCATTGGACAACGAATTAACCTAACTTTTCGGTTTATTGCATAAAAAAAACCGAGGTCCCTCAACCTCGGTTTAATTTGATTTGCATCTTTATTATGTAGTTAGATTTAGGGTCTCTAGTATCAACAACATAATGCAAACATTAATTAATTAATCCATTGAACTAAAAAGTAATATTTTAGTACATATCAAATGTAAATTAATATTTAAATATTACCGTTTAAAAGCTATTATTTTCGATGAAATACATTTAATTTTAACATTTACAGACAAAATACATTATAAATCCGACCAAGTACATGCTGTTTTTTATACTTTTCAATAAAAGATTATGAATTTGTCAGATAATTTTAAACTAATTTTACGTTATAGAAGTCTAATTAATTAACTCGTTGATTTTAATACCTAAGTACCCATGAAACTAAAGTATCTTTCTCTTTTAATTCTTTTTAGTTCAAATTTTCTTATTTCCCAAGAAACCAATTTCACTTCGGAAGATATTTCCATCAATCAGTTTGTAGATGGCATCTTATTAACGCCTACGGAAACTAAAAACTCCTCGTTAGCCATTATTATAGGAGATTCTGGTCCGACGGATAGAAACGGAAATCAGAATTTCCAAAAAAATAACATTTTAAAAAAACTGGCTGAAGACTTATCTAAAAATGGCATTGCCACATACAGATATGATAAACGCATAGTAAAACAAATAAGAAAAGGACGTGTAGATAAAAATATTCGATTTGATAATTTTGTTGAAGATGCTGAATCTATTATCGCATATTTCACAAATAAAAAAACATTTAAAAACATTTATATTATTGGTCATGGACAAGGAAGTTTGGTTGGCATTTTAGCTTCAAAAGAAGATGTGACTAAATTTATTTCCATTGGCGGTTCTGGAAAATCCATCGATAAAGTCATTTTGGATCAAATTGAACAAACGGTACCTGGATTATTGGACGAATCGGAACTTGCTTTTAATATCTTAAGAAAAAACAAAACAACCATAAACTACCCTTCTGCTCTCGAATCTATTTTTAGCATGGAAAACCAGGCGTTTATGAGCAGTTGGATGCAATACCATCCGCAAGAACAAATTGCAGAACTTACCATTCCTACACTCATTATAAATGGGACTAAAGATTTACAAGTTCCTGTAGAAGAAGCTCAACTCTTAAAAGATGCTTCAAAAAAAGGATCCTTATTACTTCTAGAGGACATGAACCATGTTATGTTTCCTATTGAAGGCGACGATCTAGAAAACTCCAAATCTTATAACGAATCGTTTAGACATTTAAGTCCAGAGCTTGTTCCTGCCATCCTGGAATTCATAAAATAAATTTATTCTCATAATTAACGTAAAAAAGAAAAGCATCCTAAAAAAGGATGCTTTTCTTAACTAACCAACCAAAAATATGAAATACTACCTTTTTTAAAAGTAACCACACTCTTTAAAAAGTTTTTTGTGTAGTATCAATTTACAAGACATAGTTCAATCTTCGTGCCAAACTCGATTTTGTGATTAAAATGTTTATATATATCTTTATGATATCATTTCAATATCATTTCAATATAAACCAACTAAATTTAATCACATGAAAGAAGAAAAAGTTATCGTACCCGCCAATGGCTATGTCATGCTATTTGTATGTTTAATATTATTTATTGGAGGAATTGCTGCTATGGCGGCAACAAAAAGCCCTTGGTTTTTATTAGCAATAGCTACAGCCTTTATTATGGCCTTAGGCTTTATTATGGTACAGCCCAATAACTCGAGGGTTCTACTGTTATTCGGTAAATATGTTGGCAGTATAAAAAAGAACGGCTTGTATTGGGCAAATCCCTTATATGCAAAAAAGAAAATTTCACTTCGCGCCAGTAATTTCGATAGCGAACGCTTAAAAGTAAACGACAAGCTTGGAAATCCGATTATGATTAGCACCATTCTAGTTTGGCGAGTTCAAAATACATATAAAGCAGCTTTCGACGTAGATAATTATGAGAATTTTGTACGTGTACAAACAGATGCCGCTGTTAGAAAACTAGCAAGCATGTATCCTTACGATAATTTTGCTGACGAAGGTCTTGCTGAAGACATTACACTTCGCTCTAGTGTAAATGAAGTAAGCGAAGCTTTGGAAAAAGAAATTGATGAGCGCTTATCGATTGCCGGAATTGAAGTTCTTGAAGCCAGAATTGGTTATTTGGCATATGCACAAGAGATTGCTAATGCCATGTTGAAACGTCAGCAAGCCACTGCCATTGTTGCAGCTAGACATAAAATTGTGGAAGGAGCTGTGAGCATGGTTGAAATGGCTCTAAACGAACTCAGCAGAAAACAAATTATTGATTTAGACGATGAACGAAAAGCGGCCATGGTAAGTAATCTAATGGTTATTTTATGCGGTGATAAAGATGCGTCTCCAATTGTGAATGCCGGAACCTTAAATCATTAAAAAAATGAAAGAATATAAGGTCATCTCTTGGGAAATGAGATTAAGTAAAAATAATGAAAGGTTGGAAGAAACGCTCAATCAGCATGCTATGTCTGGTTGGAACGTCATTCATATTTCAGAGAATACGATGAGAATTGTATTTGAACGCCAGAAAAACAGATAATAATCAAATGGATGATTTATGAAACAAGTTTCATTATACCTCTTCTGCCTACTTTTCAGTTTTATGGTGTTTTCACAAGAAAACATCATTTCAGAAGAAATTTTAATAATGAATGATAGCGTCAAGCTTCCTGGTACTTTAACTTACAATAAGGATTTAAAGAGTCAGTCATTGGCAATATTTATTCATGGTTCAGGAAATGTTGACAGAAATGGCAACCAAGCTGGAGTTAACATCAAAGCCAATTATATAAAAGAGCTAGCCGATAGTTTAAACGCTCGAGGAATTGCTTTTTATAGATACGACAAACGCTCTGCTACTGAAGAAAATTTGAGATTTATGATGAAAGATTTAAATTTTGATCGTTTTGTAGATGATGCCAATCTTGCTGTTAATAACTTTAAGGATGATAAGCGATTCTCGAGCATCACACTTATTGGACATAGTCAAGGCTCATTGGTTGCTATGTTGGCTGCTCAAAAAAATGTAGATAAATATGTTTCTTTGGCAGGGATTAGTGAAGATATGGGCAGCTTTATCATAAATAGTTATAAGCAAGTAAGTCAAGAAATGTCCGATATGACTAAAGAACAAGTAAATGAACTTAAAGAAACTGGAACTATAGAAAATGTTGATCCAGCTTTAGCACATTTATTTAGCAAACCTAATCAACGATTCTTTATCACTTGGATGGCTTACAACCCTTCAGAAGAAATTATAAAATTAAATATGCCCGTTCTTATACTTAATGGTACCAAAGACCTTCAAGTAAAAGTAAAAGAGGCAGAGAAACTTCATGTAGCTAAACCGGATTCAGAATTGGTACTTATTGAAAATATGAATCATGTTTTAAAAGACATAGAAAAGGATGAAAACAATATGAAATCTTATTTCTCTCCTGATTATCCTTTATCTAGTAAACTAGTAAACACGATTGAAGCTTTTATAAAAAAATAACATGTCAAAAAAGAAAGCCTTTGCATTAAGAATTAATGAAGATATGCTCAAAGCCATTGAAAAATGGGCTTCAGACGAGTTTAGGAGCACCAATGGACAAATTGAGTGGCTTCTTACGCAACAACTCAAGGAACACAACAGAGAGCCTAAAAAAGCAGACAAAAAGTGATTTTTAAAAGTCACTTTTTTTTTACCCATTAATTTTGGTACTTTGCAGCCCTAAAATAACCACACCTTAATGGAAAACCAACCAGTATTTACTAACGACGCCATAGTTTTTGGCTTACTCATGCTAGCCTTAGGATTTGTGTTTTACACAGAATCCAAAAAAACCGGATTTTGGCCTGTATTCTATAAATACATTCCAGGCTTATTAATGTGCTATATGATTCCAGCCATTTTTAATTCTCTCAATCTTATATCTGCCGATGTTTCCCAAACCTATTTTATAGCAAGTCGTTATTTATTGCCTGCATCTTTGGTGTTATTAACTATAAGTATCGATTTAAAAGCTGTTTTCAATTTAGGATGGAAAGCTTTAGTCATGTTTTTTACTGGAACCATTGGAATTGTAATTGGCGGACCAATTGCCATTCTTATAATTTCAAGTTTTTCACCAGAAACTGTTGGAGGCGCCGGATTTGATGCTACATGGAGAGGTCTTGCAACACTTGCAGGAAGTTGGATTGGCGGTGGTGCCAATCAAGCTGCAATGTTAGAAATCTACGAATTCAATCAAGAGCTATATGGGGGTATGGTTTTAGTGGATATTGTGGTTGCCAATATTTGGATGGCCGTTATATTGTTAGGAATTGGGAAGCGTAAAAAAATTGATGCTTGGTTAAAAGCAGACAATACAGCTATAGACGAGCTACAAGAGAAGGTTCAGAGTTTTAGTGATAAAACCGTACGAATTCCAACACTATCAGATTATATGGTTATTATAATGTTTGCATTCGTCGCCGTTGGTATAGCCCATTTTGGTGCAGATATAATTTCAGTGTATTTAACCGACAATTTTGAGGCTGTTAGCAATCCTAAAAGTGCTTTATCATCCTTTGGAAGTAGTTTCTTTTGGTTAATTTCCATTGCCACATTTATTGGTATTTTATTATCTTTTACCAAAGCAAAGAATTACGAAGGTGCAGGTGCAAGTAAAATTGGAAGTGTGTTTATTTATATTTTAGTTGCAACTATTGGAATGAAGATGGATCTAGGCAAAATCCTCGATAATCCAGGACTTATTCTAATTGGTTTGGTATGGATAGCTATCCACGCAGGGTTATTAATTCTTGTTGCAAAACTTATAAAAGCACCTTACTTTTTCCTTGCTGTTGGTAGTCAGGCCAATGTAGGAGGCGCTGCTTCTGCCCCTGTGGTAGCTGCGGCATTTCATCCCTCGTTAGCAACCGTTGGAGCACTTTTAGCTGTCTTTGGTTACGTAGTTGGAACCTATGGAGCCATACTTTGTGCCGAGCTAATGAAAATAGCCGCAGGAGGTTAGTATTTAATTAATAATTATATGATATTTGCGCTCCAAAATTCTAAAACCCCTATGAAAAAACTATTTGTATTGCTAGCACTTCTTTTTATTGTTTCTTGTGGAAAAGATCCAGATTTAATAGTAAAAGGTCAGGTTAAAGGTTTAAAAAAAGGAACTGTTTATCTTGAAAAAGAAAATGATTCTGCTTTAGTGATTGTCGATTCACTCGTTTTGAATGGAGCTTCAGATTTTGAATTCAAAAGGGACTTAGAATCTCCTCAAGCTTTTTATTTGCGTTTAGATAAAAACAATAGCAACGAAATCGAATCACGAATTATATTTTTTGCAGATAAAGGCGTTACAGAAATAAACACCACCTTAAAACACTTTGTTTCAGATGCTGTTATTACAGGTTCGGAACAACAAAAGCTTTTTGAGAATTACCAAAAAGTCATCAACAGATACAATGACAAAAAATTGGACCTGATTAAAGAAAATTTTGAGGCTAGGATGGAAAAAGATTCTGCGAAGATCCTTTTATCAGAAAAAGCTTTGGTTAATTTGGTAAAAAGCAGATACTTATACACGGTTAATTTTGCAGTAACAAATAAGGATAGTGAACTTTCACCATATTTAGCATTGTCTGAGATTCCCGATGCGCAAACGAAATGGTTGGATACCATAAACAATTCGTTAACGCCTAAAGTGAAAGCCTCTATGTACGGAAAAGCCTTGGATGACTATCTCGTTCAGAGAAAATCATATTAAAATCTTACGATTAAAACGGAATTAACTTTTATTTAATTCCGTTTTTTTATACGCTTCACTTTACTAATGCGTTACTTTGTAAAGAGAGATTTCCTATAAATGATTTTAAAAAACCAAATTCTTAAAAAATGGGCCAAACGCCTTGCTTATAGTTTTCTAATTTTAGCAATTCTATTGTTGGGCTTTTATGCTAGTATCTATTTTGGGCTTTGGGGAGAAATTCCTTCATCCAAAAAATTAGCAAACTTAAAGCAAAGTCAAGCCACACAGGTATTAGATAGCAATAATGATCTTATAGGAAAATTTTACATTTACGACAGACAATCCATCACCTATACCGATTTTCCCCAACATTTAATAGATGCTTTGGTTGCTACCGAAGACACGAGGTTTTACGAACATAACGGCATAGACAACACGAGTTTACTGAGAGTGTTTTTTAAAACTATTTTATTGTCGGACGCCTCTTCTGGTGGCGGAAGCACCATTACCCTACAATTGGCTAAAAACCTTTATGGAAGAGCAGATTATGGATTTTTAAGTGTTGTGGTCAACAAAATAAGAGAGAGCATTGTTGCCAGACGCATTGAAAATATTTACTCGAAAAAAGAAATTCTAACTTTATATCTGAACACCGTACCTTTTCCAGATAACACTTATGGAGTAGAAAGTGCCTCCAGAAAATTTTTCAACACAAAAACAAGATTTTTAAATCTGTCGCAGACCGCTACCCTTGTAGGTTCTTTAAAAGCGAATACGAGTTATAATCCAAGACTTTATCCCGAAAGATCGCAACAACGACGTGACCTGATTATTAATTTGATGAAAAACCAAGGGGCTGTTTCTCTACAAGAGGCTGAAAATGCCATCAAACAAAACATTGAATTAGATTATCAATATTACGCACCAAACCAAGGTCTAGCACCATATTTTAGAGCTCAAATAAAAAAACAATTAGATTCGATTCTTCAACAAAAAAAGTATAAAAATCCTAATGGCGAAAGCTATAATATCCATCAAGATGGTCTAAAAATCTATACCACTTTAGATAATACCATACAACGCTATGCTGAGGAAGCCATGCAAGAACATATGGTCAAATTACAAGAGCATTATGAGAAAGCCTATGGACAAAACGCACCTTGGTTAAAAAGCAAACCGGCATTCATTGCTGCTAAAAAACGATTATGGAAATATAGAGAACTTAAAAAACAAGGATTAACAGATCAGGCTATTGAAGATTCCTTGAGCAAAACCCAGGAAACTAAATTGTTTTCTTGGAATGAACCTACAGTCGAACAGATTTCAACACTCGATAGTTTGGAGTATTATTCCAAGTTTCTTAATGCTGGATTTTTGGCATTAGACCCATCCAATGGTGCAATAAAAGCTTATGTTGGAGGAATTGATTACAGGTTTTTCCAATACGATCATGTCTCACAAAGTAAACGCCAAGTGGGTTCTACCTTTAAGCCAATTGTTTATACAGCTGCCTTGGAAAACGGTATAGAGCCCTGCTCGTACTTTTCTATCAAGGAAGTAACTTATACGGATGTGAATAACTGGACACCAAAAAATTCTTCTGAAGTTGAAAATGAAGAGTTAAATTATTCCTTAGAATATGCTTTGAGTCGTTCGGTAAACACAATTACTGTAAAGGTTTTACAAGAAACAGGAGTTAATAAGGTTATCGACCAAGCTAAAGCTATGGGTATAAAAAGTCATATTGAAAAAGTGCCGTCTATTGCTTTGGGAACTTCTAATTTGAGTTTAATCGAGCTAGCTTCCGCATATACCTCTTATGTAAACGAAAGCATCTCGTCCAAACCAATTTTTATTACTAGAATTGAAGATAAAAATGGAAATATAATTGCTTCTTATGAAGACTTAAATCCCATCAATCCTAAAAAAGAAAAAGCTTTCAGCGATGATACCAGACAAATTATGCTAGAGTTTTTAAAAGAAACGGTTAATAATGGAACAGCCAGCAGATTGCGGTCCACCTATAATTTAAATAATGACATTGCAGGAAAAACAGGAACAACGCAAGATAATAAAGACGGTTGGTTTGTTGGGATTACACCTAAACTAGTAACTGTAACTTGGGTTGGAAACGATAATCAGCAAATTGGTTTTAGCAATACCAGTATTGGGCAAGGTGCAAATTCGGCATTACCCTTGTTTGCAAGGTTTTTACAAAAATTGAATGAGGATTCCGCCTATAAAAATATAACTCAGGCCTCTTTTGAAAAACCATCGGACCAAGTATTAAAAGCGATAGATTGCGAGCAGACTAAAAAAGATGGTTTCTTTAAACAACTATTTGGAAAGGACAAAACGGAGAAAAAATTCAAAAATAAAGAAAAGAAAAAGAAAGGAGTTTTTTCGTGGCTTAAAAAAAACAAGGATTCTGTTTAAATTTACAAACGTTTAAACGTATAATGAATTTTATTCCTGAGCCTTTACCTTTACAGAGATTTGTCTGTGTGAGCACAAAACATCCTTCTTGCTACTATTTATTCCATAAAAAAACTCCAACACTTTTTAGTATTGGAGTTTAAAATTTGAGCCGATAGAGGGACTCGAACCCACGACCTGCTGATTACAAATCAGCTGCTCTAGCCAGCTGAGCTACATCGGCGAAACAGGATGCAAATATAATCGGGATTATACAATTTGCAAATGTTTTTCAATATTTTTATCCTAATTTATTGATTTTTTCAATTAAAGCTCTTCCTTTATCTTCAAGTTCTTTATTGATAGCATTAAAATGTGCTTTTTTATCTTCCACTTTTCTATCGTTAACCTTTGCTATTAAGTCATCAAAAACACCAATAGCTTCGTCTATAATTGCTTCACCTTTTTTATCGTCTTTACCTTTGTTTGCATATTCCCAAACATATACTGCCTCAATAATGTCTCCTAAAACATAATTGATGTCTTTTTTTAAATCTTTTTTACTAGCCATGATATCGTTTTTAAAATTTTGACAAAAGTAGTTAATTTAATTGTATTCCCCACAATGGATTAGCATCTTCATTAGAAAGAAACTCTAATACTATTTACACATAAACCTCAAGTAGTTTTGCCCCTTTGGAAGAAATCTCAAATAGTTCGATAGTTGCCGGCATCAATAACGTTTCTCCCTGGACAAGATTTTCTGTTGTAGTTTGTGTTTTAAAACTAACTTCGCCTTCCAAACATACATATATAATAAAGGAATCGTAGTTGTTTTTTTTCTTGATTGTTTGGGTAAGCTCTAAGTAATTTGTAGTAAAATATGGGCAAGTCACCATTTTATTGGAAGTGTTTGCCGTTTTATTATAGTTAATTCTAAAGTTATTTGGCATATTAAAATTGAAAGCATCCATAGCCAAATCATTATGCAGCTCACGCTTGTTTCCATTTTCATCTACTCGATCCCAATCGTAAACACGATAAGTAATATCGCTTGTTTGCTGAATTTCCGCCAACAAAACACCAGCCCCAATGGAATGTACTCGCCCAACTTCTATAAAATAAGCATCTCCAGTTTTCACCTTATCAAAATTTAAAATCTCGGTCAAGGTATTATTGTGAAGATGTTTTAAATACTTTTCAGAAGTCATTTCTTGATTGAATCCAACCATCAAGTTGGAATTTGGATCAGCTTGCATCACGTACCACATCTCGGTTTTTCCAAAAGAATTATGCCGTTTAGCAGCTATCTCATCATTAGGATGCAACTGAATGGATAAATCTTCTTTGGCATCTATAAATTTTATAAGCAAAGGAAAGGCATTACCAAACTGTTTATAATTTTTCTTACCGACTAAAGCTTCCTTATAACTACTTAACAAATGTTTTAATGATTGGTTTTCTAAATCTCCATTTGCCACAATAGACGTATCACCTTCTACATCACTTATTTCCCAGCTTTCGCCAATATTTGACATATTACTGTTTTTATTAAGTATGGTCTTAAGTTTTTTTCCACCCCAAATTTTGTTTTTCAAAATGGGTTGGAATTTTATAGGGTACAAATTGACTTTCATATAATTATCAAGCAAACCTACAAGCTTAAAGAGACTTGCACGTTCCATGTGTGTGTTTTTTAGTATCCAGAATAGCTTACAAAGTTACGAGGGGTTTCGTAAAGTGTTACTTCCAATTCTAAATTAGATTTCAAGCGTGGTTTTAATTTATTATAAATAACCACTACTATATTTTCGGCTGTTGGATTGAGATTTTTAAAGGCTTCAATCTCAATATTCAAGTTTTTATGATCGAAGGCATCTTCAACTTCTTCCTTAATAAGTTCTTTTAAAATTTTCATATCAATTACAAAGCCTGTTTCCTTATCAATTTGTCCAGTAACACTTACAATGATTTCGTAGTTATGACCATGGAAATTAGGGTTGTTGCATTTTCCGAAAACAGCATTGTTTTTCTCGTCGCTCCAATCCTTTCTATATAATCTATGGGCCGCATTAAAATGTCCTTTCCTACTGACTGTTACTTTCATTTTTTAGTAATATTAATATGGTCGTAGAATTTATCAAAAATAATCTTAAACCATTCCGTATAAATTTCAGGCTGGTTTTTAATATCAGTTCTTACGTCTTCCAAAGGCATCCATTTCCAGTTAGAAACTTCATCCGGATTTATTTTTGGAGCATCGTTATAATGGCCAATCATGACATGGTCGAATTCATGTTCTGTCAAGCCATTATCAAAAGGAGCTTTATAAATAAACGAAATAGACTCCTCTAAAGAAGTTACAAATCCCATTTCCTCCTGAAGTCTGCGTTTTCCAGCTTCAATATTAGATTCGCCATCTCTTTGATGACTACAACAAGTGTTGGCCCATAAATCTGGCGAATGATATTTATGTGAAGCTCTTTGTTGTAACATCAATTCATTTTTGTCGTTAAAAACAAAAACTGAAAAAGCGCGATGAAGCAAGGCTTTTTCATGAGCTTCTAATTTTGGCATAAGCCCAATTGGCTCATCCTTTTCATTTACTAAAATTACTTTTTCTTCCATCATAATGTAAAAATACCAATCAAGTCATCAAAAATACGCCAAACTTTTCACAAAATAAAAAAGCCATATAAACTATCATTTATTTTGCGTTTAATAATAGTATCTTTGCAACCCATTTGCAAGAAAAATATGAGTTTTATAAAAGAAATTAACAGACGAAGAACCTTTGGAATTATTGCGCATCCCGATGCTGGTAAAACCACACTTACCGAGAAATTATTATTGTTTGGAGGTGCTATTCAAGAGGCAGGTGCTGTAAAAAGCAATAAAATTAAAAAAGGAGCTACCAGTGACTTTATGGAAATTGAGCGTCAGCGTGGAATTTCGGTGGCCACTTCTGTATTGGCTTTTGAATATGAAGGTATAAAAATTAATATTTTAGATACTCCAGGACACAAGGATTTTGCCGAAGATACCTTTAGAACTTTAACGGCAGTAGATAGTGTGATTGTTGTTGTTGATGTTGCAAAAGGGGTTGAGGAACAAACAGAAAAATTAGTTGAAGTTTGTAGAATGAGAAATATTCCGATGATTGTGTTTATAAATAAACTGGATCGTGAAGGAAAAGACGCATTTGATTTGTTGGATGAAATAGAACAAAAGCTAGGTTTAAATGTGGTTCCTATGAGTTTTCCTATCGGGATGGGTTACGATTTTAAAGGTATATATAACCTTTGGGAAAAAAACATCAACTTATTTAGTGGTAGTAGCAGAAAAAACATAGAGGAAACTATTGAGATTTCCGATTTAGAATCGAAAGAAATAGATAAGTTAATTGGTGATAAATCGGCAAAAACACTACGCGAAGAAATTGAACTTGTACAAGGTATTTACCCAAAATTTAATAGAGAAGACTACTTAAACGGAGCGCAACAACCCGTGTTTTTTGGATCGGCTTTAAACAATTTTGGTGTTAGGGAATTATTGGATTGTTTTGTTGAAATTGCTCCAAAACCAAGACCTAAACAGAGTGAAGAAAGACTGGTTAAACCAGAAGAAGAAAAGTTTACTGGTTTTGTTTTTAAAATCCATGCCAATATGGATCCCAACCATAGAGACAGATTGGCTTTTATAAAAATAGTTTCCGGAACGTTTGAGCGCAACAAACCTTACTTACATGTTCGAAATAACAAAAAAATGAAATTTTCTAGTCCCAATGCTTTCTTTGCTGAAAAGAAAGAAATTGTAGATGTATCCTATCCTGGTGATATTGTTGGAATCCATGACACAGGAAATTTTAAAATTGGAGATACTTTAACTGAAGGCGAAAATATAAATTATAAAGGAGTACCAAGCTTTAGCCCAGAGCATTTTAGATATATTAATAATGCCGATCCGTTAAAATCCAAACAACTCTTTAAAGGAATCGATCAGCTAATGGACGAAGGCGTTGCACAATTATTTACTTTGGAACTTAATGGCAGAAAAGTAATTGGAACTGTTGGGGCTTTACAATATGAAGTAATCCAATACCGACTGGAACATGAATACGGCGCCAAATGTACTTACGAAAATTTAAACGTCCATAAAGCGTGTTGGGTTGAAGCTAAAGATCCTAAAAGTGAAGAATACATAGAGTTTTTAAGGGTGAAACATCGTTATTTAGCAAAAGACAAGCAAAATCAATTGGTGTTTTTAGCCGATTCTCCTTTTTCATTACAGATGACACAGCAAAAATATCCCAATATAAAATTTCATTTTACATCAGAATTTAACTAAAATCAATTTACATCTTATCGAATAAATGAAAATTTAAATTGTTTTTAATCGAATTTTTAATACATTTAATCGAGAGAACGTGTTTTCAGTTTATTTTTTTAAATTCAAAATAGAATCATAACCCCAAAAAAATGATCTACTTATGGAAACAGATAAACCAAATGTTTTCAGTAATAATGAGATTACTGTAACCTACAATCCCAAAGTTTGCATACATGCAGAGCATTGTGCAAGAGAACTTTCAAATGTGTTTAGAGAATCGGTAATTCCTTGGATAGACCTTGATGGTGCTTCGACCCAGAGAATTATACGTCAAATAAAAAAATGTCCATCTGGTGCGTTGTCGTATTGTCTTAACAAAAAAGAAGCTTGTTGAAATTTTATTTATTTTAATTTTTAAACACAAAAAATCCCATTGAATAACTTCAATGGGATTTTTTGTGTTTAAAATTTTTAAGCTTCGCCGGTTGGTCCAAAATTTAAAGGAATTGGAGGCTGCTCGTAATCTTTAATTTCGCCATGGGCATTTTCAAATTTACTCACATTATCTCCTAATGCCTTTAACAAGCGCTTGGCATGTTGTGGAGTTAAAATAATTCTAGATTTCACCTTACTTTTAGGTGTACCTGGCATGATACTTACAAAATCTACAACAAACTCTGATACAGAATGGTTAATAATAGCTAGGTTGGAATACGTACCTTCAGCCACTTTCTCATCTAATTCGATGTTTATTTGCCCTGGTTTCTTTGGATTTTTCTCGTCTGACATACTATTTTTAGTTTTAAACAAAGAATCCTGCAACAGCAGGATTCTTTTAATTATTTATTATTGAATGAATACACAAAAAATTAATTGTAGTTAACCTCTTGTTTTGCTTGCATCATTTCGTCGAACTCTTGTTTAGAACCTACAATTATGTTCTCGTACGTTCTCATACCCGTTCCTGCCGGAATTCTGTGACCTACAATTACATTTTCTTTAAGTCCTTCTAAAGTATCAATCTTACCTGCAACAGCCGCTTCGTTTAGTACTTTTGTAGTTTCCTGGAAGGAAGCTGCAGAAATAAACGATTTAGTTTGTAGTGAAGCTCTAGTAATACCTTGTAAAATTGGAGTTGCCGTAGCTGGTTGGGCATCTCTTGCTTCAACTAGTTTCTTGTCTTCTCTTCTTAAGATGGAATTTTCATCTCTTAAATCACGAGGTGTTACTATTTGGCCAGGTTTTAAAGTTACAGAGTCTCCTGCATCTTCAACCACTTTCATTCCAAATACTTCGTCGTTTTCCTCTATGAAATCCGATTTATGAACTAATTGGTCTTCTAAGAAAGTTGTATCTCCAGAGTCAATAATTCTAACTTTACGCATCATTTGTCTTACAACAACTTCAAAATGCTTATCGTTAATTTTCACACCTTGTAAACGGTAAACCTCTTGAACCTCGTTAACCAAGTACTGTTGCACAGCAGACGGTCCTTTAATATTCAAGATATCGTTTGGCGTAATTGAACCATCAGAAAGTGGCATTCCTGCTTTCACGAAATCGTTTTCCTGTACAAGAATTTGACTGGACAACTTAACTAGGTATTTTTTAATATCTCCTAATCTAGATTCTACGATAATCTCACGATTACCTCTCTTGATTTTTCCGAAAGAAACCACACCATCAATAGCACTTACTACTGCTGGGTTAGATGGATTACGCGCCTCAAACAATTCGGTTACACGTGGTAATCCTCCTGTAATATCTCCTGATTTAGCAGATCTACGAGGAATTTTAACCAACACTTTACCTACTTTAATTTTATCGCCGTCGTCCGTCATAATATGAGCTCCAACAGGTAAATTGTAAGAACGGATTGTTTCTCCTTTAGAATCTTCAATATGAAGCGTAGGAATTAACTTTTTATTTCTAGATTCTGAAATTACTTTTTCTTGGAAACCTGTTTGCTCGTCAATTTCTACTTGGTATGTAACACCTTGTTCAATATTTTCGTAGCGAACCTTTCCTGCAAATTCAGAAATAATTACACCGTTATATGGATCCCAAGAACAAATAACATCTCCTTTTTTAACTTCGGCACCACTATTAATTACAATAGTTGATCCATAAGGAATGTTGTTAGTACTTAGAACAATTCCTGTTTTCTTATCAACAAGTTTTAATTCGGAGGTACGTGAAATAACTATGTTTACAGGTTCACCTTGAGAATTTTCACCTTTTACAGTTTTTAAATCATCTATTTCGACAATACCATCAAACTTAACGGTTAATTTGTTTTCTTCTGAAATATTTCCTGCAATACCACCAACGTGGAACGTACGTAATGTTAACTGTGTACCAGGCTCTCCAATAGATTGCGCTGCCACAACACCAACGGCTTCACCTAGTTGTACCATTCTATTGGTAGCTAAGTTACGTCCATAACATTTGGCACAAATTCCTTGTTTTGCTTCACAAGTTAATGCCGATCTTACTTCTACAGTTTCAATTGGAGATAGTCCAATAACTTTTGCTTTAGGCTCGTCTATTAAGTCTCCTGAAGCTACAAGTAACTCGTCTGTTAGTGGATTATATACATCATTTAATGAAATTCTACCAACTATTCTATCTGCTAAAGACTCAACAATTTCATCGTTTTTCTTTAATGGTGATACTTCTACTCCTCTTAAAGTTCCACAGTCTTCACTGTTTACAATAACATCTTGAGAAACATCTACCAAACGACGCGTTAAGTAACCAGCATCTGCTGTTTTTAATGCGGTATCGGCAAGACCTTTACGAGCACCATGCGTTGAGATAAAGTATTCTAAAATTGAAAGACCTTCCTTAAAGTTAGAAAGAATTGGGTTTTCAATAATTTCTCCTCCACCTGCAGTCGATTTTTTAGGTTTAGCCATTAATCCACGCATTCCTGTTAACTGACGAATCTGTTCTTTAGATCCACGAGCTCCAGAGTCAAGCATCATATACACAGAGTTGAACCCTTGTTGATCTTCACGAATACGTTTCATAGACAATTCTGTCAATTCAGCATTCGTAGACGTCCAGATATCAATAACTTGGTTATAACGCTCATTGTTCGTTATTAATCCCATGTTATAGTTAGCCATAATTCCATCCACTTGCTTATTAGCAGAATTAATTAATTCTGGCTTTTCTGGTGGAATAATAATATCTCCTAAACTAAATGATAAACCACCTTTAAAAGCAAAGTTATATCCTAAACTCTTAATTTCGTCCAAGAAGTCTGCAGTTTCAGGTACTGAAGTTACTTCTAAAATCTTACCGATAATATTTCTTAAAGATTTTTTAGTAAGAACTTCGTTCACATATCCAGCTGAGTGAGGCACATGTAAATTAAACAATACACGTCCAACTGTTGTTGGAATAATCTGTAAGGTTAATTCTCCTGCTTCATTAAAATCGTATGTTCTAACTTTAATAGAAGCATTTAATTCTACACGCTTTTCGTTGTAAGCAATAACTACCTCTTCTGGTGAATAAAACGTTAAGCCTTCACCTTTAATTTGAACATCCTTAGTAGATACACGCTCTTTGGTCATATAATATAAACCAAGAACCATATCTTGAGAAGGAACTGCTACTGGCGAACCATTTGCAGGGTTTAAGATATTATGGGAAGCCAACATTAACAATTGGGTTTCCAAAATAGCTTCTGGTCCTAGTGGTAAATGCACAGCCATCTGATCCCCGTCAAAATCGGCATTAAATGCCGTAGTTGCCAATGGATGTAACTGAATAGCCTTACCTTCAATTAATTTAGGTTGAAATGCTTGAATACCTAGTCTGTGCAAGGTTGGAGCACGGTTTAAAAGAACTGGATGTTCTTTTAAAACATTCTCTAAAATATCCCATACTACAGGCTCTCTTCTATCTATAATTTTCTTTGCAGATTTTACTGTTTTTACAATTCCTCTTTCTATTAGTTTTCTAATAACGAAAGGTTTGTATAATTCAGCTGCCATATTTTTAGGCAATCCACATTCAAATAATTTTAATTCTGGTCCAACGACGATTACCGAACGTGCTGAATAATCCACACGTTTACCAAGTAAGTTTTGACGGAAACGACCTTGTTTACCTTTTAATGAATCTGATAAAGATTTTAATGGTCTGTTAGAATCAGTTTTAACAGCAGATGATTTACGTGTATTATCGAATAACGAATCTACAGATTCCTGTAACATACGTTTTTCGTTACGTAAAATAACTTCTGGTGCTTTAATTTCAACCAATCTTTTAAGACGGTTGTTTCTAATAATAACACGACGGTATAAATCGTTTAAATCGGATGTTGCAAAACGACCTCCATCTAGTGGCACTAATGGACGTAATTCTGGCGGAATAATTGGAATAACTTTCATAATCATCCATTCTGGACGATTTTCTCTATTCTCGTTAGATTCGCGTAAAGCTTCAACAACTTGTAGTCTTTTTAAAGCTTCAGTTTTACGTTGTTTAGATGTTTCTGTATTTGCTTTATGTCTTAATTCGAACGATAAGGCATCTAAATCTATTCTTGACAATAAATCGATTAAACACTCAGCTCCCATTTTAGCAATAAACTTGTTTGGGTCTGCATCTTCTAAATATTGATTTTCTTTAGGAAGTGTTTCAAGAATATTTAAATACTCTTCTTCTGTTAAGAAATCCATTTTTTGTACTGGTTCTCCTTCGACATTGTTAGCAATACCTGGTTGAATTACTACATAACGTTCGTAGTAAATAATCATATCTAATTTCTTAGATGGTAAACCTAAAAGGTAACCAATTTTGTTTGGTAACGAACGGAAATACCAGATATGGGCAACAGGAACAACCAAGTTAATGTGTCCTACTCTGTCTCTACGTACTTTCTTTTCTGTTACTTCTACACCACAACGGTCGCAAATAATACCTTTATAGCGAATTCTTTTATATTTTCCGCAGGCACATTCATAATCCTTTACAGGACCAAAAATACGCTCACAGAATAAACCATCTCTTTCTGGTTTATGAGTTCGATAATTGATAGTTTCTGGTTTTAAAACTTCACCTCGAGATTCTGCTAAAATAGACTCTGGTGATGCTAAACCAATGGAGATTTTATTAAATCTCTGTACTGTATTCTTATCTTGTTTTCTTGCCATTTCTTTTAGTATTCAGTCTCAGTCTCAGTATTCAGTTCGCTATTTACTGCAAACTGGATACTGCGACTTCATACTATTTTAATTATTCCTCTAATCTAATGTCTAGTCCTAGTCCTTTCAATTCGTGCATAAGTACGTTGAAAGATTCTGGTAAACCAGGTTCTGGCATTGGCTCTCCCTTAACGATTGCTTCGTAAGTTTTAGCTCTACCAATAACATCATCAGATTTTACGGTCAATATTTCTCTTAATGTTGCAGATGCACCATAAGCTTCTAGAGCCCAAACCTCCATCTCTCCAAAACGCTGACCACCAAATTGTGCTTTACCACCAAGAGGTTGTTGTGTAATTAAAGAGTAAGGTCCAATAGAACGTGCGTGCATTTTATCGTCAACCATATGTCCTAATTTCAACATATAGATAACTCCAACAGTTGCAGGTTGATCAAATCGATCTCCTGTTCCTCCATCGTATAAATAGGTGTGTCCATATCTTGGAACTCCGGCTTCGTCTGTAAATTCATTAATTTGATCTAGAGAAGCTCCATCAAAAATAGGTGTTGCATAGGTGCGTCCTAATTTTTGTCCAGCCCATCCAAGAACAGTTTCATAAATCTGACCAATGTTCATACGGGAAGGTACACCAAGAGGATTTAATACAATATCCACTGGGGTTCCATCTTCTAAGAATGGCATATCTTCTTGACGAACAATTCTTGCAACAATACCTTTGTTACCGTGACGTCCTGCCATTTTATCCCCAACTTTAAGTTTACGTTTTTTAGCTACATAAACTTTAGCTAGTTTAATTATACCTGCTGGTAATTCGTCTCCTACAGAGATAGTAAACTTCTCACGACGTAAAGAACCCTGTATATCGTTTTCTTTAATCTTGTAGTTGTGAATTAAGTCGGCAACCAATTTGTTAGAATAATCGTCCGTGGTCCAAGTTCCGCTAGTTAAATGCGTATAATCGTCTACAGCGTTTAACATTTTAAGTGTGTATTTCTTACCTTTTGGCAATACTTCTTCACCTAAATCGTTAAAAATACCTTGAGCGGTTTTACCTGCAACAATAGCAAAAAGTTTTTCTACTAGAACGTCTTTTAACTCATCGAATTTTCTATCGTAAATACCCTCTAATTGAGCGATATCTTCTTTGTCTTTTGCACGTTTGCGTTTATCTTTAACCGCACGAGCAAAAAGTTTTTTATCGATAACTACTCCATGTAAAGATGGTGAAGCTTTTAAAGATGCATCTTTCACATCTCCTGCTTTATCACCAAAAATAGCACGTAATAATTTTTCTTC
>NZ_DATGNO010000168.1:0-8050 GCF_035306705.1 Xanthomarina sp.
TTTCAGAAACGCCTAGCTCCTCTAAACATAGCCAAAATAAAACATTCACCTTAGCACGCCAATGGAACGCTAATAGAACGAAAAGTTTTATAAACTATAGAAAGAAGGCCTTAACTCTGAATCATCTTATTTTAATAAACAACGAAAAAAAGAATATTCTATTAATATTTAAAATATTATTTATATTCAATATTAAAACGAGTTAGCACTACGAATTTGAAGTGCATACTCATCGGTTAAAGTTATTTATTTGTTTAACAAAAAAAATATTATAAAACACTAAATTTTACAATAGAGGACTACTCATGAATCATATCTATAATAACTATCAAGTATCAAAAACTCTTCGTTTTGGATTGACACAAAAACAAAAAATCAGAAGACCTGGTTATACAGGTGAATTGTATGAAAGTCATAAAGTCCTAAAAGAATTGGTTAAAATTTCAGAAGAAAAAGTTAAAAACTTGATAGTCCCTGCAAAAAATGAAGAATTACTATCTTCTTTAGATTCTGTTAAGTGGACTCTTACAGAAATACGAGAGTTTTTAGATCAATGGCGGTATATATATAACAAATCAAACCAAATAGCCTTAGACAAAAGCTATTACTTAATTCTATCCAAAAAGTTAGGATTTAATGATGAAAAAAAATCTCGAGTGATTAAAATGATAGAAATAAAGGATGATATAAAAGAAAAAATCATTAATTATTGGGCTTTTAACTTAAATGAATCGAATCAAAAACTTTTGATGGTAAATGAAATGGTCAATACACAGTTAAAAGCATTAGAAATAAATAGAACTGACCATAAAATCAATGAAATTGAACTAAGGAAAGCTTTACAATCTCTTTTCAATACAGTCTTAGACATTTTGAAACCTCTGGTTTACAGAGAAATTTCATTTATAAATTTAGAAAAAATAGAAAAAGATTCTAAGAATTCTTTGCTAGAAAAATTTGCCACTGATTTTCAAAGAAAAATCGATTTATTAGAAAAGATTAGATCGTTAAAGACACATTTTAGTGAAAATGGAGGGAATGTATCTTTTTGTAGGGCAACTTTTAACCCAAAAACAGCGATTAAAAACCCTAAGTCAAATGATAATAGTATCTTAAAAGAAATAAAGAAACTTGGAATAAAAGATATTTTAGAAAACAATGAAAATGTTTTTTATTTTGAAAAAAAGCTTGCTGAAATTACAGCGAAAGAAAAATTAGAATATATAATAAAAGATAGTGAATCCTTTTTGATTCGCTCACTTTTATTTAAATATATTTCTATTCCTGCTTTTTTACACCATGGAATTGCAACTGAATTAGCTCCCATTATTTCTAAAGAAAAAAACGATTTAATAAACTTTATGATTTCAATAGGGCAAATAAAAAGTCCAGCAAAAGATTATGCTGATATACCAAATAAAAATGATTTCAATGTAAATGCTTACCCCATTAAAGTTGCTTTTGATTATGCTTGGGAAACCGTAGCTAAAAGCCAGTATCATCATGACATAAATGCTCCTGTTTCAATGTGTAAAACTTTTTTAGATGAAAACTTCGAAAACTGTACAAAAACAAAGTATTTTACTTTATATTCTGACCTTTTAGAACTTCATACTCTATTATCGACCTTAGATTATGGAAATCCTTCAATGGAAGACTCTATAATAGATAAAGCAAATAAAATAATTGCTAAAATCGACAATAAAGAACACAAAACAAAAGATAAAGATTTAGATAAAGATATAGATAAATATAAAGAGACTATTAAAAACAGATTAAATCATAAAAATTTTAACGATAAACAACGCTATAGTGATGCAAAAAAAGAGCTCTCTCAATTTCGTGGTAAACTAAAAAATGAAAACGATATTTATAGAAAATTAACAGAGTCCTATAAAAAAATAGCTATGAATACTGGAAAAATATTTGCCGAAATGAGAGATAAAATAAGCAATGCAAGTGAACAAAACAAGATAAGCCACCACGCTTTAATTATAGAAGATCATAATAAGGATAGATATTTGTTTTTACAAGAATTCACTACAGACAAAGAAAAGCAAATAGAATCAATATGTAATGATCAGGCTGGGCAATATATTGTTTATTGGGTTAATTCAATCACCTCTAAAAGTATTTCAAAAATGTTAAGTAAAAAACGAATAGAGAAATTAAAGCAAAAGAAAATTATAAATAATTCTATAAAAACCTCCATCCTCAGTGATGCAGAAAAAGAAGCTCGGGATATAAAAGAATGGGTGTCCTTCATAAAAGAGAAGGGATGGGACATTGACTTTAATTTAGATTTACAGAATAAAAATCTAGAAGAAATAAAAAAAGAAGTCGATGCAAAAGCTTATAAATTAAAAGAAACACTTATTAGTCAGAAAACTCTATCCAATTTAGTAAAAGAGGGTAATTGTTTACTCTTCCCTATTATTAATAAAGATCTAGTAAAAAAAGTAAAAACAGAAAAAAATCAATTCACTAAAGATTGGAATTCTATTTTTAAGAAGGATAATCTGTGGCGCTTGACTCCAGAGTTTAGAGTTTCATACCGACAAGCTACACCTGGATATCCTACATCAGATATTGGAACTAAACGGTACTCTAGGTTTCAAATGACAGCTCATTTTTTATGTGATTTCTTGCCCCAAGGAACTAAATATATTTCCAATCGAGAACAGATTGAAAACTACAAGTCATCAGAAAAACAAAAAGAAGCGGTCGAAATTTTTCACCAACAAATTGAAAATGATAACAATAATGTTATTAGCACACAAAGTCTAAACCATTTGGCTAGACATTTTGGCAGTAAAAACATTAAAAAGAAACATAATACTATAGAAAAAAAATTCTATGTCTTTGGTATTGATAGAGGGCAAAAGGAGCTTGCAACTCTTTGCATCATAGATCAAGATAAAAAAATAGAAGGACCTTTTAAAATTTATACTCGAAGTTTTAATACAAAAACAAAGCAATGGGAGCACCAGTTTTATGAAGAAAGGTATATCTTGGATATATCTAATCTAAGAGTCGAAACCAGTATTTCTATAGATGGAAAACCAGACCAACAAAAAATACTTGTCGATTTAAGTTACTATAAAGAAGGAGAAAAGTTTATCAAGCTTCCAAAAATGCAAGTCAAACTGCAACAATTAGCTTATATTCGAAAACTTCAATATCAAATGCAAAGAAATCCGGAGACGGTTCTTGACTGGAGCTATAAAAATACAGACGATAAATCTATATTAGAAAACTTTGTAGATAAACCAAACGGTGAAAAAGGCCTTGTTTCTTTTTATGGGGCAGCTGTTATAGAACTTAAAGATACCCTACCTCTTAGTGAAATTAAGGATATGCTCGAAAGATTTAAAGAGTTAAAAGGAAAAGAAAAAAATGGAGAAGATGTTTCACAACAATTAAATGAACTCACACAATTAAAATCTGTAGACCACTCCAAGTATGGTGTCGTAGCCAATATGGTAGGTGTAATAGCCCATCTTTTAGAAAGATATGACTATAAAGCTTATATTTCATTAGAAGATTTAACTAAACCTTACAGTGCTATTGACGGTATCACTGGACAAAAAACCGACGCTAAATCGATAAGTGGCAAACAACAAGATGTTGAAAAATATGCCGGTCTTGGATTATACAACTTCTTTGAGATACAGTTACTCAAAAAACTTTTTAGAATTCAAAAAGACAGCCAGAACACATTGCACTTAGTCCCTGCTTTTAGAGCCACAAAAAACTATGAAAATCTCATCGCTGGTGAAGATAAAGTTAAAAATCGATTTGGAATTGTCTATTTTGTAGACCCAAAGTCAACTTCAATAATGTGCCCTAGTTGCGGAAAAACTAATAATAGTAGTAACAAAGAAAAAAGGGTTGTACGAGACAAAAAAAACGGAAATGACATAATATACTGTGAATTCTGTGGATTTGACACCAGAAACGATTACAAAGAGAACCCACTCAAATTTATAAAAAGTGGCGATGATAACGCTGCATATATAATATCAACACACACAGCCAAAAAAGCTTACGAATTAGCTAAATCTATTTTATAATAAGGAAAATAAGATGAAAAACACTACACATATATTAGCAATTGATGAAACTGGTTCTTTTGAAATGGCAAAAGACGATAAATCTTTTGTTTGTGCAACTTATATTGAATCTTCAAAAGACGAACTTATTAATTCCTATAAAGAAGCTTATTATGAAATGCATAAAAACACTTCCACTATTATTTATAAAGAAATTGATTATATAAAGAATAATGATTTTCATTTTTCTGGATTAGATGATAGTAAAGTAAGAATTTGTGAAAAACATTTATTAAAGCATGTTTCAAAAGTCTATAAATCTAAAGGACAACCTCTTCTCTTTGCAAATAATCAATCTTGGTGGCTTACTGCTGTTGCCCATGTTATTTCAAACTTTCTAAAAGAAGAGTTTATAAAAAAAGGAGAATCTGTAAGTATTTATATTGACAATAGAAATGAAAAAGTGCTTGGGTTGCTAGCTGATACCAAACTAAGTAAAACAGAATTTGAGGATTACCATAACATACTTATAGCTCAAATAAAAAAGCTGTTATCTTATTATGTAAAATTAAAAGATATAAAATTAGAAATAATTTTTTTGTCTGATACCTCTTGTTTTTTTATTAATTTAGCAGATATTGTTTGTGGCTTTGTTAGAAAACATCCTGACTATTTAGAAAATGAAAAAGATATAAAAGTCAAAGAATTTCATTGTTCACAATTCATGAGTGGAAAGGATCCATCTGGCTACATTGCAACTAATCCACAAGTCGCATTGTCTCTGATTTTTCAAGAGTTGATGAATGATTCATTTAAAAATGATAGTTATCTAAAACAAATCTTAGCAAAATTATTTAAAGCCGAAGAAGGAAAACAATTTGCTATTCAATATTTTTATAATTTATTAAAACTAAAAATACAAGAAAGAAAAAATTTAATAAAGTTAAAACCTTTGGTAGATATGTATAAAGAGCTAATTTCTTTTGACTCTAGTAACATAAATTCTATTTTATTGATTTTGGAGTATTACACCCATATCGGAGCCATAAAATCACCTTATAGTAATGACCTAATTTTGAATCTATTGAAAGATCAAGAAAACACTCTAGAAACTAGATTCTTAAGAAAGTGGGAACACTATATAAGTTATTCCCTAAAAGAAGCTCAAATTTTGTTTAATGCATATACATTCGAAAATGTGATTGAACATTTTGAGAACATATATGACAAACAAAACGCATTACTAGAAGTATTAGAAGAATTTAATCCAGGAAAAAAAGACGAGCCAAGTGTTGCAATTCTTGGTACTTTGGCACAAGCATATGCTTATGGAGGAGAATGCGATAAAGCTATTGAACACTTTGCACTTTCTAAAGATTATATCATTAAAAGTTCATCCCGTACAGCTTCTTATCTATTTACTATTTATCATCGACAAAAAAACATACCAAAGGCTAGAGAACAGTTCTTAAAGATAACTAAGCTTGAGCCAGAATCATATTTTGAAAATAATAATTTCAATAATATTTGGGAGATTTTAGCTTATTGTAAGTTGCGTGCACTAGAATTATATTGCAACGCGACAAGTTTGCTAAAACCCATAGATTTAGAAGCATTAAATTTAGAAAAATCAGAGTATCCCTTTCCATTAATCGAAAAATGGGAAGCTATTGCTTTATGGTTAGAAGACAAAACAGCAAATCAAAAAACTATCGAAAAACTTTTTGACCATGCAATAAGTAATCTATTAAAATCTGAAAACAAATTCACTATCAAATCACTCGCCTTGCCTCTAATTCAGTGTTATGCATTAGTAAACAACCAAAATCGTTTCCACTCAACATACAATACTTGGTTACGAACATTAAAAGAGGAGTCAAACTCATTTGAAAAATATGTAGACAACAAAGCTCCACTTTTAAATAGAATAAAAAACGATGAAGATATTTGGACTCGAGCAACACTGCTCCCCTTTATATACTCATAAATAATGCCTACATTTATCCCTATATCGCAATTAAATGACTTCACTTTTTGTCCATATTCCATATACCTTCACAATGTGTATATGGATACGGACGAGATCTTGTATCACGCTGCTCCACAAGTCAAAGGTAAAAAAGCTCACACTGCTATAGATAATAAAACAAGCAGTTCAAAAAAAACTAACTTAATTTCGCTTCCAATATTTAGTGAAGACTTAGGTTTAGTGGGGCGTGTTGATTGCTTTAAAAAAGAAGAACAATTTTTAATTGAAAGAAAATACAATCTGAAAAAAATCTATAAGGGTCATTTTTATCAGCTTTGGGCTCAATATTTTTGTTTAATAGAAATGGGTTATAAAATAAGTCAATTAGCCTTTTACGAAATATCAAGCAACACTATGATGTATCAAAACCTACCTCAAGAGAACGAAAAACAGGAATTAAAAATGTTTATTCAAAAAATGAGAAACTTTGATCCTTTAAATGAGTTTCCTATAAATGAAAACAAATGTGTACACTGTATATACTCCCCTCTTTGTGACAAAACTGAGTTAGAAAATGTTTACTCATAAAGACATAGAATTTCGTAGTATTTTTGTAGTGAATTGCATAGAAAAAAGAAACTTAAAAGTTTCAATGGGAGAATTATTATTAGAAGATAGTACAACAAAAAAAACACTCACCAAATTTCCTTTTCAAAAAATCTTAGCTATTTTTGTGATTGGTCCAATTAGTATCACCACCCCTTTAATAGAAAAATGCAAAAAATTTAACATAGCACTAGTGGTGATGAAATCTAATTTTAGACCCGTTTTCTTTTATTCAAAAGCAGCAGAAGCGAACTATTTATTAAGACTTAAGCAATATTCTTTTGACAAAAACAACCTCTCTATTGCCAAAGTTTTAGTATGGAATAAGGTGTTAAATCAACTCCAAGCACTTAAAAACACTCGGAAAAAATCTAAATCTATAGAAACAGCTAAAGCCCTTTGTAAACACTCTTTAGAAGAAATAGATTCTATTGTCGATTATCAATCATTGATGGGCTTAGAAGGTAGGGTTTCAAAGTCATATTTTTCTGCATTTTATGAAGATCTTGGATGGAAAGGAAGATACCCTAGAACAAAAATTGATGTTATAAATTCGGTTTTAGATTTAGGTTACACCATACTTTTTAATTATGTAGAAGTTTTTATTAAAATGTTTGGCTTTGACTCTTATATCGGCGTTTATCATAGACTTTGGTTCAAAAGAAAGTCATTAGTGTGTGATTTAATGGAGGCCTTTAGACCTTTAGTAGATATTCAAGTTCGAAAAGCTTTACATTTAGGGCAAATAAAAGTCACTGATTTTAATGTTTCCAAAAACGAATATATTTTGAAATACGAGAAATATCCTGATTATTCTAAAATCTTTTATACCGTTTTAGTGAAAAACAAAAGCGAATTTTTTAAATATATGCAAGCCTACTATCGTTCATTCATGAGTGATGGAGCCAAAAAACTCCCTATATACGAACTTTAATATGTTATTAATAAGCTATGATATTAAAGATGACAAGCTTAGGACAGCTTTTTCTAAAATGATTCGTGCCAATGGTGCGATTCGTTTACAATACTCAGTTTATGAAATTAATAATACTAAAAGAATATTAGATTTAATTAAAATAGAGATTAAACACACTTTTAGTAAACAATTTTCTGCTGATGATAGTATTTTTATAGCAGAGTTTGATGAAAGTAAAGTGATAAAATATGGAAATGCTATACATCGAGACAAGGACCTTTTATTTTTTTAGCAAAGCATAGTCTAAATTTCATTCTCAAAAACATTAAACTCGCCAATTTCATTGCATTATAAGCCCTACAGAACAAGTGTTTAATAAGGATATGTCGAGGGGGGCTAAACATCTTTTAATATTATTTCACTGAAGCTTGACAAAATAAGGCTTTAAGAGTATATTTTAAAAAGTAGAGGCTATAAGCCTCTCTGAATTTCTACTCTTGTAGATAA
>NZ_DATGNO010000169.1:0-15823 GCF_035306705.1 Xanthomarina sp.
CCTTCTCTTTGCTCCATAGGTGTTTTATCTACATCCAAAAACTGATGAATATTACCAATGGTTATCATCTTTTCTTCCTTGGAATAAAAGGCTGTTAAAGCTTCTCTATCCTGATTTGAAATCGTTATGATTTTATCTGCACGTTGGCAATTACCCACTTCAACTTTCAAGTATTTCTCAGCCTCATATTTAGTACTATTATCATTGGTGTTTTCCCATTCCCTAATTAATCGCAAATAATGAAAATCGACCATGTCATAGATTAATTTTATATCTTTTTTCTTAGATACCAAATCCACATAATCCTTAAAAACATCTGCTCGGTGTAGCCAAGCATAATCCATTTTTGGCAAGATATTTTCAATAAATAGTTCTTTAGAAATAAAGTTTCCCGACTTATCTATTGTTGGTTCGTACACCACAACACCTAAATCTTTGTAATGTGAAACATAATCTGTTTTGTATTTATATTCTTTCTTATCTGCTACAAGAAAAACTCCAAGCCCATGCTTTAACAAGATATTTATAATCTTGTACAAACGTCTAGAACCAGAATCTTTGTCGAATTCCGGAATAATGGAATCGACAATTAATACATTTTTATTAGCGTAGGAAATAGTATCAAAATAAAAATATTTTTCGGCTTTGGTCAAGCTACGTTTTAATAGAAATATTTTATATTTTAATCGTAGTGCCTTATAAATTGACATTTCTTCTTCTTTTAGTCAAAAATACACTTTAAATAGTGCAAATTATTAATGAAATTGGATAATTAGCAAGAAATTAATAGAACTAATACGATTGGTTTGACTTTAATAAATTATTTTTGACTTTCATACCAAACGAAATTATATCTATGCCTCAAGCATTAATATCCATAGTTGTTCCTTGTTATAACGTAGAAACATTTATAAATAATGCCCTACAAAGTATATTCTTACAAACATATACGAATTGGGAGTGCATTTTGGTTGACGATGGTAGTAAAGATAATACAAGTGGCGAAATTGATTTTTGGGTAAAAAAAGATCCACGCTTTAAATATTTTCATCAAGAAAACAAAGGTGTTTCTGGAGCAAGAAACAAAGGTCTAGAAAACACCTCAGGAGACTATGTGATATTTTTTGATCCAGACGATTTATTTTCAACCCATGCACTCGAGAGCTTAATCACTCTTGCTAAAGACGATATAGATATAGTTATTGGTAAAAACGCCATAACTAATGGGCAAAATTATGACATTGTGGATTATTTGGTCAATGCATCTAATCCTTTGGAAAAGATTACAAACGAAAATAAAAACCTAATTAAAATTGTAGTTGAAGAACCTATAATTTGTGTTGCCTGGAACAAACTTTATAGAAAAGATTTTTTAGAAACCCATAATTTAAAATTTAAAAAAGGGATTCTACATGAAGATGAATTATGGTTTTTTGAAACACTTTTTAAAGCAAATGCTGTAATATTCAATAATGAGCCTACATATTTCTATAATGTTACCAACTTAAATTCTGTTATTAATAACTTAGGTTTAAGAAATCTCGAATCATATTTAGAAATTATAGAGTACATCTATGATGATTATTATAAAACAGAAACAAATAACACAAACAAAGAGCTTGTTTCAATTTATATAACACATTTAAAAATAAAGGCCATTCAGCATTGTTATAAACAACTTAACAAAAAAGATAGGCAAAAAGCTAGACCAAAAATTGAAGCTTGTTTTAATCGTGTACAACCTCAACGAACTAAAATAGTACTGCAAGATTCTTTTGAAAATCTACAATATCATTTTAAATTAGCAAAACTATTAGCTCCAAACGATATTTTAAGATATCTGCGTTACTATAAATCTTCGCGTTTTATGAGGAAAATAAAAGCCAAATGGCTTTTAAGGAAGGCAACAAAAACAAACAGCATGAACAACCGACAGATCGAAGATATTAGATAAGTCTAACTTTATTTATTTTGCATTGAAGAGTTTTTTCCAATAATATTTAAATTGCTTCTTTTTATATTTTCTGTAGCGTTTTCGTAAAACCTTATTGGCAGGTTCGCTTAAAACTTTATGTTTAAGCAAAGGTGTTATAGTATCCAAAGTCATTTTTATGGTTTTACTTTCATCTGCTCCAGACCAAGCTCCTTGGCTATGAACTCTATAAACTCCCATTTCTTCTTCAAACCGTTTAATTTTCAAGTCTTTAATCTGAATTAAAAATAAGGGCCAATCGCCAACTGGCAAGTAATTAAACCAATTGGGCAACTTAAAATTGTTTCTTAAAACTATGGTATTTGTTCTTATATAATTGGTTCTCGCTAAATCGACTATTGTACTTGTTTCGGGTTCATCTTTATTCATAATATCGCTCTCCAACTGTTGTGTATCTTGATAATACACTTTGGAATTATGAAAACAAGATCCATAATCTGGATGTGTTTCTAAAAAATCTACTTGCTTTTGAAGCTTTAAGGGATCTATCCAATAATCATCCCCTTCACAGATAGCTAAATATTTTCCCCGTGCTTTAGGAAAAACATAATTTGCCCAAGGTTTAATGAATTTAGAATATTGATTTTCCGTTTGTAAAATAGGAACTATCCTACTGTCTTTTAGAGCATATTCTCTGATAATTTCAGCAGTATTATCTGTTGACGCATCATCATGAACTATAATCTCTATTGGAAAATTTGTTTGTTGGGCCAAAAAACCATCTAAGGTCTCTCTTATATATTTTTCATGATTATAAGTGGTGCAACAGATGCTTAATAAGGGTTCCATTTATTCGATCTCTTTTATTTTTCTAGCTGGATTACCAACAAGAACGCATTTTTCTGGGAAAGATTTTGTGACATTCGATTTTGCACCTATAAGACAATCGTCCCCAATGGTTAAGTTTAAAGGTATAATAAGAGAATTCATTCCTAGCAAAACACGTTTTCCAATAGTACAATAAGAACCAACCATAGCCAATGAAGACATATAACACGCATCTCCTAAGGTTGCATGATGTGCCACTAAGCTATTAAAATCAATCACACAATCGTTTCCTAATTTGCAATTCGTACTTATTTTTGCATTTAAATGAATAAAACAACCCTGTCCTAAAGTAGCAGAAGGACTAATAAAAGCTCGTGGATGAATTAGGTTAGGAGTTAATGCGCCAAGATTTCGTAATTTGGTGGCAATCTCATTTCGCAATTTATTATTACCCATTGTTACCGCAAATTGTACCTCTTTAATGTCTTTTGAATATAAATCTTCAGTACATCCAACAATAAGAATCCCCATAATCTCTTCCCCTACGCGATCCTGATTATAATGATACAAACCTTTAATATTAAATCCACAATCAATTGCCAGTTCAATAATCACTTCGGTATAGTTTCCAACGCCTATTAAAAAAATGTCTTTTTCCACTTTAATTCAAATTTTTATTGATTAAATCGCAAATCATTTTTATTTGGTTTTCACTTAAGTCATGATATAAAGGCAAACACATAATTCGTTCAGATATTTTTTCAGATATGGGCATGTTTTGATATTTAACATAAGGCAACTTATTTAAGGACGGATAAAAATAACGTCTAGGAAAAACATGATGCATATTTAGCACTTCCTGAACTTTTAGAAGTTGTTCTTCACTTTCAAAAACAACAGGAATATAACTATAATTATAATTTGTATGCTCTCTAATGGTTTGAAACACTAATTGTTTGTCCAAAAAATCCTGGTATACTTTAAACAATAATTTTCTTCTATTTAAAATAGTGTCCAAATAAGGCCAAATGGTCAATCCCATAGCTGCTTGCAATTCACTCATTTTGGCATTAATACCTATTCCCTGAAAATGCTCAGGACCATCGTGACCAAAATTATGATGATAATAAAGCTTTTTGTACAAGGCTTCATCTTTAGTAAAAATAGCTCCTCCTTCGGCTGTATGAAATATTTTTGTAGCATGAAAACTACAAGTACTAACATCTCCATAATTAAATATAGATTTGTCTTTATAAGTTACACCAAAACTATGTGCCGCATCATAAATTACTTTTAGATTGTGCTTTTTGGCAATTTGTTCAATCGCTTCCACATCACAAGGATTCCCAAACACATGAGTAGCCAAAATTGCTGAAGTTTTTTTTGTAATCTTCTCTTCTATTTTTCTAGGGTCTATGGTAAAAGTATTTTCCTCAATATCAACAAAAACAGGTATCAAACCTTCCCAAACAATACTAGAAGTGGTTGCTACATAACTAAAAGGCGTGGTAATAATTTCGCCGGTCAAACCCAGTGTTTTTAAGGAAATTTGAATAGGTAAAGTGCCATTGGTTGTGGCAATCATGTAAGGAATATGAAACCTTGATGTTATTTTAGCCTCCAACTCTTTAACTAAATCTCCCCTGTTGGTCATCCAGTTTTTATTCCAAGATTTTTTTAAAATTTCTTGATATTCATTCTGGTTGGGCAAAAATACTTTGGTTACGTTAATACGTTCAGGTTCTATCACTAATATCTAAATTTCACATCTATTAGACAAAATTACACTAATTTCTGTATTTAACTTTTATATATATTATTTTTACGTTTTTAATTTAATTGCTTTTATGTTTCACAAAGAAATTCAAGCATGTCTTGAAGTTTTAAAACAAGGAGGTCTCATTCTCTATCCAACAGATACGGTTTGGGGAATTGGTTGTGATGCCACAAATACCGAAGCTGTAGAAAAAATATTCAAGTTAAAGCAACGCAGCGATAGCAAAGCATTAATTTGTTTGGTAGCCGATGATAGAATGCTGAAAAAATACATCAAAAATATTCCTGATGCTGCTTTCGACATCATGGATCTTGAAGATAATCCCATAACCATCATTTACGATGAGCCACAAAATTTAGCACACAATTTAATTGCTAAAGACAATACCATTGGCATTAGGATCCCGAATAACGATTTCTGTTTTCAACTACTCCGAAAATTTAATGGGGCTATCGTGTCAACCTCAGCAAATATAAGTGGCCAGCCTACCCCAAAATCCTTTAAAGAAATACATGAAGACATTTTAAAAGGTGTGGACTATGTTGTAAATTTGCCGAATGAAAAATTAGGTACTAAACCCTCTGCAATTATTAAATTAAGCAAAGACGGAAAAGTACAAGTTATAAGAAAATAAAACTTCAAATTTCAAACACTAAATTTCCGAAACCAATTGGAATTAGCATTTGAAAATTGAAATTTAATCAATGAATCACAAAAAAGCCTTAATCCATCCCATCTTTAAGATTATTTCGCAATCTGCAAAAGAACTTCAGCTTGATGCTTATGTTATTGGTGGCTTTGTTCGCGATTATCTTCTACAACGTGGTTCAGCAAAAGATATCGATATTGTGGCTATTGGATCTGGAATTGAATTGGCAAAACAAGTAGCTAAAAATTTACCCAACAAGCCTAAAGTCCAAGTTTTTAAAACCTATGGAACAGCTATGCTGCGCTTCGAGGATATTGAAATTGAATTTGTTGGCGCACGAAAAGAAAGCTATAATGAAGCTAGTAGAAATCCTATAGTTGAAAATGGCACACTTGAGGACGACCAGAATCGTCGTGATTTTACCATAAATGCGTTAGCTATAGATGTTACTGAAGATTATTTTGGCGAACTTCTTGATCCTTTTAATGGCATTCAAGATTTAAAAGATGGCATTATTCGAACCCCTTTAAATCCGGATATTACCTATAGTGATGATCCACTAAGAATGATGCGAGCCATACGGTTTGCAACCCAATTAGAATTTACAATTGAAGAAGAATCCTTACAAGCTATTTCAAAAAATAAAGAGCGAATAGAAATAATTACCAAGGAACGCATTGTAGTAGAACTAAACAAAATAATAGAAAGTGCCCAGCCATCTATTGGTTTTCTACTACTTGATAAAACAGGTTTATTAGATTATATTTTACCCGAATTAACCGCTTTAAAAGGCATTGACGAAATAGAAGGACAGAGACATAAAGACAATTTCTATCATACCTTGGAAGTAGTCGATAATATAAGCAAAAAAACAGACAACCTTTGGTTGCGTTGGGCTGCCCTATTACATGATATCGGAAAAGCACCAACCAAGAAGTTTCATAAAAAAATTGGATGGACTTTTCATGCACATGAATTTAAAGGCTCGAAAATGGTATATCATTTATTTAAGCGTTTAAAAATGCCTTTAAATGATAAAATGAAATTTGTCCAAAAAATGGTACTCATGAGCTCGAGACCAATTGTTATAGCCGAAGATATGGCTACAGATTCCGCAGTTAGGAGGCTGGTTTTCGATGCCG
Source organism: Xanthomarina sp. (assembly GCF_035306705.1). Lineage (GTDB taxonomy): Bacteria > Bacteroidota > Bacteroidia > Flavobacteriales > Flavobacteriaceae > Xanthomarina. The sequence goes on from NZ_DATGNO010000169.1 coordinate 6,330, forward strand.
GCGATTATGTAGAAGATTTAATGATTCTTTGTGAAGCAGACATTACTACAAAGAATCCTAAAAAGTTTAAAAAATATCATGACAACTTTAAAATAGTTCGAAAAAGAATTGAAGAAGTTGAAGAACGGGATCAAGTTAGAAACTTTCAACCTCCAATTTCTGGCGAAGTTATTATGGAAACGTTTAATATAAAACCTTCAAGAGAAATAGGTGTTATTAAGGAGATTATTAAAGAAGCTATTTTGGAAGGAGATATTCCAAACGAATATGAAGCTGCCTATCAATTAATGATAAAAGAAGGCGAGCGACTTGGATTAAAAAAAGAGTAACTAGTGTTTAGTAAATTAAAATTCAGTATTTCATGGTAAAGCAAAAAGATAATAAAAAGGTAATCTACTGGTTACTAACAGGTTGTGTTTTAATCTTTATTATGGTAGTTGTAGGAGGCATTACCAGATTAACAGATTCCGGATTATCCATTTCCAATTACAAATTAATAACCGGAACCATTCCTCCTCTTAATGAAGCTCAATGGCAAGAAGAATTTGAATTATATCAACAATTTCCGGAATATCAAAAACTGCATTACCACTTTACCTTAGAAGATTTTAAAGGAATTTATTTTTGGGAATGGCTTCACAGAGTCATCGGAAGAGTTATCGGACTTGTTTTTATTTTTCCATTTATTTATTTCTTGGTAACCAAGCAGCTCACAGGTAAAACCATTAAAAAGAGTTTGGTGCTTTTAGTTCTAGGAGCCTTCCAAGGGTTTTTGGGCTGGTACATGGTTAAAAGTGGCTTGGTAGATAGACCAGATGTAAGTCATTACCGATTGGCAGCACATTTAACCACAGCATTTTTAACTTTTGCAGCTACTTTATGGGTGGCTTTGGATTTAATATTTCCTGAGAAAAAAGTAATTGATAAAAAATTCAGGAATCTTGTATTTGTCGGATATCTCGTATTGGTTTTTCAAATAGTTTATGGCGCTTTTGTAGCTGGATTAAAAGCTGGATTACTTCATAATCATTGGCCTTTTATGAACGAAGGCAAGTTTATGCACGAGACCGTTTATATATTTGAACCGTTTTATAAAAACCTGATTGAAAACCCTAGTGGCATCCAGTTTATACACAGAACATTCGCTTATATTGTGGTTATTTTTATACTAATTATATGGTTCCAAGGAAAAAAATTGGCACTTACCAAGTATCAGAATAAAGCTTTAGACTCATTGTTTATATTGGTTTTCGTACAATTTGCATTAGGTGTTTTTACTATAATTTATCAAGTACCCTTATGGTTGGGTGTGGCACATCAAGTTGGAGCATTTTTCTTGCTTTCGGCAATGACTTTCACCTTGCATCGCTTTAGTAAATAGTACGACGAATCTACGGCTTTTAAAAAAGTTTCTTATTAAATAAAATTGTTCCTTTTTTAGTTAGAGTTTGTTTTAGAGTGTTAACCTTTTAATATTTATTACATTAATTGATTAATCTTTAAAACAAAAAAAAATCATTATGAAATTAGTAAAAAAAAGAATGCTTGTTGTCTTATTGGTTTTTACAGCTACAATCTCATCTTGTAGTAGTGACGATGACAATAATAATATTGATAATAATGGCAATATTCCATATGGGAGTCAAACATTTTTTACCGCCGAGGTTGGTGAATCACCATTTGAATTGGTGACTGATGACTCTCTAGGAGAATTTAATATATCTATTTCCACTATCGAAGAAAATTCAGCTATCTAAAACATCGAAATTTTAATAAAATCAACAAACTTATATTTAATTCAAAAATTATGAAAACTTTTAAAACACTCTTGTTTTTCACTTTTATTACTATAGTATCAAGCTGCAGTAAAGACAGTATTACAGATTCCTTAATTAATATCGAAGACGATCAAAATAACGGTAACGACAGAGTTGCAATGCGAGCTATGGTAGAAGGTGTCGAGTTTAAGGCATATTATTCAGGTACTCGTGCAGGCATAAACGAAAACTCGTTTTTTGTAGAAGGCTTTACCCCTTCAGACACGAAACTTATAAGACTCGTAACCGACAACTTTGACGGTCTAGGAACCTATGCTCTCTTTGCAGAAGGATATAACCCTACTACAATTGCAGAGTATGTTGAAATCGATCAACCAAGTCAAGATAACAATCAAAACTATGCGGCCCCTCATGAGCAAGACACTTTAGAAGGAGAATTTACTATTACACATCTTAGCGCAAACAATGTTAAGGGAACGTTTTATTTTAAAGCCACAAACTCCGATAACGATGACGTTAAAAATATTACCGAAGGAACTTTCGATTCCGTACTGTATCGATAGTCAACAAATTTAAAACAATATAAAAGTCCTCAATTGTTAGATATTGAGGACTTTTTTTTATTAAAACACTTAAATACTTATCTCTGACATTTATTGATAATGGAATGAATTTAAAAATTTATTTTTTTATTTGAGCGAGAAGTTGTTAATCAAAATCTTATCTTTGCCAACTGTTTTTTTAAGCAGACTTATATAAGTTTAAGGTTCAAAACAAAGCAATTGTTATTAATTATTAAGACAAAAACTTAACAACGAAAACCATGATTTACAGATTCAGGATTATACTAGACCACGACTCAGAAGGTGATATTTTTAGAGATATTGAAATTCGCGAAACAGATACTTTAGAAGATTTACACAACAGCATTACCCAATCTTTTGGATTTGATGGTACCGAAATGGCTTCGTTTTATGTAAGTGATAGTGAATGGAACCAAGGAGAGGAAATCTCTTTATTTGATTTAAGCGAAGCGTCGAATGAAGTGAAATTAATGGGAGACACACCTATTAACGAAGTGAGTAATGAAGACAAAACGAGGTTAATTTATATCTACGACTTTTTAAGTATGTGGACGTTTTTAGTGGAGTTAGCTGAAGTAATTGAAGAAGCTGAAGGCACTGATTATCCAAATTTAATGTTTGTTCACGGCCAAATTCCTGATGTAGCGCCAGAGAAGGCCTTTGAAGCCGAAGATTTAGAAGATTATAACGACGAGTTTGATGATGATTATGATTTGGATGATTACGACAATCTTAATTTTGACGAGAACTGGAACTAATTTTTGAAACCAGTTTTCAGGATCGCATACATTTTAACAACATTTATCCTTCTAAAAAACTATAGCAGAAGAAAAGGAAACACCTTAGTAGAAATTTCTCATATTAACATCCTCATAATTTCGTTTTACAAAATCAAGGGCATATTTTAAAATATCGCCCATACTTTTACATTTCTTGAAATTAATATCGGAAGCAAATTCAAAAATCTCAGCTTGTAATTGTTTTACATTTTCAGGTGTAGAAATAGTATCCTCAAGCATGCATGCTATTAAATGTTCGATCCTATCATTATAACTAATTAAACGTTTAGCCATGATAGAACGTTCTTCTAATTTGTATTGGTCTATGGATTCTGTTTGGAATTTTTCGGTAACCAACTTGACCATTTGATAGTTTTCTTTAAAAAACTGTGGTTTATAGATGTTAAACTTGCCTTCGTAACATTGTTGATCAAAATCTATAGCACGAATTTTATATACCACATGATCGAAATCGTGAGTTGGTACTATCACATAATTATAAGATCGCATGTCTCCAAGTAGCCTAATGGTGCAACGCTCGTTAAATTTAACAAACTCTTTGGCTATTTGCGATTTCTCCATAGGAGTGCACTTTGGCAATATGTTTTTTATAAACTCATCGCCTGGAATACCAGCAATATGCTCTTCAATCAAGGTATCTTTATGTACTAGAAAATTTAGATTATATGGAGATAATATATGCTCCAATTCCAAACCATAAACTCGAGAAGCATCTGCTTTTTTTACATAAAAATAAGTGAAATTATCATTTAGAATATTTCGAACTTTCACTCTAAAAGGCTTGGAGTTTCCAAAAGTGCAATAATCTATAGCATCAATAGTTAAAAACGGAATGGTTTTTTCGTTACCATCAGAATGTAAAATAGTATAAACACGCTTTAGACTTAAATCGATTTCTTGACTTTCAAATTCGTTATAATACACTCGAATCCAAAGTGTATCCTCATCGTTTTTATCATAAACAACAACAGATCCTTGAAAACGCAACAAATCGTCATAAAAAATAGGCAACCTAATATTTCTGTTATACTCTGTGAGATATTGATGCAATTCTTTACTAATTGGATAAGATGGCTTTTTTTTTGATATCTTTAAATCTTCCATATAAAACGAATTCTTCAAATTTAAGTTTTTATTTTTATGAATGTAACATTTTTAAAATACACTCGTCGTATAGATACAAAATAAAACTGAAGCCATTTTTTCTAACCATCAAATACCAATAATTTGGAACCCATTCTTACAATTAGCAAACTGACCAAAAAATTTGGTTTTCTTACTGCCGTTAACGACCTATCATTTACTATAAACAAAGGCAATGTTTATGGGATTCTTGGCCCAAACGGAAGCGGAAAATCTACCACCTTAGGCATTGTTTTAAACGTAGTAAATAAAACTTCTGGAACTTTCAATTGGTTTAATGGAACTGTTTCCACCCATGATGCCTTAAAAAGAGTTGGAGCTATCATAGAGCGACCAAATTTTTATCCTTACATGACGGCTGCCCAAAACCTGAAATTGGTTTGCAAAATAAAAAATGTAGATTATTCTAAAATAGAAGAAAAACTAGAGATTGTAAATTTATTGGATAGGAAAGATCATAGATTCAGTACCTTTTCTTTAGGAATGAAACAGCGTTTGGCCATTGCTTCAGCTTTGCTAAACGATCCGGAAATTTTAATTTTAGACGAACCCACTAATGGTTTAGATCCACAAGGAATTCATCAGATTAGAGAAATAATTAAAGATATTGCCAGTCATGGCACCACCATACTTTTAGCTTCGCATTTATTGGATGAAGTTGAAAAAGTATGTTCCCATGTGGTGATTTTAAACAAAGGGGTAAAACTCTATTCCGGTCGGGTTGACGAAATGATTTCGAGTCATGGTTTTTTCGAGTTGAAATGCGAAAATCAAAATGCGCTTTTAGATTACTTAGCATCGAATCCTGATTTTGGATCCGTAAAAGTAGATAATCAACTTATAACGGCATTTTTAAATGAACCCATGGATGCTGTAACGTTTAACAAACTCATGTTCGAAAAGGGTATTGTGCTATCGCATTTAGTAAAACGCAAGCAAAGTCTAGAAGAACAATTCTTGCAACTAACAGACAAACTCTAACTTAATTTATTGATTCTGAATAAACTTCAGTAAAAAACCAACTTCATGTTAAGACTTTTAAACCTAGAATTACAAAAATTACTTTTAAGCAGAACCAGTAAAGTATTGATATTTGTTTCATTTATATTGCCTTTTACTGTTTTGATCCTTTCTTCTATAAAAATAAATTTCTTCGGTTTTTTCACCTTAGAGTTAGGCGAACTAGGCATCTTTAATTTTCCTATAATCTGGCATATTACCACATTTTTCGCTTCGCAATTTAAATTTTTCTTCGCGATTGTTGTGGTAAGTATGATTGGGAATGAATACAGCAATAAAACCTTAAAACAAAACCTGATTGATGGGTTGAGCAAAAAGGAATTTATACTTTCCAAGTTTTATACCATCGTTTTCTTTTCTTTAGTTGCTACCATATTAATTGGTGTAGCTTCCCTTTTAATTGGTTTATATTATTCAAGTTATACAGAAGTTTCCATCATTATTAGAGAAACCAATTTCCTGATAGCCTATTTTGTAAAACTTGTAGGCTTCTTTAGTTTGTGTTTGTTTTTTGGCATGTTGGTAAAACGATCGGCCTTTGCTTTAGCTTTTTTATTCATTTTATATATTTTAGAATGGATAGCTTTTGGAATTATTTCTTGGCAAGCAAACATGGATATTGCTGGTAAGATCCAGAACTTTTTTCCTTTAAAATCCATGTATAATCTTATAGACCAGCCATTTCAAAGAGTTATGATGGCAAAGTTTCCTGAAAAAGGAGATTTAATGTACGACTATGGGGTACATTGGTATGAAATTGCCATTGTATTAACTTGGACAGCAATTTTTATCTTTTTATCTTATAGATTATTAAAAAAGCGAGATTTATAATACCTTTGCTAGCTATATCCAGCTAAATGAAGAAGTTCCTTTTTTGCATTATTTTTATAAATTTTCTCGGTGTTTATTCTCAAGAAGAAGCCTCTAATTGGTATTTTGGTGAAAACGCTGGAATTCAGTTTGCTGGTGATGGCTCTATTACCGTTTTAAATGATGGGCAATTAAATACCATAGAAGGTTGTTCTTCCATTTCTGACAGTTCTGGTAATTTGCTTTTCTACACAGATGGAACCACAGTTTATAACAGGCTGCACAATGTAATGAGTAATGGAAATTATCTTTTGGGGGATTCGTCTAGTTCTCAATCTGCTATTGTAGTTCCAAAACCTAACGATCCTGATATTTATTATATTTTTACCGTGGGTTCCAACCAAACCTTAACCGGACTGCATTATTCCGTAGTCGATATTACATTAAGTGGAGGTTTGGGGCGAATAATCCAGAAAAACGTCACCCTGTTAAATCAGAGCTCCGAAAAAGTAACAGCTGTTTTAAAAGATTGTGAATCTCAAGCTATTTGGGTTATAAGTTTATCAAATCCAACAGGTTCTTCGACATCCCCATTAAACACGTTTCATGCGTTTGAAGTCACTACAGCTGGTGTAAACATGAATGCTGTTACCTCAACCTTTTCTAATATTACCATGTCAGATTTAAGGGGGTATTTAAAATTATCGCCTAATGGAGAAAAATTGGCCTGTGCTAATGTTAACCCGAACGAATTATATTTATTCGATTTCGATACACAAACAGGAATTGTTAGCAATAATCAAAGATTAACGATTAATAGCCCACATAATAGTCCTTATGGCCTTGAGTTTTCACCAAACAGTCAGTTATTATATGTTACCTCTTCAAACGATAAATTTGGATCTGGAGACCATATTCCAGCTAACCATAAATCGGCACTTACACAATTTAATCTCATGTCATTTAATATTGTAGGCACCCAGAGATTAATAGACCAACGAACTCTATATAGAAGCGCTTTACAATTGGGACCAAACGGTAAAATATATCGCTCCATGGCAGCTACTTATACTCAAGGACTTCCTTATTTAAGTGTTATTAATAACCCTAATGAAATTGGCCAAGCTTGTAACTATCAAAATAATGCCATCAGTCTAGGTTCTAATAATTCCACACAAGGCTTACCTCCTTTTATCTCATCTTTCTTTGTTGAAAAAATAGATATTATTAATAACACCGTGACACCAATTGCCACTAATTATTTGCCTTTATGTCATAATGAAACATATACTTTAACAGCTGAAAATATTCCCGGAGCTATCTATACTTGGACTTTAAATGGCAATCCTTTACCAAATACAGACTACTTTTTAGATGTTAATCAAAATGGAGTTTACGAAGTGACCATAGATTTAAATACTGGAGGTTGCGATTTTCTGGAAGGGGAAGCTACTGTTGAATATTTCACTTCTCCAACAGCAAATCCAGTTTCAAAAATAGATATCTGCGATGACAACAATGACGGCTTTTGGCAGTTTGATTTCACCAGTCAAGATGGAGAAATTTTAGGTGCGCAAGATGCAAATCATTACTCTGTACATTATTTTGAATCTCAGATTGATGCAGATTTAAACCAAAATGAAATCACTCATTTATATACCAATACGAGCAATCCTCAAGAAATTTTCGTGAGATTGGATCTAACAGGAAGTCCGAGTTGTTTTGATATGACTTCTTTTTTTATTGAAGTATTTTATACTCCTACGGCAAACCCTATTAACAACCAAGAAGTATGTGACGACGATGTGGATGGTGATTTTTCCAACGGACAGACAGAAACCTTACTACATGATTTTGATACTTTGGTTTTAGGAAACCAAGATGAAACTGCTTATACCATAACCTATCATCCTACCTTGTTGGATGCTGAAAATAATACCGCTGAATTACCAGAGCCTTATTATAATCTGACACCTTTTACAGAAACAATTTTTACAAGAATTGAAAACAATTTAAATACGAATTGTTTTGATACAACATCCTTTGACATTATAATTAATCCAATTCCAACTTCCTTTAATAGCGCACTTTTACAATGCGATGAAGATGGTATAAGTGATGGTTTAACCTCTTTTAATTTAAATGAAGCTCACACCGAGTTAACTGGTGGAATTGCAAATCTTTTAACTGTATTTTATTTCAGTTTTGAAGATGCCGAAGATAGTAATGCACCTTTAAATTCTGATAACTACAGCAATATTTCAAATCCTCAAATGGTATATGCACAAGTGATTGATGATACTACAGGTTGCTTTAGTATTGCACAACTTTCTTTGGAAGTAAGCATCACACAACTTTTAGATTATCAAGCTCCTTTTGCATGTGATAAACTGGATTCTGAAGACGGCATCAACTCATTCAATCTAAACGATTTTGAAACTGATATGCAAACTCTAAATGGCATCACTTTCCCTATTTCTTTTTATGAAAACTATCAAGATGCTCTTTTAGAACAAAACGAATTGAGTTCTCCCTATAACAACACAACAGCTTACAACCAAACAATATATGCCAGGGCCGAAAACAACAATGCGTGCTATGGTATTAGCGAGGTTTATATTACTGTGGGCAAATTGCCTGTTTTAAAAGAAAATGAAACTCTTTTATATTGTTTAAATACCTTTCCTCAAACCATTCCTTTAGAGGCTGGGATTTTAAACGATTCTCCTGCTAATTACACCTATTTGTGGTCTAATGGAGAAACTTCGGGAACCATTCAAATTAATCAAATTGGCACTTATACGGTTACGGCTACAAATAGTTTAGGCTGTTCCAAATCTAGAAGTATTACCGTAGAACCTTCAAATACAGCTACTTTTAACGATATTCTTATAGTAGATGCTACCGAAAACAATACCATAACCGTTCTTGTTTCTGGGGAAGGAGAATATGAATACGCCCTTTACAATCAAGAAGGTTTGTATTATACCTATCAAACAGATAACACCTTTTACAATGTTTATGGCGGTATTTATACGGTTGCTGTTAGAGATATTAAAAATAATTGTGGCATAGTAAACCAAGATGTATCCATTATTGGTTTTCCAAAAGTTTTCACTCCAAATGGAGATGGTTATAACGATACGTGGAACATTAAAGGCATTTCTAATGTATTTCAACCAAATACCATGATTCGTATATATGATAGATATGGAAAACTGGTAAAACAAATAAACCCTCTTGGCACAGGTTGGGATGGAACTTTTAACGGAAACCCGTTACCAGCTGACGATTATTGGTTTTCGGCCACTTTACAAGACGGTAGGGAATTTCAAAGTCATTTTTCATTAAAACGATAA
>NZ_DATGNO010000170.1:0-6868 GCF_035306705.1 Xanthomarina sp.
ATCCTGTGTTTCGAGTAAAGAAATTATTTATTTTCAAGATGAACCCTTAGGAAACCTAGACAAGGTTAATTTTAATCCTGAAACGGTATTTAAGCCTAACGATTTACTTTCGATATATGTTTCTGGACCAGATGCAGAAACAGTGCGGCCATTTAATCTACCTATTTTTAGCACTACCACTTCCTCCGTCTATGTGCAAGGTGAAACTAGAATGCAAACCTACATCGTTGATTTAGAAGGGAATATTGAGTTTCCATTCTTAGGTACCATAAAAGCAGGTGGATTAACTCGAGCTCAATTAACAACCTATCTAAAAACAAGAATATCAGAACTTGTAAACGATCCAATTATCAATGTCAGACTTACCAACTTCACAATTACCATACTTGGAGAGGTCAATTCTCCTGGAACATTTACCGTTGAAGATGAAAAAATATCACTTTTAGAAGCTCTAGGTATGGCTGGAGATTTAACCATTCATGGTAAAAGAGAAAATGTTTTTTTAATTAGAGAGCAAGATGGGGTAAAACGCTTTACAAAATTCGATCTAACATCTATTAATGTATTAAACCAACCTAATTTTTATTTGGAACAAAACGACGTTATTTACGTAGAACCGAATTCGGCTAAAATACGTTCAGCTTCCTATAATCAAAATTATGTAATTATTATATCTGCAGTAGGCACTTTAGCAACTATTGCAGCTATATTAATAAGATAATTGCTTTATTAAGAAAAATATGAATCAAAATAATGGTTTCAAAGAAATAGTAATGCCTTACATGTATAAGTGGAAGTTTATAGCCTTTTGTGTTATTTCTGCACTTGCACTTGGTTTTATTTATCTACGCTATGCAGATTACGAATATCAAGCTACTGCCAAAATTAAAATTAAGGAAAATGAGAACAACAATAGGCTCCCAGAAATCTCTCAAATGCAAAATTATGGCCTGTTTAGAAGAGAAAGCAATAATGTTTTGGATGAAATTGAGGTCATAAAATCCAGGGAAATTATTGAACAAGTCGTAAAAGACCTAAAATTCAATATTCAATATTTTGTTGAAGGCCGTGTGAAAGCTTCCGAAGCGTTCGTTGATCCTCCTTTGAATATCAATTTTAGTGCATCAGATTCCATAATTCACAAGATAGATACTACGTTTAGTATAAAGATTCAATCAGCACACAACTTTCTTTTAAAAGGAATTAATTTTTCAGAAAAATTCTCTTTTAAAAATCAAGAAGATACAGAACAGGATGATGAGGGCACTGTTTATGCTTTTGGAGAAAGTATTCCAACAAGTTTTGGTGCAATTACCATTACCCCTAGAATTGGAGAATCTACAACTAAAATCGGATCTAATATTAAAATTAAAATTTCGCCTATTAGCAAGGTAATAAGTAAGTATAAAAATAATCTTATTATCTCTAACCAAGAAATGTCTAGCATTATTACTTTATCCATAAATGATAATGTGGCTGAAAAAGCAAGTCTGTTTTTAGATAAGCTCATTGAAAAGTATAATGAAGATGTTGAAAATGACAAAAAAATGGTTGTGGATGCTACATCTAAATTCATTAATAACAGATTAGAAATTGTCACTGACGAGTTAGGAGATGTCGATTTAAGTGCTGAAACCATCCAAAAAACAAATAAATTAACCGATTTAGATACCCAATCTAATATTTATTTAGAAAGTGAACGACAAAATGAAAATAGATTGGTTGAAACTGCCATGCAAATCCAGTTGATAGATTACATGAATCAACACATTGCAAAAGATGAAACAGATACCAAACTATTACCAGCAAACATAGGTATTGCAGATGGATCCATCGAGCAAATAACGCAACAATATAACAACCTTGTATTAGAGAAAAATAGACTTTTAAAGAATTCTAGTGAAAAAAATCCAACCATTGTAAATTTAACCACCCAGATTAATCAGTTAAAATCAAATTTAACCCAAAGCTTAACTAACATGAAACGGACTAACGAAATGAATTACAGTTCGTTAGCGGAAGAAAACAGAAGAATTGGTTCCAAAATATATTCTGCACCAAAAAAACAAAGACAGTTTAGAGATATTCAACGTCAACAAAATATTAAAGAAGGACTTTATTTATACCTCTTGGAAAAACGTGAAGAAGCTGCTATTACTCACGGCGTAACCTCGCCTAATGCCAAAATAGTAGATATGGCTTTTGCATCTAATAAGCCTGTAGCTCCAAAGCCACCAATAATTATTCTTACCGCTTTAATTCTTGGTTTTGGATTTCCTATTGTTTTAATTTATTTATTCAATCTGCTAGATGACAAAGTGCACAATATTAGCGATGTTAAAAAAGAAGTTACCATTCCTTTTCTTGGGGATATTCCTAAATCAAAAAAGAAAAATAATCTTATTTCCAAAATAGATTATACTCCAAAAGCAGAAGCTTTTAGAATGATTAGAACAAACCTAAAATTTTTACTTCAAAATATTGAAGATAGAGCAAAAGTGATTTTCGTTACCTCTACAACCAGTAAGGAAGGAAAATCGCATACAGCCATCAATCTAGCTTTATCGCTGTCTTTTACAGAAAAAAAAGTACTTTTAATTGAAACTGATATCCGAGTGCCTAAAGCCACCAATTATTTGAACGTTGATAATAATTTTGGGTTAACAAACTTTATTGGAAATAATAAAGTTAAAGTGAGCGAAATAATTAAGAAACGTGAAGACAACGAGTATTTTGATATCATCCCATCGGGAGTCATTCCTCCAAATCCAGCCGAATTACTCATGAGTAATCGCGTTCAAGAGCTTTTCGATGAGGTTTCAACACAATACGATTATATTATTGTAGATACGGCTGCTGTTGGTTTGGTTACAGATACTCTGCTAATTAGTAAATTCGCCGATTTATTTATTTTTGTTGTTAAAGCCGGTTATATCACCAAAAAACAACTACAATTGGCGCAACGTATGTACACCGAAAAAAGATTGCCTAGGATGAATATTTTACTAAATAGTGTAGACCACAGAAAAGGTTATGGCTATGGTTATGGCTATGGTACGAAGCCAGTTAAAAAAAGATGGTGGAAATTAGTTCGAAACTAGTTTTTTCTACGTGCTTTTTCTTTTGTTAATAACATAAGCTCTCTTCCTGTTTGCCCTGCCACAGAAGTGTTTTCTTCTGCTCTACGAATTAAATATGGAAGCACATCTTTCACGGGTCCGAACGGAACATATTTAGCCACGTTATAACCCAAACTAGCTAGGTTGAAGCTAATATGGTCGCTCATACCATAAAGTTGTCCAAACCATACACGATTATCATTTATAGCAATTCCTTTTTCTTTCATTAAATCCATAGCAAGATAACTGCTGGCTTCATTATGAGTACCACAAAAAAGAGAGATATGGTCTAAATTTTCAAGAATAAATGTAGCAGCTTCGTTAAAATTATCGTCGGTAGCTGCTTTACTTTCGCAAATGGGCGTTGGGTAATTATTTTTAATAGCGCGTTCATTTTCCTTTTCCATATAAGCCCCACGAACAATTTTATATCCTATATAATAACCATTTGCTTTAGCGTGTTCCAACTGCTTTTTTGCAAAATCCATACGGTCGTGGCGATACATTTGCAACGTATTATAGACAATAGGTTTTTCGGTGTTGTATTTTTGCATCATTCTAGTTACTAAGTCATCTACTGCATCTTGCATCCAACTTTCCTCAGCATCAATCAACAATTCAACATCCTTCTCTTTGGCTAACTTACATACTTTATCGTACCTTTCTTCTACCCGATTCCATAGTTCCTGCTCTTCAGGAGTAAAAGTCTTTCCTTCACCTTTCTTTTCATACAAATAAGGTTTCCCAAATCCTGTAGGTTTAAATACAGCAATAGGCATGGCCTCTTTTTTCTCAGAAAATTCAATTATCTCCAAAGTCTTCTGCATAGCAGCATCAAAAAAGGATTCAACTTCCTTTCCTTCCACAGAAAAATCCAACACGGAACTTACGCCTTTCTCATACATGGCATCAATTACAGGTAAACAATCCTTCTCATTTATTCCTCCACAAAAATGGTCAAAAACAGTTGCTCTAATTACACTATCTACTGGCAAGTTTGCTTTAATGGCAAAATTACTTAATGCTTTCCCTACCTTTACCAAAGGTTCGTAAGAAATCATTTTAAACAATAAATAAGCTCTGTTAAGTTCTGAATTGCTTTTTAACGAAAAAGCTATTTCAGTATTATCGAAAAGGCGTTCTGTAGACATAGTAAAAAATTAATCACAAAGATAATTATAGTATTGTTACATAATTACAAAAAAATACATAATTTTCGAGTCTTATTCTTTCAAATTTACTCATGAAATCAATTATAACCAGTTCTTATCCAATTCACTTTAATACAAGTTGTTACACAGAGTTAAACACGCATTTAAAAGCTTCTAACTACTCAAAAATATTTGTTTTAGTTGATCAAAACACACACGAACATTGTTTACCTCAATTTTTAAGTGGTCTTGAAACTCAAATTCACATAGAAATTATTGAAATTGAAGCTGGAGAAAGCAATAAAAGCATAGAAACCTGTTCTGGTGTTTGGCAAGTTTTATCTGAACTTGAAGCCGACAGAAAAAGTATTTTAATTAACCTTGGAGGTGGAGTTATTACTGATTTAGGAGGTTTTGTGGCCTCTACTTTTAAAAGAGGTATTGCTTACATTCATGTTCCAACTACTTTATTAGGGATGGTAGACGCCTCTATAGGCGGAAAAACAGGAGTTGACCTGGGACATTTAAAAAATCAAATTGGAGTAATTAATACGGGAAAAATGGTTTTAATAGACACCTCGTTTCTAACTAGTTTACCTCAAAATCAGATGCGTTCAGGGTTAGCGGAAATGCTAAAACATGGTTTAATTTTTAACGAGGCGTATTGGAATAAATTTACTGTCTTAGAAACTTTAAATCTGGACGATTTAGACCAATTAATCTATGAATCGGTTGAAATAAAAAAGTCCATAGTTGAAAAGGATCCTTTTGAGAACAACGAAAGAAAAACCTTGAATTATGGTCATACGCTTGGACACGCCATTGAATCCTATTACTTAAGTAACTCTAGCAGAATAACCTTATTACATGGCGAAGCTATTGCTATTGGTATGATATTAGCAACCTTTATTTCTACTAAATTAAGTGGTTTTCCATTTAATGAATGCGAAAATATAAAAGCAACTATCCTAGAAATATTTGGTCAAACTAAAATACAGGATGAAGATCTGAATCCGATTATCGACCTCTTGAAATTTGATAAAAAAAACGAGCATGGAAATATTAATTTCGTGCTATTGGAAGCCATAGGAAAGCCGAAAATTAATTGCTTGGTAGAAAATAACATTCTATTAGATGCATTCAAATATTATAATTCTTGATTTTCGTATTAAATAATTTGTAACTTTATAAAAATTGCTAAAGTTTAAGGCAGGTACTAATTATTAATTTTTAAACCCCTTTAGTAATGAAAAGAGTTATTGTAGATTATAAAAAACTAACACCAACACTTCTGAAATTACTTTCTGAGAAATTTCCGGATGGTTATTATGATGGTGATGTGATTACCTTCGATAACCATCAAAACGAGACCATAGAAGCTGTTGAGGTTAGAACAAAAGATTGTGTATACCTAGTTAAAGTTAGTAGCAAACTACATTATACCATGACTAATTTTGAAAGCATTGAAGAACTTGAGGTGGACGATTTAGGTCATGTTATTGTTAACGAAGATCTTAAATCTGAAGTCTTTAAGGACGAGGAAGAGGAATAACAATTGCATTCCTAAAATTAGGCTATCTTAACTATACAGGTGGTTCAAATAAATTTATATCTAGCTATTTTAAACGTCGAAAAAATCAGTTCATTTTGATGAAACCTTTACCCAAAACTTAAAGTTCCTTTTCATTTTTTCAAAACATCTTATCGTTATAGGATATTCATCATAAAAAAAGACTGCCTTTTCAAGCAGTCTTTAAATTATCTGTATAGAATTTATTTTTTAAAATTGGAAATACCTTCTTTTAACCAATCATAATATTGTTTAACATCTGGTGTGTAACCTACCGGGGCACTTATATCCTCACCTTCTAGATTCTGAATAATATAAAGTGGTTGTGCATTGGTGTTATACCTAGTTTGCTGAAATTCCAACCATTTTTGTCCATAGGTTCTAACTTTATTTCCAGTCAATTCCGATTCGTGTTGTTCTTCTATTGGTAATTTGGTTCTATCATCCACATATAAAGAAATAAGTACAATATCGTTATCCAACAACCCATAAATTTGATCTTCAACCCAAACCTGTTCCTCCATTTTACGACAGTTTACACAAGTTAAACCTGTAAAGTCTAACATGACTGGCTTATTTACTTTTTTAGCATAAGCCATGCCTTTGTCATAATCTCTAAAAGCTATTAAATCGTTAGGGCCAAAGTGGGCATCTTCTGGAAGATCTTTAGTTAAAAACTCTCCAGTAGTGCTGAATTGCTTTTTCATAAAACCAACACCATAAGGAGATTCACTATGAGAACTCATTGGTGGAGGGAAACCACTAATTAATTTTAAGGGAGCTCCCCAAAGTCCTGGAATCATATAGAAGGTAAAAGCGAATACTAAAATAGCCATACATAATCTACCTACAGAAAGATGCTCTAAAGGCGAATCGTGTGGCAATCTAATTTTACCTAATAAATACAAGCCTAGAGTTCCAAAAATAGCAACCCATATGGCTATAAACATTTCTCTTGTTAAGAAATGCCATTCTAAAACCAAATCGATCATCGATAAGAATTTAAAAGCAAATGCCAATTCTAAAAA
>NZ_DATGNO010000171.1:0-22704 GCF_035306705.1 Xanthomarina sp.
GCAGAACAAGCTGAGATATGAAGAGCTTGACATTCAAAAACAGGCTTCCGAAAACTCTTTGTTCGCACAATTACAAGCAGCCGTTAGAAGCAGAAATGCCGCACGTATCAGTTTGGAAGCTCAAAACAAGAATCTAAAGCAGGCGGAGAACGCAACAGAAATATTGTTTAAAAATTATGAGACTGGCACGATTGATTTTAGAGAGGTTTTGGATGTGCAGGAACTGCAGTTGCAATTTCAAATCAATCGAATTGAAGCTATAGGTGATTATTTCAAGCAAACAAGCGTTATCGACTATTTTACGGCTAGGAAATTATAAGTATTTATCTATGAAAATAGCTTATCTTATAATGTGATAGCTAAAAAAAAAATAAGTATTCATTTAAATCAGAATCAACATGAACTTTTCGAATAAAAATAACAAACATAAAAACAACAATAAAAAGGTTGTGAAGAAAAATTTAAGAGTAACTACAACAATTATTGCAATGGCTTTTTTAAGCCTTACAATAATGTCCTGTAGAGACACAAAAAAGGACGATTCTCATTATAGAATGGATTCCGAAATGATGGATGATGGTCATCATCATGACTCGTCAATGAACAATGATGATATGAAAGAATCACAAGAGATTATGGTTTCCAAAGTACAAAATCCTGAATCAGAATTGGTATTGGCAGACTATATGACACTTAAAAATGCTTTAGTAGAAACGGATAATAAAGCGGCTTCAGAAGCTGGAAAGAAACTTGAAAATACCTTAAAAAGTTTTAAATTAGATAGCTATCCTACTGAACAACAAAAGAAATTACAGCAAATTATAGCATCGGCCATCGAACATTCAGGAGAAATTGCACATAGTGGTATGAAGGAACAACGTGCTCATTTTCAGATGTTGAACAATGCAATAACCGAAATGGTAGCTATTACCGGAACAGAACACACACTTTACCAACAGTATTGTCCCATGTACGGAGATGGTGGTGCTTGGTTGAGTGCTGAGAAAAATATTAGAAATCCATACTTTGGTAGTAAAATGATGACATGTGGAACCGTACAAAAGAAAATAAATTAATTACACCTTTTAGAGGATGTTCTAATATATCTATAGTTACTTTAAAGTCTTTGTTTGAATGATTGAACGAAAGCTTCATATAGAATAATATGAATAACTAATTTTTAAAAAAACCAAAATGACACATACATACAGCATAGAGGGAATGACCTGCAATGGTTGCAGAAGCCACGTTGAAAAGATACTTTCTGAGGTGGAAGGCGTCTCAAAGGCTACCGTGGATTTAGAGAAAAAAGAAGCAATCATTGAAATGGAAAACCATATTTCAATCGAAAAGTTTCAGAAAGCTTTAAAAGATGATGGGGGAAGTTATAGCATCTATAATGTGGGAGAACAACCCCATATTTCCGAAATCGAGAAAGAAAAACTTCCAAAAGGTGTGGGTACCGGTGTTTTTTATTGTCCAATGCATTGCGAAGGCGATAAAATTTACAACAAACCCGGAGATTGCCCGGTGTGTGGCATGGATTTGGTCGAAGAGCAAAATTTATCAGCTATAACCAAAGAGCAATGGACCTGCCCGATGCACCCAGAAGTTGTACAAGATGAAGCAGGTTCCTGCCCAATATGTGGTATGGATTTAGTTCCCATGCAACCCGATCTTTCGGCAGAAGAGAAAACCTATAAAAAACTATTGAAGAAGTTTTGGATAGCCATGGCCTTCACGTTACCAATTTTTATTATTGCCATGAGCGAAATGCTTACTACAAATCCATTATATGACATTATGGAGCAGCAAAGTTGGAATTGGGTTCAATTTGCACTCTCCATTCCAGTGGTGTTTTATGCCACTTGGATGTTTTTTGAACGTGCTTATAGAAGTATAAAAACATGGAATCTTAATATGTTTACTTTGATAGGCATTGGTGCTGGTGTGGCTTGGTTGTTCAGTGTGGTAGCCATGCTTTTTCCAGATGTTTTTCCAGATCAGTTTCTATCGGAATCTGGTGCGGTACACGTTTATTTTGAAGCCGCAACCGTAATTTTAACGTTGGTACTTTTAGGTCAATTGTTGGAAGCGCGTGCACACAGTAAAACCAATTCGGCGGTCAAAGAGTTACTAAAATTAGCGCCTAATAAAGCCGTTAAAATGGTAGATGGCGAAGAGGTAGTAGTAAGTATCGATAAAATTGTATTGAACGATATTTTAAAGGTGAAACCAGGTGAAAAAATTCCTGTAGATGGTATCATCACCGAAGGAGAGACTAGTATCGATGAATCGATGATTACTGGAGAGCCGATACCTGTAAGTAAAACTATAGACGACCAAGTAAGCAGTGGAACTATTAATGGCAATCAAACATTTTTGATGAAAGCAGAAAAAGTAGGAAGCGATACCTTACTGTCTCAAATTATCAAGTTAGTTAATGATGCCAGTCGAAGTCGTGCGCCCATTCAAAATTTAGCCGATAAAGTATCGGGTTATTTTGTGCCGGTAGTAGTTATTATATCTTTAATAACTTTTGGAGTTTGGGCCATTTGGGGACCAGAACCGGCTTATGTCTATGCTTTGGTCAATGCCATTGCCGTATTAATTATTGCTTGTCCTTGTGCCTTAGGATTGGCCACACCTATGTCCGTTATGGTAGGTGTTGGAAAGGGCGCTCAAAATGGCGTCTTAATCAGAAATGCTGAAG
The DNA here is from genome assembly GCF_035306705.1 of Xanthomarina sp. Classification (GTDB taxonomy): domain Bacteria; phylum Bacteroidota; class Bacteroidia; order Flavobacteriales; family Flavobacteriaceae; genus Xanthomarina. The sequence goes on from NZ_DATGNO010000171.1 coordinate 2,714, forward strand.
CCCTTGAGAAAATGGATAAAGTAGATGTTTTGATTATTGATAAAACAGGAACTATTACTGAAGGAAGACCAACTGTGGAAAAAGTGGGTGCTTTTGGCACTAGTTTTTCCGAAGCTGAGGTGCTTCAATATATTGTGTCTTTAAATAGTAATTCCGAACATCCATTGGCAGAAGCCACCGTTAAATATGGTAAAGAACAGAAAGCCGAAGTATTAAAATCTGATGGATTTAGTGCCGTTACTGGTAAAGGTGTTGAAGGTAAAGTAAACGCTAAAAACGTCGCATTAGGAAATCCTGAAATGATGAGTTATGCGCAAGCAGAAATTTCTTCAAAAATGGAAGAAAAAGCAAAAACTTATCAAAAACAAGGTAAAACTGTTTCTTATTTGTCGATAGACAAAGAGGTTGTTGGTTATGTGGTTATTGGCGATAAAATAAAACCTACAAGTGCAAAAGCCATCAAAGAACTTCAAGAAAGAGGTATTGAAGTTATTATGATGACTGGCGATAATCATGACACAGCGCAAGCAGTGGCCACAGAACTTCATCTTACAGATTTTAAGGCAAGCATGCTCCCAGAAGATAAGCTCAAGGAAGTAGAAAAATTACAAAAACTAGGAAAGGTAGTTGCCATGGCAGGTGACGGTATCAATGATGCACCGGCCTTAGCGAAGAGTGATGTTGGAATAGCCATGGGCACAGGTACAGATGTGGCTATCGAAAGCGCCATGATTACCTTGGTAAAAGGCGACTTGCACGGTATTGTTAAAGCTCGAAAACTAAGTCATGCTGTGATGAAAAACATCAAGCAAAACCTCTTTTTCGCACTCATTTATAACACCTTAGGAGTGCCGATTGCAGCAGGCGTTTTATTTCCATTTTTCGGTATTTTATTATCACCTATGATTGCTGCCTTAGCCATGAGTTTTAGTTCGGTATCTGTTATTGGAAATGCATTAAGATTAAGAACCGCTAAGGTTTAACTTAAACAAAATTTAAACAAATGAAAAAGAATATCATTTACATTGGGGCGGCCTTAATTATTGGTCTTCTAGGTGGTTTTCTGCTATTCGGTGGAAAAACTGCGACAAATAATGACAACCACGAACATGCCGAAGAGGTTTCACAAATGTGGACTTGTTCCATGCATCCACAAATCATGCAGCCCGAACCAGGCGATTGCCCACTATGTGGCATGGATTTAATCCCAGCAGATTCTGGAGGTGAAGGTCTTGCCTTGAATGAGATAAGAATGACAACCAACGCCATGGCCTTGGCAAATATTCAAACAACAGTTGTAGGTAATAGCTCTGAAACAGAAGAAAACTCTTTATTGCTTTCTGGAAAAATTATGCCTAATGAAGAAGCCAATGCGGTGCAAGCCAGTTATTTTGAAGGTCGAATAGAAAAGTTAAATGTCAATTTTACCGGAGAAGAAATCCGAAAAGGACAGTTATTGGCTACCATTTATGCACCGGCTCTTGTGGCAGCACAACAGGAACTTTTAACGGCAGCTTCTATGAAGGAGTCCCAACCCGCCTTGTATAAAGCCGTTAGAAATAAATTAAAACTATGGAAACTTTCGGAAGACCAAATTAACCAAATTGAAACTTCTGGAAAAGTACGAGAGAATTTCCCAATTTATGCCACTGTTTCTGGTACGGTTTCCGAAAAAATGGCAGAGGAAGGCGATTATGTAAAACAAGGGCAACCTATAGTGAAAGTTAGTGATTTAGGAACTGTATGGGCCATGTTTGACGCTTATGAGAACCAAATTTCACAGCTAAAGAAAGGTCAAAAAATATCTGTAACTACCAATGCGTATCCCAATAGGGAATTTGAAGCCACCATTTCTTTTATCGATCCAAGTTTAAATACCCAATCCCGAACTGTTTCAGTTAGAGCCACTTTAAATAATAAAGAGGCTATTTTAAAACCAGGAATGTTTGTTACCTCAAAAGTTCAGATAGCAAAAAACACTAATAATCAATCACAAATAAGTGTTCCAGCATCTGCAGTACTTTGGACAGGAAATAGATCTTTGGTCTATGTGAAAACAAATCCAGACGAACCCATTTTTAAAATGCGCGAAGTTGGCTTAGGTGCTAAAAACGGTGAGATGTATACCATTCTTGATGGTTTGTCCAATGGAGAAGAAATAGTAACCCATGGTACTTTTACAGTAGATGCGGCAGCACAGCTTCAGGGTAAGAAGAGTATGATGAATACCGAAGGACCTTCTGAAATAGATGCCACAAAGTATTTATCGAATGTTGAAAGATTGGAAGTGCCATCAAAGTTTCAGGCCCAGTTAAAAGCAGTTTTTGATGATTATATGACCATTGAAAATGCTTTGGTCAAGGACGATTCAGAAACACCAAAAGAGGCGGCTGGGGATTTGCTTAAAAGTCTTCAAAAAGTGGATATGAAGCTTGTAAAAGAGGAGCCAGGACATAGTCATTGGATGCTGTTGGATAAGGAACTTCGAGAGGCTGCCCTAGCAATTTCAAAAACATCTGATATTAAAGAACAAAGAGATCATTTTATTCATCTTTCGGCACATTTAATTAATGCCGTGAAAACTTTTGGTATCAACCAAACGGTATATGTGGATTATTGTCCCATGGTGAATAATGATGTTGGGGCATATTGGTTAAGTACTAAAGAAGAAATTCTTAACCCATATTTTGGAGATGCCATGTTAACATGTGGAGAAGTAAAACAAATTATAGAATAAATTAAAAACAATTAAATTAAAAACAATGAAGAAAGTAATTTTAAGTATCGCTGTAATTGCAGGTATGGGTTTAACCAGTTGTAAAAACGAAGCAAAACAAGAAACGGCAACAATTGAAGTATCTGAAGAAATTGCCATGGCAGACCTGTCTTTTGGTGTAAGAGGTAATTGTGGCATGTGTAAGAAAACCATCGAAAAAGCAGCAAATAGCGTTGCAGGTGTTACTAGTGCTAATTGGGATGTAGATAAAAAGAAAATCGACGTGTCGTTTGATGATACCAAAACGGATGCTATGGCAATTCATAACGCCATTGCAGCATCAGGTTATGATACAGAAAAAGCAACTGGACATTTAGATGCCTATGAAAATTTACCAGGATGTTGTAAATACGATCACGACATGCAAATGAATCAATCTGGTGACATAAAAGCAGAGGTACACTAATTAAAAAATAGTAGATGTAAAAAAAGAGTTCTTTATTAGAGCTCTTTTTTTATATTTCAATGCCATTTTTTTCCTTTCTTTTATAAGTTTTTTGAATGAATTTCGTCTAAGGAACTTATAGGCAATAAAAAATAATTCTGGATTTTCATATTGTTTCATTTCTATTTATAGTATTTTAGAAAAAGCTTCTCTTTTAAAGTTAGTAAAAGATGAGATTCAAGGCATTCATAATTATTAAACAATGTAAATTTGTAAAATGAAAGAAGCGCTTTTATTCCAAGTAGAAATATATGTAGCAGAACTGTTAAATAAGCAGCTCTCATCAACAAATTATTATCATAACGCCATTCATACTAGACGCGTTGTAGCTCATGTTGAAGAATTAGCTGCCAAGGAACAATGCACGGAACAGGAAACAATAGCTTTACTGGTAGCAGCATGGTTTCATGATACGGGTTATATTCATTCTGATAAGGAACACGAAGAAGAAAGTGTGAAAATGGCTCATTCCTTTTTAAAACAACAAGGAGTTTCTGAAGAAATCCAGAGTTTGGTTGAGCAATTAATTCTAGCTACAAAAAGTGAGTATGAGCCCAAGAATAAACTAGAAGGAATTATTAAAGATGCCGATTGTGGCCATGTAGCTTCTGAAGAATTCATAGACATTTCAATGAATCTGATGAAAGAATTAAATGTCAAAAACCAATGCAATCTTTCTGAAATTGCATGGATGCAAGAGACTTTGGTTTTTCTAAAAAATCATTCGTTTTACTCCAATTCTGCAAAAAAACTTTGGCAGCCAAAAAAGGAAATTAACCAATTAGAAGTTCAAAGGAAATTAGATAGACTTTCAACTAAAAAAAAGAAAAAAGGAAAAAGCTCAGGATTTGGCAGAGGTGTGGAGACTTTGTTTCGAGTACAATTAAAAAATCATATAGAATTAAGTGCCATTGCAGATACTAAAGCCAATATTTTACTCTCTGTAAATGCTATTATTATTTCGGTAGCACTATCTAATTTAATTCCAAAACTGGATAGTCCATCAAATTTATTTTTAGTATATCCCACTTTAATTTTAACACTTTTTAGTGTGGCTTCTGTGGTGCTATCTGTTTTATCTACACGTCCAAAAATATCTAATGTGGCAATTACTAAAGATATGATTCGGCAGAATAAAACCAACATCCTGTTTTTTGGAAACTTTCAAAAAATGAGTTTGGAAGATTTTGAATGGGGAATCGACTATTTAATGGATAACGAAGAAACCTTATACAATTCACTCACCAAAGATTTATATTATTTAGGACTTGTGCTTAATAGGAAATATAAATTATTACGAATTACCTATACTGTTTTTATGTTTGGAATTATTATATCATCCGCAGCATTTATTTATAGTTATTATATAAATCTAGTCGCATAATATTAATTAAGGAAAAAATGAAAAATAGAAATACAAGACCCTTTAAAGTAATTATGTCCTTACGCTTATTAAAGGAAAAACTTGAAGCCTTATTAAAATCCAACAACAAAAGTGTTCATACACAAGCGAAGCAAGCTTTAGAACTTTTTGATAAGGATTCCGTATTGTTAAGGGGAACAGAATCTATTGCAGAATTCCTTACAGAGAAACCTGTTTTAGATCAGTTAATGACTTTTGTTTTTCCAACTGCTTTAACAGATAACGAAATTAAAGGAGCTGTTTTTCCTCATTCTAACGAGGTGTTTTATTGCAGTGCAAGACTCCAAAACATTATCAACACAGCCAATACAGACGAGAATCTATTTGATAGTCTATACAAGGAGTTTGAAGGCTCTTTCGATTTGCTTACATATGCCATTATATTAAATATTTATTATAAATACCAGGTAGATTTTGAAAGACCAAAAACAATATCAGTAACCGATAAACGGGGTAATAGTAAAAGGTATCGGGTAGTTTTTAATGCTGATTTTCTGGATATCTATCCAAATGAAAAAGCCATAGAAATTACACCTGAGATTTTAGACGAATTATTGAGTCATGCGGACAGAATTGATATTTGGGAAAAATATTTTCCAAAGGACTCATGGACCCTTGAAGGATTTGGAATTTTAACTCTTATTGATACCTCTTTGGATGAGCGCATAGACGATTTTAAAACACATTTAATTGAACCCAATACCGAAAGTTTTGAATATTTAAAAAAGGATATTAGACGCATATTCAATATTCCAGATTTGCAACTTGGTAGCTATAGTGTGGCAGACAATGTCATTACCCCACCGTTTGATAGAAGTTTTGATATGTTAACCATATTACCTGAGGAACATATTGGTGTTGGTAACTATGCATGTAATCATATTAATAATCAGTTATTCAAAGATTGCAAACCAATAATTATTTCAAATGTTGCAACCTATCACAAACAAACTAAGGGCAACCGGTTAAGCAAGCTTTTGTTAGAAAGAGGATTAAAAAGTGCTGCTTTAATTCCTATCCCAATAAATGGAGAATTAGGTTTTATTATAGAATTGGCCGCTTTTAAGCCAAATCAACTTAATGCCATTAATATGGTTAAGTTAGAAGCAATTATGCCGTTTATTTTAAGTTATTCCAAACGTACGTTTTCAGAATATCAAAATGAAATAAGTGCAGTTATACAGCAAGAATGTACAGCAATTCATCCTTCTGTAGAGTGGCGTTTTCAAGAAGAAGCTAGACAATATATACAAGAACGAAATTATGGGAAGAACCCGGTTTTTCATGAAATAGTATTTAAGGATGTTGTGCCACTTTTTGGACAAGTGGATGTTGTAGGTTCATCGAATGCCAGAAACGAAGCGATTCAAATAGATTTAACAAAACAGCTAGAAATAAGCAAGCAAATACTTATAGATAGAACTAAAATAGATTTACCGTTCTACGAACAACTAATATTTCAAATAGATAACTACTTATTTGATTTAAATGAAAACTTTCATACCAATTCAGAACAAGAAATTACGCTGTTTTTTGAAAAACAACTCATTCCTTTATTTGAACATTTTCAAAATAATTCAAAGGATAAAAATGTTTTGGGAGAATTCCTTAAATCCATCGATAAAACGACCAATAGTTTATATGATGCTAGAAAAGCCTATGATGTAACCATTGAAATGGGAAATAAAGAAATGTCTGCATTCTTGGAAAAACAGCAATTAAAAGCTCAGAAAATTTTCCCTCATTATTTTGAAAAATTCAAAACGGATGGTATCGAACACAATTTGTATGTAGGGCAATCTATAACCAAGAGTTTAAGTTATCATCCAACTGTTTTATACAATTTACGTTTGTGGCAGCTTCAAATGACTTGCGAGATGGAAGCCATGTATTATGAAAAACAAAAAGAGTTTCCGTTGCAGCTGAAGGTTGCATCCTTAATTTTAGCATACGATGTACCCATTACTATTCGCTATCGAATAGATGAAAAACAATTTGATGTAGATGGAGCCTATAATGTACGTTATGAAATGATAAAAAAACGTATAGATAAAGCACATCTCAAAAACACCAACGAACGTTTAACACAAGCGCATAAGCTTAGTGTGGTTTATTCAAGTACGGCTATGGAACGTGAATATTTATCCTATTTTGAATTTTTACAAGCAAAAAACTATATAGGAAAAAACATCGAAATAGTTGAATTAGAAGAACTTCAAGGAGCAAGTGGATTGAAAGCTATTCGAGTAGATTTGAATGAAAAACTACAAAAAGTATCTGATATTTTCACCTTGGAAGACCTACAAACAGTTTAAAAAATAAACATAATTTTATATAAAGTAACTTAGTGGTCAGTTGTGCTGCTTATCATCTTTAAGGAGGTACATTTAGACGTCTTATTTGCCAATTTAGGCATATTTAATTCGTCTCATCTATGGATATGTATTTCGGTCTAGATTTTGGGTTTTTAATACCATATAAAAATGATGTTGCTTCCAATCAACCTTAAATCTATATAAAAGTAGGATAAGATTTTTACTGCTTTCAGTTGCGAGAGCGCATTGAAGAGGAGAACTTTTTTAAGTGACTACTGAAAGAGTAGGATTTAAATATTCTGATACTTTTATCATCAATAGGTAGTTCTTTTACAAAGATTGTTCTATTTTTAGATACGAATTGTTCCATGTCAAAATATTTTAAAGAATGGAGATACGGAACTTAAATTAATGCATAAATATTTTTATAAAACATGAAGCTACTCGATAAAATATTAGTCCCAATTGATGTCAATATCGATTCAACAGAACAATTAAATACAGCCATAAAAATTGCCAAGTTGTGTAATTCTGAAATTTTCATTTTATATGTATTACCAGAAGAAGGTTTAAAAGATGCCATCAAGGATCTTGTAATTAATACCGCTACTGAAGCATTGAATAAAATAAAAAATATTTTTAAGAAAGAGGGAATAACAGTTAGTGAGCCCATAATTAAATATGGCAAACCCGTTGAAAATATTCTTAAAATAGCTAATAAGGAGAATGTTAATCTTATTTTAACAGGTTCAGGCAGTAAAGAAAAAGAAAAATTTAAGCGTGGATTTACAGCCGAAAAACTTATGCGACAATCTGAAAAACCTGTATGGGTTTCTAAGTCAGATAAAGAAAATAAACTACAGAACATTCTGTGCCCTGTAGATATTTCAAATCCTGCTAAATATGCCCTTAAAACGGCTATTTTATTATCGAAATTTTTTAATGCTAAATTAACAATTTTAAGTGTTTATGAACAATATGAGTCCTTTTCACCAAGACTTAGAGTGGATGTTGAAGAAGAAAATTCTATTAGGCTCAAACAGTTTGAAGTTGAAATGGAAGAATTTATCAAGGAGTTTGATTTAACAGGAATAAACCATCATATTGACCTTAAAGCTGGATCCGCTCATGTGGAAATATTAAAAGCTATAAAAGAAAACGATCATGACTTATTAGTTATGGGAACACACGGCCGCTCTGGGATAAAAAGATTTGTAATGGGAAGTGTTACAGAAAAAGTTACCCGCGAAGTGCCTTGTTCTTTTATTACAACCAAATCGGAAGATGTTTTTCAAATAAAATATGACGATGAGATAAAGGAAATAGAAGCCCATTATAAAAACGCAAACAATTTGTTTAAAAATGGATTCCATAAGGATGCCATCGGACAATATTTAATTTGTTTGCAAATCAACAGTGTGCATATTCCATCCATGTTCAAACTTGCCAAAGTTTTTAAAATTATAGATGATCATATAAAAGCAAAGCATTATAGCGATATGGCGAATGAGGTTTTAACCAGCTTATGGGATGATGAAGTTGCACAAGAAATTAAAAAATACTATACATCTGGAACATAGAACCTTGAGATAAAGTACTTATTTTTTCATTATACACCAAAAGGATTATCAATGCTGTGCGCTGGCTGGGTAAACCACTTAGGACCTTTGTTAGTCATGTAAATATGATCTTCCAAACGCACGCCAAATTCTTCTGGTACCACAATCATTGGTTCAATACTAAAGGCCATTCCTGTTTGGAGTGGAATTTTGTTTCCTCTCAAGATAAATGGGTGTTCGTGAATTTCGAGACCGATGCCATGACCCGTTCTATGAGGCAATCCAGGTAGATCGTAATCTGGTCCTAGACCATCTTTTTCTAATTGTACACGAACTTGGTCGTCAATATGTCCACAAGGCTTACCTAGTTGTGCTGCATCAAATGCTGCTAATTGAGCCGTTTTTTCATTGGTCCAAATTTTCTTTTGTTTGTCTGTGGCGTCTCCATAAATATAGGTTCTTGTAATATCTGAAAGATATCCGTGGTACTTAGCGCCGGTATCGACTAATACAATTTCATTTTCTGCCAGTGGTTTAGGCGATTTTACACCGTGTGGAAAACTAGAATCTTTACCAAATAAAACAATGCAAAAATAGGAGCCACTGGCGATTCCTAGTTTTTGATGCGCTTTATGGATGAATATCTCAACCTCTGATGTGGTAATGCCAGGTTTTAAAATTCTAGCTGTTGCCTGATGAACTTGCATGGTTAAATCCATAGCGTATTGGATGTGTGCAATCTCGGCTTCACTTTTCAACATTCTGATGTCTCTAATCAATTCCTCCGCACTACTGATTTTAAATTTCTTGTGTTCCTGAAAGCGGGAAACTATGGTAAAAGCTGTAGAATCATCAACAGCTAAACGTGTGCCTTCTGAAACAACTTCAGCTATTTTCTGTACAGGCGATTCGTGTTCCGCCCATGGAATGAGTTTGCCTTCAATTCCTATAAAATCGTTAAAAGTTCCTATTTCAAATTCCGGAACTACATATTGAAGTGTCCCATCTGCAAAAAGAAGCGCACCAACTATCCGTTCGGACGGATTCCATTTTGTGTTGGTAAAGTAATATAAATTGGTTCCAGCATTGATATATAACGCATCCAACCCTTTTGCTTTTAAGGCCACACAGGCTTTATCGAGTCTGTTTTGAAATTCGGTGTTATTAATAGGTGAAGGTTTCGTAGTAGGTTCGATTAACTTAGAAAGTTCTACTTCTGGTGTACTTCCACCAATGCCGTATGATCTGTTGCTATTCATGCTAGATGTAATTTTAAAACTTAGGTAAATTTACAAAGGAGTTTACGAATACCAAAAGAATAGATGCAAGAATCCTCATTCATTGTTTATATACCATGGACTCCATGTCTTGAACCTTCATCTAAAAATGTATTTATATGCAACTTCGAGTTTTTGATTCTTGTAATTTTATTTCATGTTAAACTAAAGGATTTTTTTCTTAATTTAATGTCGTAGTTAACTTAAAACAAAGACATTATGAAAACAAATAGAAAATTACCTGCATTTTTTCCTACCATTGGAATTTTAATGATGGTATTGGCTTTTTACGCTTTCAAGGCAGATCATGGAACCAACGAAGTTTACTTAGCTCAAACTCCTTGGGAAAATCTCAAGGTGCTTCCTCAAGACATATCAAAGGATAGCTTGACACATCTTATGAACAACTACTCAGCTTCTCTTGGAGTAAACTGCAAATATTGCCATGTACCAAGTAAACTGGATCCAACTGAAATGGATTTTGCTAACGATGCTAAAATTGAGAAAGAAATTGCTCGCGGAATGATAACCATGACCAATGAAATTAATGAGAATTATTTTAAGCCTTACTTTCCAGACCCAAAACCACATCAAGTTCATGTTGTAAACTGTGTGATGTGTCATCGAGGAACATCCAATCCCGAAAAATATTTATCACAAATGGGAGATATGTATAAAACCTACGATCCTGAAAGAGATAACAGAAAAGAGAAAATCTTGGAACAAGGACAAAAATAATAAGTAGGGGTGGTTTCAACAAAAATCGTCACTAATATATGTTTGTAAACTTTTAAAGCTAAATCTCATTCAAAGTCATTCGCAACCTAATTATTTCTGAAGGTTTTCCATCGTTGTCCGTTACAAGAACCAGATCGGTTTGGGTTTTGGAAATGACTTTATCGATGATTACAGATTCCACTTTTAAAGGAAATCCTGGATTGGGAATGTGTTGAATTAAAAAATCATCGGCAAGTTCTCCATGCTTTATTTCAATTAAGCCAATAAAACTTCCTAGAATATCCCCATCATCATATGCATTGGTTGCATCTTCTACTGTAGCGGTAAAAATAAGATATGGTTTGTCTTCAAAAGTAGTAGCGCCTGAAAAACCAGCTTCCAAGCCATTTATTTTTGGTAAAGAAAACAGATTGGCTTTTGGAATAGGAAAGTTGATTCCAGTTTTACAATAGGTAATAAAGTCTTTATATGAAAAGCGGAAAATGATATTTCGACCTCGGTTAAAAAGATGCAACAAATCCCCATTCATGGCTAGTGCCTCTATATCGAGTTCATAGCCATGCATGAACTCCATGTTTCTCAAATACTTATAAAACAGGGAAATATCGTATAGTTCATAGCTTATTTCCTTTCCTATTTTTATCAAAACACATACATTCCGTTCGGGAGATTTGGAGCCAGAACCAAAAACAAGAATTTCAGTATCACTTATCATTTCCATAGCTTCAAAATCGGGTTTATCGATTTTAGGAATTCTATGGCCTTGGAGTTTTTTAGGAGAATAAATCAGACTTTCTGACAGAATATTAAAGTTGTTATCCAGATGAAATAAATAAGGAGAATCATCACCAATAACATAGAAACCCTCTTTAAACTTAACGATTCCAGAGGCACTTGGCACATCTTCCAAAATCTGACAACTTAATATTTCAATATCTAATTTAGTTTTTTGCACAGAGTTTATTTTTAAGATGCCATGCTGTAAAGATGATTGATCTGTTTTGAGATGTCATTCACAACATCGATTTATTAGTTGTCGTTTCTGTACTTTCTTTTTTTAGTAATCAGCCAAAATCTTAAGTCATCGTAAAACAAACTCATTTGTAAAATAGCAGCTCCAATAAGGAGGGTGTTCAATTTTAAATCTAGGGTTGAAAAGAAGAACCCGCCAGAAAGACCTCCTAAAAAGAAAAAACAAATAATATAAACCCGCAATTTAATAGTCGCTTTTATACTCTTTCTGTATAGTTTGGTTTTAGGAAAAAACAATTGCGAAAGTTCAATGCCCAAATCGGTAAAAAGTCCTGTTAAGTGCGTGGTTCTAACAACGGCATTCGAGATTTTTGTTACATAGGAGTTTTGAAGTCCCATAGAAAACAGCAGCAAACAGGCAATGGTGTTTGGATGAAGAAGGCCTGTAAAATTACTTAAAAGTGCAATACAAATTAGAATAAGCGATTCTATGATTGTTGGGAGTGCAAATACATTCATTTTTTTGCTCTCGTTAAAAGACTCTATTAAAAAGCTAGATGTAAACGAGCCCAATAAGAACGAAAAAATATATAAAAAGTAAATGGTGCCTTTCCAGAATTCAAAATTAGACATGTCGTTCACGAATAAGGCAAAATGCCCCGTAACGTTTGTTGTTAGCTGTTTAAAGGATAAATATCCAACCACATTTACTAGTCCTGCAACAAACGACAAAACTGTTGCAAGATGAATGTTATGTTTTAAAGTCCGACTTTTACCCTGATGTCTAAACATGTTGCTTTTACTTCCTTTTCTATGCGAAAATACATAAATCTACAAGGTTTTTCAATCAATAAATCAGCAATTTTTTAAGTTTGATGGCAGTTGCTTTACATGTCGTGATTTATTTTTCCTTATTTATAAAAAAAGTGCTCATTTAGTTGCTAAATTGTACCTTTGGTTTCTTAATAAATTACCTTGGGTCAAGTCAATCAATTTATATCTAAAAATTATAAGGATTTCTTACAGTTCTTAAAAAGCAGCGACTTCTCGAAAGCAGTTTTAACAGGAATTGCAGTTACTATCCCTATACTTTTAGGAATATTTTTAAATCAACTGGATATTGGCTTAGCCATTTGTTTTGGTGCTTTTTGGTGCTCTCCAAGTGATGTTAGCGGAAAACTTAAACACAAAATCAATGGCATTCTGTTTTCTGCGCTTTTAATTATGATTGTTAGTTTTATTGGAGGGTATTTACAATTTCAAACCTGGCTTACAGTGCCAGTTCTTGGCATCTTAACTTTTGGAATCGCCTTTATATCAGTTTATGGTTTTAGAGCGTCGCTAATTGGCTTTTCTGGGTTGTTGGCTTTGGTATTGAGTTTTGCTCATACCAGCGATGTGTTGGAAATTTATCAATATGCCATTTTAATAGGAATAGGTGGGCTTTGGTATTTATTGATTGCCATGACATGGTATTATATTAATCCGAAAGCTCAAACGGAAGAAAAATTAGCAGCTACTTTTATACTTACAGCTGAATTTTTAGAAACTAGAGGACAATTGGTTGGGCCGCAAGCCAATCGGGAGAGTTTACAAACTAGGTTGTTGGATTTGCAAAGTGAATTGGTTGAAAATCATGCTAGTTTAAGAGAGATTTTAGTTCATACACGAAAACAATCTGGAAGATCCAATTATAAAGGAAAGCGTTTATTGATATTTGCACAACTTGTAGAAATGCTGGAAACAGCCATTGCCAATCCTGTAAAATATAAAAAAATGGATGCTTTGTTAGAGAAACATCCCCATTATGTTACAAGTTTTCAGAATCTTATTTTTGAAATGGCACTTCAATTAAGAGGCATCGCCGATGCTGGAAATAATGTAAAAAAACTACCTAATAATAAAGATTTAACCGATTATTTTAAACAGGTAGAAGCGCAAATAAACGTCCTTAAATTGGAAACAGTAACAAAAGATTATGAGGCATTTTTGATGCTTCAAAATTTATTGGAATATCAGGAAAAGCAGTTTCAAAAATTAAAACGTATTAAATGGCTTTTAGGAAACCCGAATGTGGACGATTTAGAATTTATAGACACTCGTGAGCTGAAACGTTTTATAGTGTCTCAAGATTACGATCCTAAGTTGTTAGTTCGAAATCTTAGCTTACAATCCAATATTTTCAGGCATTCCTTGAGGTTGGCAGTAACCGTGATGGTTGGGTATGTTATAGGAACAGTGTTTTCCTTTCAAAACCCATATTGGATTCTTCTTGCCATTATTGTTATTATGCGGCCAAGTTATGGGCTTACAAAAACCCGTTCCAAAGACCGGATTATAGGAACTTTATTAGGTGGAGGCATTGCCTTGGGAATGGTGTTTTTAATCCAAAATCCGGTTGTGTATGGTATTTTAGGTGTGCTTTCGTTGGTTGTGGCCATTTCTATGGTACAGAGAAATTATAAAGCTTCTGCTACTTTTATTACCTTGAGTGTGGTGTTTATTTATGCCATACTTCAACCCGATGTTTTGTCTGTAATTCAATATCGAATTATAGATACCGTGTTGGGAGCTGGGTTATCTTTTATGGCTATGCTTTGGTTGTGGCCAGCCTGGAGTTTTTCGGAAATAAGTGAAAACATAGAAACCAGTGTTGCGGCCAACAAGGATTTTTTAAATCAAATTTCTCAATTTTATCAAAATAAGGGAAAGGCTTCTACCAGTTATAAATTGGCGCGAAAAAGAGCTTTTTTAGAAACCTCTAATTTAAACTCGGCTTTTCAACGGATGGCACAAGAGCCTAAATCCAAACAGAAAAACCTAGATAAGATATATGAACTGGTGGAGTTAAACCATGCTTTTTTATCTTCCTTGGCGTCTTTAAGTTCTTATATTCAGCATCATCCAACTACAGAGGCCTCTGAAATGTTTAAAGAAGCTGCTAATAAAATAGACCATAATTTAAGTTTGGTAATGACGGTTTTAAGTAATCCTTCTGCTAAAAAAACCATACATATTCCAAATGAAGCTGCTTTTTTCAATGAGCAATTAACAAGCAAAATGCGCTTTATGGCTTCTGAGGATTCGCCTTCAGAAAGGAATTATCAAGAAGCTCATTTGGTATGGGAGCAACTTCGATGGTTGTATGCTATGAGCAGAAGTATGTTGAAGGTATCGAATTCCATTCAGTTTGATTAGGGTTTTTTGTATAGTTGTTAAGATGGTGAGTTGGATGTTTTTTGAGGTCTTGCACGAGTTTAGTATTTTCAAAAAAGCTTAAATGAATAAACCTGCGATGTCTATGGGAAACAAGACCTGTTTATCCCGCAGATATCGCAGATTCACGCAAAATTTAAAATAAGAGATTCTGTGAAGCTCTTAATAATAACTCTGCCACTAACTTATTAACTTCTTAGGCTATACATGTTCCATTTTTTTAATATTATGAATCACGCCGCCATCTACTAAAATATCGGTACCTGTAATAAATCTGGCCGCATCACTAGCCAAAAAGCCTATGACATTTGCTACCTCTTCTGGTTTTCCATTTCTTTTTAAAGGTGTTGCTTGTTTTATTATTTCCATGCGTTCTGGATGTTCTTCAGCAGCTTTTAATGACATCGGGGTTTCAATAACTCCTGGAGATACGGTAACCACTCGAGCGCCTTTTGCTCCCCAAGCGTCCACATATTTATGGGAGAGTAGAATAACCCCACGTTTTGCAAAATTATACATCATATCCGAGCTGTTATTTACAAAAGGTCTTACAATTTCGAAGGAATCTGGAGCTTGCGGATTAGAAAGGGCTTTATCGTAAGTCTCGTTTGCAGGAACTACATGTGCCATCATGGAGGCTAGGAGTACAGCTACAGAATCTTTGGTTGCCAGTTTGTGAAAAGCATTCATTAAAATATCTGTTCCGATTAAATCGATGGTAAACACTTTTTTTAGGTCTTGAACCGTTCCACTCACTCCAGCGGTATGGATTAAAGCCTTTAGTTCCCCAGTTTTCGAGGTGAAATCTACGAGTTTATCGACATCTTTTTTGTCCGTAATATCGCAGGCAATTCCAGTAGCTTGGTAGCCTTCTTTTATGAGGCTTGCAACTGTTTTATCCACGCTTTCTTGCGAGTAATCGGTAATAATTAAGGGATTGTTTTTGAAAACTCTCGCGCATGTCTGACCAATTCCTCCAGCTCCGCCCGTAATTACGATGACTTTTTTATCTGTATTCATTTTAAAGATGTTTTATAAGTTGTATTTAATAAAATACCTGTCAGGTTTTAACAACCTGACAGGATCTAGATTTAGTAACGAGTTATGGCTCCAAAACCATTAAACTTCGTTAATTCTCCTTTTGGAAGGAATACGACATCGCCTCCATAGCTCATATTGTATTCTATAAGCTCGTCGTAGATATCGTCAATTACATCTGTGTTACTTCTGTGTTCGTTGGACACATAAATAATTTCATCATTTTCCATGACGGCTGGTTGGAACAAACCTTGCTCTATAAAAAGCGTTTGAATTTTCCCTTCAGTAATGGCCTTATAGATTTCATTGGTATCACTTAAGAATTTATTATCGGAAACCGCTTTTTCCAATTCAGATTTTCTCTCGTTGTTTTGTTTAACAAGATGTGCTTCCACAAGCTTCCAGGCCTCATTAACTATGGCATGATCTTTTTCTCCGATTTGGTTTTTGTTAAGAAAGACGTCAAAGAAACTGTGTTTCTGATCGGCTACTTTTAAATATTCCGAATAGTTTTCTTCCACCGAACAAATTAAAACAGGTAAAGGATTTTGATGTCTCGTACTATTTACCTCTTTATCTACTTGGTTAAAAAATTCGGCAGTTAAACTTGATTGGCGAGAAGCTACAGATGGTTCTGGTGTGGTTTTATTGAAAAACTGTTTGTTTTCTAGCGGAAATGGCTTACCAAATTCTTTAACAACCCTATTATTAGAAGCTTCAATAAGTCTTACTCTCTCCTTGCTTAAAACCAAGACATAATAATTGGCTTCTATATGCATGGCTCTTATTAAGTCTCTAGTAGCAAAAGTTTCGTCTATAACAACACGGTCTACCACTTTAATTGGCAACCTTGTATATTCCGTAACATCTTTATTGACAAAAAGTATTAAACTTTCTAAATTATGACTGTGGTCTATTTGTCCTGCTAATTCCTGTAATTTACCAACTAGCTGTTGGGCAGACTTTTTATCGGTATCTGCCATGAGTCTATTTTCGGCATCCTTGATCAAGTTTTTAAGCTGTAAGGCGTCTTTTAAATAGTCGGGTTTTGTTCGGTGTGTATTCATAATAATAGTAATACAATTCTCCGAACGCATGTTTTTTAGTTGTTTTAAAGTGGTGTTCATTTTTAATTTGTTTTAAAGATTCATATATTTTTATTCGGTACTAACTACCGTTTGTAATTTTAGTTCTATGGGTTTGGGTTGTGTTGAAGTTCCGTAAAACCTATCAAATATCACACAGGCCGTAAGGTCTCCAGTTACGTTTACTACGGTTCTAAACATTCCAAGAATTCTATCTATACCAATAATAACAATTAAACCATCTATTGGTATGCCAGCACTTTCCAGTACAGAAGCAAGAATTATGACACCTCCTCCAGGAATGGCGGGCGTTCCAATGGAGGCAGCTACAACCGTTGCCGTTATTAGAACTAGGTTAACAATCGATAATTCTATTCCATAAGCTTGAGCCAAAAATAGCGTGGTAACACATTGAAATAACGCTGTGCCGTCCATATTAATTGTAGCTCCTATTGGAATTACAAAGTCGCTTATATTTGAGGACACTTTAAGGTTTTCTTCGGCCGTTTTCATGGATACCGGCATTACTGCAGCCGAGCTTGCCGTAGAGAAGGCCAGTAATTGAGGTTCTCTGATAGCTTGTAAAAACTTGAAAGGGTTCTTTTTGGCAACAAATAAAACCAGCAAAAGGTAAAAGGATATGAGAACCAATAGGCCAATAAGGACGACTCCCATATAATATCCCAGACCCAGAAAAATACCAACTCCAATTCTAGACAGTAAAGCGGCCATAAGACCAAATACAGCATAAGGTACGAGTTTCATGGCCCAAGAAACCACTATCATACAGATTTTTTGAATAGCTTCTGTAAACCTAATGATAGGATGGGCCGTGTCTTCTTTCAGCTGGGTGATGGCAATTCCAATGATTATGGTAAAAATAACGATGCCCAGCATTTCACCCATTAAAACAGCTTCCAAGGGATTGTTAGGAATGAGGTTTGAAATAGCTGTAGGAATATTATCTATTAAACTAGTCTGTTCTTTAGGGATAATTTCTTTTCCACTATTAGGGAATCCGCCAAGCGATAGCACGTATTTCCCCGGTTTCATGATAAGGGTCACAGAAAGTCCAATGATAATGGCTACAACTGTGGTAAAAATAAAATACAGAAAGAGTCTTAAACCAAAGGTCTTTAAATTGTCGGAGGTATTACTAACAATTCCAGATATGATAGAGGCGAAAATCAACGGAATCATCACCATTTGAATGAGCCTCATAAATATTTGGCCGGGCAGTTCCATCCAATTGGCCAGCCAGGAACCAAAGCTTTCAGAAACCAATCCCGTAGAAGGATTCAATAGAATTCCTACAGCGGCACCAAGAAATAATCCAATAATTACTTGAAGCCATAATCGTCCTTTAATAAGACTTTCTAAATGGACGGATAAAGCCGTTAGAGGTCTAAATTCCATATTAATTTCTTTGGGTTTATTGAAAAGTAATTTACGGTCTTAGTATAAAATAATCGTTTTGTTGACTTCGTTCAAAGTTAAGGGTATTGTTTGGGATAGGCTATGATATTGGTCAGCTATGGATTTATAAAAATGATATTCATCACCTTAATTAAGGCTATGGGTGAATAGATAAATGCCCTATAGTTATAAAAGCATTTGGATTTAACTCTATTTTTAATTTCACGCGAATTGACGCTTGATTTTCAGATTTAATTTCACACGAATTATAGATCATCATTCCATACACTATCCATACACTATCCATGGAGTATCTATGGAGTATCCATGGAGTAACAAACACCCCTATAATCCCCTCGAGGGGATAATATGATCCGTCTTAGAATAACTGTATAGGGTATTAAATAAATACATCCTGATATTATTGAAAGATTGACGAGGTATTAAAAAACTTGAAAAAGCCCCTGAAGCTTACTTTTGAGAAATACAAACTCTCTTTAGAGTCCAGTCGAGGGGAACACCTTTATAATCCTTTAAAGGGGGATGGTGATTCGTCTTGAAATGGCTATACAGGTTTTTGATAAAGGAGACACTAATTGTTACTCATGTGGTTATTGAACATGTGTTTAAAATAAAAAGATAGGAACAAAGTCATATATTATCTTTGGAGTGTTAAACACCCCTATAATCCCCTCGAGGGGATAACATGATCCGTCTTAAAATAACTATATAGGGTATTAAATAAATACATCCTGATATTATTGAAAGATTGACGAGGTATTAAAAAACTTGAAAAGGACCCCTGAAGCTTACTTTTGAGAATTAGAGTCCAGTCGAGGGGAACACCTTTATAATCCTTTAAAGGGGATGGTGATTCGTCTTGAAATGGCTATACAGGTTTTTGATAAAGGAGACACTAATTGTTACTCATGTGTTTAGATTAAATTGTAAAGGGAATTTCACCATACTCATAGGAGGTCATAGGGAAGCCATAGGGAAGCCATAGGAAAGGTATGGGAAAGGTATGGGAAAGGTATGGGGATTGACCCGTCCTAAAATAACTATATATTTTATTTTGGAGATAGATAAATCACTCGGATGCGAATGATATAGCAAAAAAAAGCGACCCTTTCGGATCGCTTGTTTACATTATGTTTCAATTTTTATTAATCTTGTTTTACAACAATTTTCTTGTTGATGAGCGCATTATCTGAAGTCCTTACTTTAATGATGTACGTGCCTTCCGAAATGTTTTTAACAGGAAGTCTGGATTCATGAGATAGCGGCGCATTGGTTTTATTCCAAGATCTCACCGTTTGACCTAACATGTTTACTAGATACACTTGTTTGATTTCCATGGATGTTGGTACATTAATATAAATCTCACTAGTGGCACTTAAGTAGCTAACTATCACATTCGAGAATTGGTCGTCCACAACATCCAGCGTGCCTTCTTCCTTAAAGGTAATAAAGTATCTGTTTGCGTGACTTCCAGCATCTAGGGCTATTTGGTAATTAACCGTATTGATACGAGAGTAAGTACCTAATAAGGCATCATATACATACACATCAATGTCCGTGTCGAAGTTTTCTAGATCTGTTAATTCAATTTCAATGTTTCCGGCAATTCCTAAATCTAAGGTTACAGGATACATATTATCTATATCGAATTGACCGACTCCCTGGATGACATATTTTTCATTTTCAATGATGAAGGACATGTCGCTTGGG
>NZ_DATGNO010000172.1:0-6394 GCF_035306705.1 Xanthomarina sp.
CAAATGTTGGTTTGGGTTATTTTACCTCCAAACTTCGATGCTTCAAAAAAATATCCCACTTTATTATATGCCCAAGGTGGCCCACAATCGCCCTTGTCTCAATTCTATTCCTATCGTTGGAATTTCCAAGTCATGGCGTCGCAAGGTTATATCATTGTAGCTCCAAATCGTAGAGGGATGCCTGGACATGGTGTGGCTTGGAATGCAGATATTAGTAAAGATTGGGGTGGACAAGTTATGGACGATTATTTAAATGCGATAGATGAACTTGCCAAAGAACCGTATGTAGACAACGACAGACTTGGTGCTATTGGCGCTAGTTTTGGAGGTTATTCGGTGTTTTATTTAGCTGGAATCCACAACAAGCGCTTTAAAACTTTTATTTCTCACGATGGAGTTTTTGATACGCGAAGCATGTACGGCACCACCGAAGAATTGTTTTTTGTAAACAACGATTGGGGAGGAAGTTACTGGGATACAAATAACAAAGTAGCCCAAAAAGCATATAACGAATTCAACCCAATAACCAAAGTTTCAAACTGGGATACGCCTATATTGATTATTCAGGGTGGAAAAGATTTTCGAGTGCCAATCGAACAAGGTTTAAGTGCTTTTCAAGCGGCACAGCTTTTAGATATAAAAAGTAAATTACTGTATTTTCCAGAGGAAAACCACTGGATTCTTCAGCCACAAAACGCCCTGGTTTGGCAAACAGAATTCTTTAAATGGTTAGAAGAAACCTTATAAATTACCAAGAGGCTGTCTAAAAAGGCAGCCTCATTTTGTTTTTAAATTTCACTAAAAGCTATGATTTTTATATTATAGAGCTATGAAAAGCCATGACGTTAGGAAGACCAACACCCAGACACAATTGAGTCTTCACCCACCTAGTTATGATGATTTTATCAAAGAATTACATTGAAGCTGTTTTTGGTAACATAAAACGCAATATAAATTTTAAAAGATTTATGGCAAGAGGTCTTGTCCAAGTAGAAACAGAAATGGGTATCATTGCAATGTCTTATTGCCTTAAATAAAGTAAGTTTAGCAGTCTTAATTCCTTTCTCAAACAACAACAATTCTTAATACATTAATTAACTATAAATTTCTTCACACTTTTTCCTTTAGAGGTTTCTATTTGAGCATAATACATGCCTTTCGCGTAATTAGAAACATTAATTTGCGTGGTGTTTTCTTCTGAAATTATTTGTCCTAAATGATTGTAAATTACTACAGTTTTAAGTTCTGAAGCATTATTTAATTCAATTTTTAAAAAGTCTGAAGTTGGATTTGGATATATTTTTATAGTTTCAGATAATTGGAAATCTGTAAGGCTTAGTTCCATAAACGATCCAAAATCTTGCCAAACAACTGCTGCTTGATAATCTGGAATGGTTCCTGAAGGTACTGTTAATGGAATAGTGTTTATTGGAACATTATCAAAAATAGTAGGATCCACTGTTAGTGGTGTGTTCCAGTTTACGGTAACATTTGTTAAACTTGTACAATTTTGGAACACATAAGTTCCCATACTAGTTACACTCTCTGGAATATTAATGTTGGTTAAATTATTACAATTGGCAAATGCAGAACCATCTATACTAGTAATACTTTCTGGTAAATCAATGCTAGTTAAGTTATTGCAACTATAAAAACATATATAACCAATGGATGTAAGACTATTTGGAAGTTGTATACTCGTTAAACTATCACAGCCATAAAACACTCCTTGTCTTAAAGTTGTTAAACCTTCTGGTAGGAAAATATTTACTAAATTTTCACAATCGCGAAAAACATCAATACCAATAGTGGTAGTACCATCAGGAATAATAATATCTGTTAAACTAGTACAATCACGAAAAGCTTCTCTATCCAAATGGATTAAACCATTAGGTAAGATTATATCTGCTAAACTACCACAGCCCATAAATCCTGCTCGCTCAATACGTGTTAAACTATTTGGTAATGAAACATTAGTGATATTAGTACAATTCTTAAAACCAGAATTGGTAATTTCTGTTACTGTATAACTTATACTGCTATCTGTTACGTTTTCAGGAATAACTAAAACTCCTGTGGGACAGCTATTATACATTTTTACTGACACATAATTATTTGTGGCATCAATTACGGTATATTCTAAAACACCATCATTAAAGGTTTGACTTTGACTTAGGGTTATGCTAAATACGCATAAAAAAGTAAGTAGTAATTTTTTCATCATTATAGATTTTAATTATTAATTCGGTAACACCGTGCAATAATTTTAAGTTATTAGTGCCTAAAATTATATAACGATCTACTATCTTTATGTATCAAGCCTACTAATGGTTAACATTAAATTTTAAAAAATGCTTATTATGTTAAAAGGTTAAAAGAAATCTTATAAAGTATCAAACCCTTTTTTAGTTAAAAAGGGGTTTCTGTTTTTTACGCAATTCACAAACGAATTTACATTTCCTACCGCAATTATCTTCCTATATTTGTAGCTCAAACTATAGAACACATTAAGCATGTCGATGATTTCCTATATCATTTCTCAAACACAACTTCCAGAAGTCTCCGTAAAAAATACTGTAGAATTATTAAATGAAGCCTGTACTATTCCCTTTATTTCACGTTACAGAAAAGAACGCACTGGGAATCTAGATGAAGTCCAAATTGGAGACATCGTTAAATATAAAGAACAATTTGAAGCCTTAGAAAAACGAAAATTCAGTATTTTAAAAGCCCTAGAAGAACAAGGCGTTTTAACGGAGGAATTAAAGAAAAAAATTGAAGCTACTCAAGACTTAACTACGCTGGAAGACTTGTATTTACCTTTCAAAAAAAGCAGAAAAACCAAAGCTGAAACCGCTAGAAAGAATGGGTTAGAACCTTTGGCAAAAATCATTATGAGCCAGAATTCTATCGATTTAGATTCCATAGCTTATAAATATGTAAAAGGAGATATTACTTCTGTTGAAGACGCTTTGGAAGGTGCACGTCATATTATTTCTGAATGGATTAATGAACGTACCGATGTTAGAAATAATATCCGTCAGCAATTAGAACGTTTTGCCATGATTTCAACCAAAGTGGTAAAATCTAAAAAAGACGAGGAAGAGTCTCAAAAATATCGCGATTATTTTGAATGGGAAGAATCTCTTAACAGGATTCCTTCACATAGATTATTAGCTATTTTAAGAGCTGAAAAGGAAGGATTTATCAAATCCAAAATTTCTATAGACGATGAGAAAGCGCTATCCAAAATTGAAGATCGCATCATTCGTTCCAACAATGCTTGTTCTGAACATATTGGCATAGCCATTCAAGATGCTTATAAGCGCTTATTATTTCCTTCTTTATCGAATGAAGCGCTACAAAATGCTAGAGAAAAAGCCGATGCCTCAGCCATTGATGTTTTTGCCAAAAACCTCAAACAATTATTATTAGGTTCTCCTTTAGGTGAAAAACGTGTTTTGGCCATTGATCCCGGATTTAAATCGGGTTGTAAAATTGTGTGTCTGGATGCTCAAGGTAATTTAAAACACAACGAAACCATTTATCCCCACCCTCCAAAAAGTGATGCCCTTGGAGCTATGAAAAAAATAAGTTCTCTATCTGAAGCCTATAAAATTGAAGCTATTGCCATTGGAAACGGAACAGCATCGAGAGAAACCGAAGCGCTCATTAGAAAGATTCATTTTAAAAACGATATTCAGGTGTTTGTGGTTAGTGAAGCGGGTGCTAGTATTTATTCAGCTTCAAAAATTGCAAGAGACGAATTTCCAAATTATGATGTCACGGTTCGCGGCTCGGTTTCCATAGGAAGGCGTTTGCAGGATCCGTTGGCCGAATTGGTAAAGATTGATGCTAAATCTATTGGTGTTGGACAATATCAGCATGATGTGGACCAAACCAAACTT
The DNA here is from genome assembly GCF_035306705.1 of Xanthomarina sp. Taxonomy (GTDB): domain Bacteria; phylum Bacteroidota; class Bacteroidia; order Flavobacteriales; family Flavobacteriaceae; genus Xanthomarina. Next base: position 3,909 of record NZ_DATGNO010000172.1, read on the forward strand.
AAAAACGAATTGGATACCGTTGTGGAAAGCTGTGTGAATTCGGTAGGTGTTAATATTAATTCGGCTAGTACATCCTTATTGAGTTATGTTTCTGGAATTGGACCGAAACTAGCTGAAAACATTTTTAATTATAGAGCGGAACATGGCGTTTTCAAATCCAGAAATGCCATAAAAAAAGTACCACGTTTGGGAGACAAAGCTTTTGAACAAGGTGCTGCTTTTTTACGCATTAAAGACGCTAAAAACCCGTTGGATGATTCGGCAGTGCATCCAGAAAGTTATCCGATTGTTGAGAAAATGGCTAAGGATTTGGGAAAGCCCATTTCAGATTTGATAGGAAACTCCACCCTACTCGAAAAATTAGACTTAAAAAAATATTGTACAGACTCTGTAGGTTTACCAACACTTCAAGATATTATCAAAGAGTTGGAAAAACCCGGATTGGATATTCGTGAGCAAGCTAAAGTCTTTACTTTTAATCAAAATATAAAGTCTATCACCGATTTACAAGAAGGACAACTTCTTCCTGGCATTGTAAATAACATTACCAATTTTGGAGCTTTTGTAGATGTTGGCATAAAAGAAAGTGGTTTGATCCATGTTTCCAATCTTTCAGATAGTTTTGTAAGCGATGTCAACGCACATGTAAGTCTGCATCAACAAGTTATTGTAAAAGTCTTGGAAGTAGATGTGGCACGAAAACGCATTCAATTAAAACTTCACAAGTAAAAACTGGATAATATTTAACCATAAGTGGCTAATTTAGTCTCATTATAATCCTTAAAGACTACGTACCTTTGCAGCTTCAAATTAAGAAGCTAAATAGTTTTCGTATGAAAAAGCCAAGAATCGCTTTAGTTATTGGAATATTCTGTATTTCTGTATTCCCTATTTTGGTTAAATTAAACCTAACTCCTGGAGTTATTTCAGCATTTTACAGGATGTTGTTTTCTTTGCTATTGCTACTACCATATGCCTTATTAAGCAAGCAATTTAAAATGCCCACTTTAAAAATGGGTGTATTAGCCATTATCTCTGGTGTTATTTTCGGGAGTGACGTGGCTGTTTGGAATATTGCTATTCAGGAATCGACTGCTACCCAAGCATCTTTACTAACTAATTTATCACCTGTTTGGTTGGGTGTTTTTTCTTTGTTTTTTTTAAAGGATAAACCTAAAACCAATTTTTGGATAGGCACAATCATCGCAGTTTTTGGCATGATGATGTTGGTTGGCTTCACTGTATTTCAAACCCTTGATTTTGATTTAGCATTTAGTTTTGGAATCCTTTCCGGTGTCTTTTATGCCATCTATATGCTCATTAGTAAAGAGGTTTTGAAATCTATGAATGTTATTTCATTTATGACCATTACTTTGGCATCTTCCTCGCTGTATTTAGGAGGTGTGAGTTATGCCTTAGACGAACCTTTTACCGGCTTTTCTAATGCAGGTTGGTTGGTGTTGGTTGTTCAAGCCATTGTATGTCAGTTGGCAGCTTGGTTGCTAATTAGCTATGCTACTCAGCACATGCGCGCCACGAGAGTTTCTGTTAGTTTATTAGGTCAAGGTATTTTGGCTTCCATTCTAGCTTGGTTATTTATAGATGAAGCCATTTCTTTACAAATGGTTTTAGGTGGTCTTGTTTTGCTGTTTGGCATCCGAGTGACTTTCTACGAGAAACAGATATTTTCATCTATACATTTTAAGAAAAAACCTGTTAAAAAGTTGATTTAAAAGCAGCTAACAATTAACTTTTTCTAATATTAGTTGAGAAATGCAGAGGTGTTCTATATTATCTTTTCAAGGATACCTCTAGATTCACTTCCATAAATACCATCCACAGTTATCTTGTGTTTTTTTTGAAAAGCTCTCAATGCCATTTCTGTCTTAGGACCAAAAACACCATCGACCGTTCCGCTTAAAAACTCCAATTGTTTTAAAAGTTGTTGTAATTGTTTCACATGATTGTTGCTATCACCTTGTCTAAGATAACCTGTTGGAATTGGAATAGAACTAGTGTCTGAAGCTGTTAAACTTCTAAATTCCAGAATCCTATCTAAAGCGAAGGTCTGAATGTTTACCTCATTGTCCTGGTTGCCTCCAATACAATAAATAGATTTTCCGCTTTTGGTAAAACCCATAAAAAAGCCTACATGACCTTTCCAACCAGCTCTACTTCCTCGCCAAAAAACAACAATGTCTCCAGGTTGAGGCCAAATAGTTTTTTCGCCAACTTGCAACCAACTTCTAGCATCTGCTTTATTAGATCTCGGTAAATTGGCTTGTAAAGCCACCCAATTAGCAAAAATACTGCACCAAGCAACCTCATCGTTTCCAAAGTTTAAACCTGTTGTTTCTTGATATTCTAAAATGCGCTCGTTGTGCTTGTCTCCAATAATTTCTTTTTGGCCGAGTTCGCCCAAGGCAATTTTTAATGTATCTCCTAGCATATCTATTAAATTTTAAAGATTAATACGATTGCTATTT
>NZ_DATGNO010000173.1:0-44948 GCF_035306705.1 Xanthomarina sp.
AGAAGAAATGTCAAGAGTTTGTGAACTTACTGGAAAGAAAGCGATGGTTGGAAACAACGTATCTCACGCAATGAATAAAACAAAGCGTAAATTTGATGCAAATCTTATTAAAAAACGTTTTTATCTTCCAGAAGAAGATAAGTGGATAACTTTAAAGGTTTCAACTTCAGCATTAAAGACGATCAATAAAATTGGTATCGCAGCTGCAATGAAAGAAGCTAAATCTAAAGGGTTTTATAAATAATAGCCTGATAAGGTTGAGGTTTTCGCTCAAGCGGGAATAAAAATAAACATATTTTACAATGGCAAAGAAAGGTAACAGAATACAAGTAATTTTAGAGTGCACAGAGCATAAAGAATCTGGTCAACCAGGAACTTCTAGATATATTACTACTAAGAATAAGAAGAACACTCCGGATAGAATGGAAATTAAAAAATTCAATCCTGTATTAAAGAGAGTGACTGTTCATAAAGAAATTAAATAATTAGAGGTTTTTATTTTTTATAAAAACGTCAGTTAACAACAAAAAGACTTTAATTTAAAGTTTTAAAAAAACATAAGACATGGCAAAGAAATCAGTTGCATCGTTACAAACAGGATCTAAAAGATTAACAAAAGCTATTAAAATGGTAAAGTCTCCTAAAACAGGAGCTTACATGTTTGTTGAGTCAATCATGGCACCAGAACAAGTTAGCGAATGGTTAGCTAATCACTAAGCTAAACTTGCTGTACAATATTTAAGCTGCTTTCTATTTAGAGAGCGGCTTTTGTTTTATATTTACATTGGTAAAAATGACAAATGTTCAGCCAAACTATTTAGGCAAGACTTTTGTTTCATCTAATAGCATTGAATCAACATAAAATGAGCTTTTTTAAAAAAATATTTTCTACTGAAAAAAAGGAAACATTAGATAAGGGATTAGAAAAATCTAAAGCCAATTTCTTTAATAAGTTAAGTAAAGCGGTTGCTGGAAAATCTAAAGTCGATGATGAGGTTTTAGATAACCTCGAAGAAATCCTGGTTTCTAGTGATGTAGGTGTAGATACAACCCTTAAAATCATTAAACGTATTGAAGCGCGTGTGCAGGAAGATAAATACCTTGGAACAGACGAGCTCAATAAAATCCTTCGCGAAGAAATTGCTGGCTTATTAAGTGAAACAAATTCAGGAGAGGACACCGATTATTCTATTCCAAAATTGCCTGCCAATGCCGAAGGAACTAAAACACCTTACGTTTTAATGGTAGTTGGTGTTAATGGAGTTGGAAAAACCACAACAATCGGAAAGCTTGCATATCAGTTTAAAAAACAGGGTTTAACAGTGGTTCTTGGAGCTGCCGATACATTTAGAGCGGCTGCCATAGACCAGCTTCAAGTTTGGGCAGATCGCGTAGATGTTCCTATGATTAAACAAGCCATGGGAAGCGACCCTGCTTCAGTGGCTTTCGATGCCGTGCAAGCTGGAGTTAAACTTAATGCAGATGTTATTATTATTGATACCGCTGGACGTTTACATAATAAAGTAAACTTAATGAACGAGCTTACCAAAGTAAAACGTGTCATGCAAAAGGTGGTTGTAGATGCGCCTCACGATGTCTTATTGGTTTTAGATGGTTCCACAGGACAGAATGCTTTCGAGCAGGCCAAGCAGTTTACTGCTGCTACCGAAGTAACTTCTCTTGCGGTAACCAAATTGGATGGTACTGCCAAAGGTGGTGTTGTGATTGGTATTTCAGATCAGTTTCAAATTCCTGTTAAATATATTGGAGTAGGAGAACGTATCGAAGATCTTCAGGTTTTTAATAAATATGAATTTGTAGATTCTTTCTTTAGGTAATAATTCCCCTTGCCCGTAGACAGACAGAAAGGACGAAATTTCAGCATTCAAATTATTTCGCTGCTTACTTTAATTAGTAAGTTCCAAAATCTTTTCCCACAACTCATTGTCAAAACCTGAAAGCCCAAAAGTGGGGTTGTCTGGATTGGCAACTTCACCCATTCTAACAACAACCAAATTCTTACTGGGAACAACATATAATTTCTGATCGTTTTTACCCAAAGCCATAAACATATCTGCAGGAGCATTTGGTATTAATTCGCCCTGAAATTCTATCTGAGTGGTTGGTAAATGAAAAGATGATTTTCCGTTCAACCACCACAAATAACCATAAGCTTGGTTGATGTTTTGAGACGTGTTAGTCGCTTCACTAATATAAGTTTCAGAAACAATTTGTGTGTTTTTCCATTTTCCATCGGCATAAAGCAAGAGACCAAAACGAGCCATGCTTCTAGTGTTACTGGTATAGACTTTTAAATTCCCAAAAGAAATCCAACTGCCCGTCATTCCAATTTTATCTCGCAATTTGTTGTTAAAATAAGTGTCCCATGTTTGGTTGCTAGCGTGTTCTACAACATCCTGCATTTTCACATATACATTGTGGTAGGCCCAACGAGTTCCGGCATCTGCCAAATATTGTAAATTCTCTGGAGAAACATCATCTCCAAGGCCATCATCCAATCCCGAAGTCATGTTTAAAAGATGTTTACAACTAATTAAATTCTCCTTTTCCAAAGGAATACTCGTCCATTTTATTCCTAAATAATCAGATACTTTTAAATGGATATCGATAAGTCCTTCATCTTGAGCAATTCCAGAAAGTGTGGCTGTTAAAGTTTTTCCGGCACTAGCCCAATACCAGGAAGCATTAGAACTGTGTCCATTAAAATACTGTTCAATCACTATTTTTCCATGGTGAAGTATAATAAAACCTTTCGTGATTTTAGTTTCCAAATAATCCAGTAGAGGCTGTAGTTTATTGGCGTTCCATCCCAATTCGGAAAGTGAAACCGTTTCCCAAGCATTAGAGTTTATAGGTGGAAAATATATTTCTGAAGGGATAGGCTCCGGATTTCCTGGTGTTATTGGCGAGTTATCTGAAGAACAACTTAACAAGCTCAATATGGATAAGACGAAAAATAACTGCAGTAACTTCATCTGAATATTTTTTAATTAGACTTAAAAAATCTAAATTAGTTTAACCGTTCACTATCAAATTCTTAGAACAAAAATTTATTGACGAATTAAAATGAATTAACTAGAAACATTAATCCACAATCATTCCGTATCTTTGCACCCTGCAAAAATAATGGATTGCTAATAAAAGAAATTCTAGTTTTATAGGAAAGGCTTATGAGAACAAAATCGCTTAAAAAAAACAAAATCAATGTGGTAACACTTGGCTGTAGTAAAAACGTATACGACAGCGAAGTTTTAATGGGACAACTAAAAGCCAGTGGCAAAGAGGTTGTGCATGAAGAGGAAGGAAATATTGTTGTTATAAATACGTGCGGTTTTATTAACAATGCCAAAGAAGAAAGCATCAATACCATTCTTGAATTTATGCAGAAAAAAGAAGATGGCGAAGTCGATAAAGTATTTGTTACAGGGTGTTTAAGCGAACGTTATAAACCAGATTTACAGAGAGAAATCCCTAATGTGGACCAATATTTTGGAACCACAGAATTACCAGCTTTATTAAAAGCTTTAGGAGCAGATTATAAACATGAATTAATTGGTGAGCGCTTAACAACAACTCCAAAAAATTATGCTTATCTAAAAATTGCAGAAGGGTGTGATAGACCGTGTAGTTTTTGCGCCATTCCTATTATGCGTGGCAAACATAGATCGACTCCCATTGAAGATATTGTTATTGAAGCTGAAAAATTAGCAGCTAAAGGTGTCAAGGAATTAATTTTAATTGCACAGGATTTAACTTATTACGGACTCGATATATACAAAAAACGCAACTTGGCGGAATTGCTTGAAGCTCTTGTAAAAGTAGAAGGCGTAGAGTGGATTCGTTTGCATTATGCATTTCCAACAGGATTTCCAATGGATGTCTTGGATGTGATGAATCGCGAACCAAAAATTTGTAATTATCTAGATATCCCGTTGCAACATATTTCCGATAACATTCTTAAAAGTATGCGTCGTGGAACTACAAAAGAAAAAACGACAAAACTACTTAAGGAATTTAGACAGACTGTTCCAGAAATGACAATTAGAACGACTTTAATTGTGGGTTATCCAGGAGAGACAGAAGAAAATTTCCAAGAATTAAAACAATGGGTTACAGACATGCGTTTTGAGCGTTTGGGCTGTTTCACTTATAGTCATGAAGAAAATACACATGCCTATAATTTGGAAGACGATGTGCCAGAAGATGTAAAACAAGATCGCGCAAACCAGATTATGGAAATCCAATCCCAGATTTCTTGGGAATTAAACCAAGCTAAAATAGGACAAACCTTTAAAGTGGTTATCGATAGAAAGGAAGGTAATTATTTTGTTGGGAGAACCGAATTTGATTCTCCAGATGTGGATAACGAAGTGCTTATCGATGCGACTAAATCTTATTTAAAAACAGGAGAATTTGCAACGGTAATAGTTACTGAAGCTGCCGATTTCGACCTTTATGCCGAAGTTGCCGTTTCTTAATAAATCGACATTTGCACGGATAGACTGTCTTAAATTTGCTTTACCTTAAAATACTGGAATTAAAATCCTAATTTAAAACTGTGAAAAGCAGCGCTGTTAATCTCAAGGCTCATTTGGTGTGAACTAATTTTATTTTGAAATGTATCCTTTATAAAAATATTGTAAGAATAATAAAGTCGAATAAAAGTACCATAAGAAAGTCCTATTTTTGGACTAACTAAAAAATTCGTTTTTATAAGAGATGTTGGAATTCCAACATTTGTTCCTCCTACTATCATTAACAAGCCATTATCTCTAAAAGTTATGCCTCCTTCCAAATTTATTTTTGGATTCAATAAAAATTCAGATGTCAAAATACCTTCGGTACTTATAGAAGCTTCTAAAAAGTTTGTTTTATTAGCGGTGTAATTAAAGGCTATTAGACCTACTTCAAGTCCAGCGGTCTTGTGGAAGTTGACCTGTATTTTATACAGTGGTGTGAACCTATATTCCTGTGCATTTACAAAGAAATAGAATAAACAAGCTAGCGGGGTTACTATGTGTTTATATTTATGAATTTTGATTATTTCCATCGATTAAATTGAAATAATAGTTTTCATCATAGAGAGTTACTATTAGTTTTTCATAGTGTTTTCTCTCTAAAACAAATACTTTAACTTTCCATTTTAAGAGGAAAAAATTAAATGTAGAGTCTACATTGCCCAATACGGAGGTTTGATAGTTTAAATGTAATACGTTGTTGTTTTCTTCTTTTATAAAAAGTTTGTCCATGTAGTGGGTTTGTGAGCTATTTGTCCAATTTATTGAATGAGAATCTTCCGTGGAAGGATGTGCCACTAGGAATGCAAAGTGGGTGTCAAAATTTATTTGTGAAATATCTAAATCTATCAGCGCTTTTTTTCGTTTGGAAAAATGAGGCATGGCTAGTTCTTGTAAATCATGTACCGAAAGTACTGGGAAAAATTCAATATCTAGATAATTAGATTTATACGCCTTGTTCCTTGTGTTAAACTGCAGCACACTATCCATGTTTTCTTCTAAAGCATACTCTTCTAACTGTAAATTTATTGCGTCAAATATGTTGCCGTTTGGCCTTGTGTCTGAAATGAAGTGGAACGATTCTTTTAGGGGTATTTTGTTTTGCTTGTTGCAGGAGATGATAAAAACAGGAATTATTATAGCTAAAATAGTTCTTATAGATTTTCTAAAGAGTATCATAAAATTTCAATTATCTGTTACATCTAATATTCAAAGATAATTTATTCAAATGATTTTCTTATCCCTGAAAATGGCTATTTCGCACAGTAGGACCTGCGAAAACAAAATAATGTGATTACTTTTGCGCCAATATACTTTAATAAAATTATGGAGCTTAAAAATGGATTATAGAATTAAATTAATAGCGGGATTTTTTTATTGCTTTCTCTTTACCAATAATTTTTTATTAGCTCAAAATGTCCAATTGGATTCCTTAAATAAAATTATACAAGACCCAAAGGTTTCACAAGGTGAAAAAATATTTACTTTGGGGCGAATTTCTCATCATCTTTATTTTCAGGGCAACTCGGGTAAGGAAAGAGCACAGAAACTTTTAGACAGTACATTACTACTTGCAAAAAGACAAAAGGACGGTCAGTATAAGGCGTTTATATTATCTATTAAAGCATTTAACGAGCGTATAGATAATAATATAGATAAAGCAAACTACAACTTACAAGAAGCTTTAAAAGCATTGCAAGAAACAGATAATCAGGCAATACACGGCTATGTTTACTATTGTAAAGGATGGATGGAATCGCGTAATGATATGTCCTCAAAAAGTATTAGTACATTTCTAAAAGCATTGGAGTATTTGGAAAATGAAACTCAAAGAATGGCTATGATTACAAGAGCCAGTATTTATTCTGAATTGTCTAATATTTATTCTGTATGGCAGGATTATGAAAATCAAGGTAAATATGTTAGAAAATTTTATTCTGAAACAAAAAAAAGTGGTGATAAGGTTGGATATGTTAAAGCACAACAACAATTGGCAAGTTTTTTTGAAGAAAATTATCGCGTAAAACCGCATGCTAAAGTTTTATTAGATTCTGCTTTTTATTATAACAAACAGGCTGTAAAGCTTTTTTTGAAAAATGATGACCAGATGAGTATAAGATCTCAATTGCCATTTACCTGTTTAAATATAGCCAATCTTTACTCAGAATTTTATCCTGAGAAATTTGAGGACAGTGCGTCGTATTACCTAGACATAGCACTTGAAAAGGGTTTAGAAACCGAGCAATATACCGTTGTTGCGAATGTTTATGGCATTAAGAGCGAGGTAGCTCAAAAGCAGAACGACCTAGGTTTAGCCATAAAACATCTTTTAAAAGCCGAGGAATACGCCGATAATCAAACTATGTTTGATTATGCAACAAAAGCTCAAGTTGCTGGAGCACTCGCTAAGGTTTATGAATTGCAAGAGGATTATATAAATGCTCTGTTATACTACAAAAAATACCTCGATTATTATCAAAAGAGGTTTGATAATGAAAAAATGGCAATAGGAAAAGAACTGGAAGCCAAATATGAATCAGAAAAAAAAGAACAACGATTAGGTTTTTTAGAGCAACAAGTATTACAAAAACAAAAGCTAAATTTCATTTATATTCTACTCACAATTTCAGCATTTCTAACACTCTTCTTTTTGTTTTTAGCATACAGACAAAGATCTAAAAATCTTGCTAAACAACAACAAGTTCATCAATTGGAATTGGAGGCTATAAAAAAGGAACATCGCATATCTCTGCTATCGGCCATGATTGATGGACAAGAAAACGAGCGAACTCGACTCGCAAGAGATCTTCATGATGGCATGGGCGGACTTCTTTCCGGTATTAAAATTGAATTGTCTGGAGCGACTGCTTTACAAAATTCGGATAAAGTACAAAATTTACTACAACAAGCATTAGGACGCTTGGACCATGCCATGGATGAACTCCGGCGTATCGCACGAAGCATGATGCCTTCTATATTACTTCAGTACGGACTGGCCGAAGCGATGCGAGAATACTGTAATTCACTTAGTAGTGAAAAAACTAAAATTATTTGCCAAATTATAAATTATAAAAATACATTACCAGAATCAAAACAGATTATAATTTACCGGATTTTTCAAGAACTGTTAAATAATGCGTTAAAGCATGCCCAAGCAACTCAGGTTTTAGTACAGTTTCAACAACAAGGCACCAATTTTTTTCTAACGGTAGAAGATGATGGAGAAGGATACAATATGAACGATATAAATCTTAAAAAAGGTTCTGGCTTAGTAAATATTGAAGCACGCGTTGCTTTTTTAAAAGGTCGTTTAGAAGTAAACTCTCAAAAAGATCAAGGCACCACAATCCAAGTAGAATTTAATAATTAATTATGATAACGGTTTATATTACAGATGATCATCCCATAGTTTTAGGAGGGATAAAAAACTTGATAGAATCACAAGACGACATAGAATTAAAAGGTGTCTTTCAAACTGGAAATGAAACGCTGTTGGCCCTTAAAACTGATTTGCCAGATGTGCTTTTGTTGGATATAAACCTTCCTGATGCTAATGGTATTGAGCTTTCTAAAAAGCTGCTAGAGCTTTATCCAGAACTAAAAATAATTATTTTAAGTGTTCATAACGAAAAACCTGTTATTGCAAGTGTGCTGCAGCACGGTGTTTCTGGATATGTACTTAAGAATTCACTTGGAGAAGATATCATTGCTGGAATAAAAACTGTAGCAGGTGGGGCTACTTTTTTATGTGTTCAAACGCAAAAAATATTAGATACTGAAAATCTGCATGAATTGGAAGTTATTCCAAAAATTACAAGACGAGAAAAGGAAATTTTACAACATGTGGCTGATGGCTATACGACTGCTCAGATAGGAGAAAAACTTTTTATAAGTCCACATACTGTCGAAAGTCACCGAAAAAATCTCATGGAAAAATTTGATGTTTCAAGTATGAATGCAGTAGTAAAATACGCTTTGGAATTTAAATTGCTTTAATAATTTTGGTCTTGTGTGCTTGGTATTGCAATCAAATCAATTTCATTAAGAAGATACACTCGAAATGAACTTTGCTTTTTGGCAATGATATGTTAGTATGTAAGCAGGTTGTAAATCTTTATATATAATAAAATAGGCGAATAATAAAATAAATTACAGCAATAACAGATACGAGCATTATGTTTTTTACTATATTTTGTTGGTTCATTTCAGCTTTTTGCAAAGCCTTCATTCCTGCTACATGATCTATTTTAGTGGAGGTCTTTAATCCACTCGCTGATGTTTGGGCATGTTGAATATCATAAGTTTTAATACGGACTATAAAATCTTTTATAAAGTCAATATAATCTTGAATTTCATCATAATAATTAACGCCGTCCATATCAAAACGCATTTTTTTACCAGCCTTATTATAAACAATTAATGAGGGGGCAGGTTTAGCAACATTAATTTTTGAAATTCCAGACTTTATTGAATAGGAAACTATATCTGAAAAATAAATGGTCCCAAAGTGATTGGATTCAATGACAGTGTTGGAAATCCGTACAGTTTCTTTATTTTTTTTAGTGATTTTTACAGCACAATAAATGAAACCTGCAAAAAATATACCCCCCAGTATTATCGACAAATAACTCCCTAAGGCATTGGTCATATAAATAAGTGTAATCGGGATTATCACACTAATAATTAGCAAAGAAATTAGCATGCCATACACAAACTGAATTTGTAAATAACGGAAAGTATAGGTTTTAACAGGGGCCATTTTTTTAAAATTATAGTTATTATATTTTTTATTTAAACTTTAAATTCTTCGCTCATTTAAAGAAGAAATATTAAGGCAAAAATAAATGTATTTTAGTGGAAAAATATCCCTGTAATTAGCCATTTTATGTCAGATGCTAGCAATAAAACTGAAGTGGAAACCCTGAAAACCATTATTATAATAAATAGAAAATACTTTAGTTTTGTATAATGGAAATATTCAATTTCAAAAACAAGAAAAAGAGTGTTGATATTGTAATAAACTCTTCCTCTAATTCAAAAAAACATGTTGGAGATATAGAAAAAACAATTATTTTATATGAACTTTTTGAGGTTCGTCCTGATCTTCGAAATAAGGAATGGAAGTATCGTTTTTTGTTTCATGTGGAGATCCTCAAGTTATTCAGGGACCCGATGGTTTTCCTTATCTTCAACTTCATAGTCTAGTTCCAAATCAACCTTTTTAGTGTTATGTGATACGACAAACCATTATAGATTTTATTTTGGATCAAGAAATTGGTATTGTTATTAATGTACAGAAGGATTAACCAGATTGGGTATTTACCTATGGCGATTTAGCTAATTTTATTTGAAAGACGTCTTTTGCTTTGAGAAACCATCTGTAAATTTACCTCAAGAAGAAACAATCCAGAAGTCCGAAAATATTTTAATCGGACAACCTTCGGAAGCACTACTTCCAGAAAAAACGAGACATGTTTTAAGAACCTATCTGCAACAGCAAGATATAACCGATACTAAAATTTATTTAATGTCCCGTAATTATAACAACATCATGCTACAAGAATTAGTTTTTAATTTAACACCGACAAAAATTGGAAAGGATCGTTTTGATGTATTAATGTCTCATTTAGGCTGGTTTTTACCTAAGCATTATTATGTGGTTGTCATGGATTAAAATGGAGAATTAAAAGGGGCATTTGTAGCACTTTAATAACTAAATGTTTATTTTGAATTTTTAGAGATAGTTCTAATTAGACGTAACAAATTTTTAGTTGTTGCATCTAAATTATCATATGTTGTTGTGATTTAATAGAAAGCAAGAATGATATATCGTGTACCTATTATATTAGTTAAAATCCTAAATATTTTGCTGCAATCGAAAAGTAAATCAATACCCCACAAATATCTGATAAAGACGTTACCAAAGGTGCACTGGCTGTAGCTGGATCTATTTTTAATTTGGTGAAAATAAAAGGTAAAAGCATCCCAATTAAACTTCCAAGCATTACATTTAATACCATGGCAATGGCCACAACCAAAATAATTTCTGGCGCTCTAAAACTTGCAACAGCAGCAATACTTGCAGCCATGGTAACTCCTAATAAAAAGGAAACCAAAACTTCCCGACCAATTAATTTATACCAATCCGATATTTGTATTTCCCCTAAAGCTAAATAGCGAATCATTAGGGTAGCCGATTGCGAACCGGCGTTTCCACCACTATCAATCAACAAAGGCAGAAAGAAAACCAAGGAAACCATGGATTGAATAACATCTTCATAAGTGGCTAATGCGGCTCCCGAAAAAACATTCATAAAAACCAAAAGGACTAACCACACAATTCGGTTTTTATACAAATTAAAAATTCGTTCCTTAAGTGGATTGGTAATGGCATTTTGAACCGATCCAAATTTATGAAAATCCTCTGTGGACTCTTCATCCACCACATCCATAATGTCGTCGAAAGTAACTATTCCCAAAAGCACACCTTCTTTACTTAAAACCGGTAAAGCTACTCGGTCATAATTTTTAAACACTATAATGGCTGTCTCCTGATCGTCCATAGCATTCAAGGAGGTAAATTTATAGTCGATAAGTTCTTCAACAAGTTGATCTGGAGCCGCTAAAATGAGTTCTTTAATGGAAATGTCGTCTATTAGTTTCCAATCCTCATCTATAATATATATAACATTTAAAGTTTCAGAATCCTGTCCGAACTTTCTAATGTGATCAAAAGCCTGTGCCACAGTCATATCAGCTTTAATAGCCACAAACTCAGGAGTCATTAAACGTCCAATACTATCTTTCGGATAGCTTAAAAGTTGAATGGTAATTTTTTGCTCTTCAGGAGATAGTCTCTGAATAAGACGTTGCGCAATGTCTCCAGGTAACTCTTCAAAAAAGGCCGTTCTGTCATCGGGCTCAATATCGTTAAGTAAACGTGTTAATTTCTGAAAATTTTCAGCCAAGCCTTCAATAACTTCTTCTTGTTCAGAATGTGGAAGCAACTTAAAAACCTTTTTTGTTTGCGCTCTCGACAATAATCTAAAAAAAACTATTTTATCGTTTTTGGAAACGCTTTCTATCAAATTTGCGACCTCAATAGCATCCAAGTTTCTTAGGGAACGCTTTAATACGCGCCATTTTCTGTTTTTAATAAGCTCGAGAAAATCTATTTTAGTAGTTGGCATAAATGTTGGTTTTATTGTTGTCTATAAGGTAAATAAATCCACTTGAAAAAGTATTCTTTTAAAACTTATATAAGTCTTCGATGAACTTAAAAAAAATACCTTTTAAATTTCTGAGGTAAATGTAAGCCTTATCTTTATTTTAAATAAATAATTGGCTTTTGTTCTTTTCAAGTTAAACTGTGAGACTATTTTTTTCTCATTATACGCATTGTATAATTCAACTTTCATGATTTTAAAGCGTATCGAATAAATTCATACCAGCATAGATTTAGTCCTTTTATAAATCAAGACTTTAGCAATTTTTCAAATTCAATTTTATATTCCTTAATTTTGGGTATTCAAAACAATCGTTCGGGTGAAGAAAATACTTATTATCGAAGATGATCCAGAGCTGAATAGAAATATTAAAGAAGCGCTTTTGGCAGAAAACATGCAGGTTGAAACGGTTTATGACGGTTTGTTGGCGGAGCGGATTCTTAATAAATCACATTTCGACTGTATTTTATTGGACATTAATTTGCCTGGAAAAAGTGGTTTTGACTTGGCGAAAGATTTCAGGACCCATAATATGGCAACGCCTATTTTAATGATTTCGGCGTTTTCTGAACTGGAAGATAAAGTACACGGCTATGAAATGGGAGCCGACGATTATATTACCAAACCTTTTTATATACGCGAACTGATTTTAAAAATCAATTCCCTTATAAAACGCAGTCAAAACAATGCTGTTGACCGTCAAGAAAATGAACTTATTATTGCTGGCGATCTGCAGGTCAATACGCGGTTGAAAAAAGTAAGCCGACAGGAAACGGAAATTTCCTTAACACCAAGAGAATATCAAATTCTTCTAAAACTGTTGGAATCGAAAGGAGAAATTGTGTCCAAACAACGGTTGGTCCAAGAAATATGGGGGAAGTCTTTTGATGCCAATACCAATACCATCGAAGTGTATATTAATTTCTTAAGAAAGAAGATCGATCGGCCGTTTGGTAAAGAATCCATCAAAACCAAAATTGGTTACGGCTATTATTTTGAAGACTGATGAGTATTAGAAGAAAAATTCTATTGTATTTTTCAGCAACAATCATCAGTTTGTTGGGCATGACCCTATTTTTTATTTACACCCTTTTCTATGAATATCGCGAAGAAGAGTTTCAGCAAAAACAAAAACAGAAAATCACCTCCACCATCAAGTTTCTAACGGAGATTAGACAAGCCGATGAATCCATTATCCAAGCCATGGATCGGATCAGTATCAATGAATTCTACGATGAGAAACTTCTGATTTTCGACCATTCAAAAACATTGATTTATTCCAGTATCGACGATTTGCAGATTCCTCAGGAAGAGGTCAACAACATTCTGAAAGTATTGACCATCGTCAATCCATGGCTAGAAACCAAAGACGATTTATACGATGTGGTTGGTGTTTATGTGAAATACAACAACAATACCTACTACGGCATCAATAAAGCTTTTGACGAATCGGGCTATTCGAAATTGGATTTTTTACGATACGTATTGTTGATTACCTTTTTAGGAATTTCTTTAGTAGTGATGTTAATAGCCTATTACCTGTCGCGGATTATCGCGGAACCTATTGTGGATATCACCGAAAAAATCACCAATTATAATTTTGATACGCTTTATATTCCGATTGAAGTGAAGCGTTCTGAAAATGAAATTGTGGTTTTGGCGGAACAATTTAACAAGTTGATGAAACGAATGAAAGAGGCGGTTTCCTTTCAGAAACATGCTATTAATCATATTTCGCATGAATTAAAAACACCGATTGCTGTTTTGGTTTCCAATTTTGAGCGGATGGAAAACGAAATGGATTTGGAGGTTTTGAAATCGCAGATCAATCGTCAAAAAGAAGATACCAAAAACCTCAGTGAAATTATAAACCTCTTATTGGAACTCTCCAAAACCGATGCCGGCCAAAGCATTCCAAAAACAAAAATCCGAGTGGATGAGCTGATTTTTGATACGATGGATGAGCTGTTGCAATTATATCCCGATTTTGAATTCTCAGTCGATTATGTCGGGCCAACCGACAACGAAAGCTTGTTGACCATTCAAGGTTCTGCTCGTTTATTGAAAGCGGCATTTATGAACCTCATGTTGAATTCCATTCACTACAGTTCTAATAAAGAAGGCAGCATTCGTATTATTACTGATGAAAAACAACTTCAAGTTGATTTTATTAATGAAGGTCCTGTCATCACTACAGACGAACAGAAATTCCTCTTTCAGCACTTTTTTAGAGGCGAAAACAGTAAAGGCAAATCGGGTTTTGGCTTGGGACTTGTTTTTATATATAAAATTATTTCGCAACACCAAGGGCTAATATCGTATCATACAGACCATAAGAATTTAAATATCTTCACCGTGATCTTCCCTTTCCAAAGCGATTGATGCGTCTTCATTAATCGATTCTTAAGCTAAACTTTATCCATTTTAAGGTCTTTTTAAGCTTGTTTTTAAGTCTTTTGCCACCATGAAAATGAAAGACAACATCATAGGTGGCAAAAATACATTGGGTTCTGCACGAATCTTTTCGAAGGTTGCATTCTTGATTTTTATCGGCATTAGCTCAAACGTTTTTGGGCAATTACAGCAAATGGATACCCTGAAACTTAGTCGACAGCAGTATGAAGAGCTTTTCTTAAAACAAAACCTGCTGCTCCTTGCAGAGACCTATAAAATAAATCAGGCTGAAGCCATGGTGTTACAGGCAAAACTTTGGCCTAATCCAAGCTTGACCGTTGAAGAAATAAATCTGTGGAGTACCAATAAACAATTGTCTTATTTAGAGGAGCCACTACCTCAGATTTTTGGAAATGTTGCCCAAAACACACAGTTTGCAGTTCAACTGGAACAACAAATTATCACCGCCGGTAAGCGAAAAAAGCTGATGGCCGTTGAGACTGTAGGTGTTAAAGTCGCAGAACAGGAATTTGAACTACTTCTTCGAAATCTGAAATATGAGTTTAGAAATACCCTCACCGAATTACAGTATTTGCAGCTCTACACGCAAGTCTTTTTCAAACAACGCGATTTGATCCAGAATCTTCTAAACGCCTATAAACGACAACTTGAGAACGATCATATAAGCAAAGGCGACTACATGCGACTTCAAACCTTGCAATTGGAACTTTCAAAAGAAATCAATGAACTTTCCAAAGCGAAAAACGAAATGGAAAAGGAATTAAAAGTGCTTTTGAGCATTAACGGTCCGGTTAGTTTATTTGTGCAGGAAGATGATTTTACGCCCAATTTAGCTAAACTTCAAAATCTTGATGTTTTGAATCTGCAACAAGCTCTCTTTACGCATAGACCTGATCTGAAAGTAGCCGAATTGGAACATGAGCATTTCAAGAGTTTATTGACCTATGAAAAATCGCAAGCCATTCCAGATATCAATTTGAATGCTTCATACGATCGTGGCGGAGGCATTTGGCCAAGTTTCTTCGGATTTGGGTTGTCCATAGATTTACCTGTTTTCAATAGAAATCAAGGCGCTATCGCCCATGCGCAATTCGGTATCGAAAACACGAACATCCTTTCCAATGACATGCGATTAAGGGCACAGGCCGAATTTGATCAGCATTATAAAGATTTCACAAGGGCCTTAATGTTTTATGAAAGCATAGACTCAGATTTTGAAACCGATTTAGACGAAATTTTCGAAAGTTACACCAGGAATTTTGCGAGTCGGAATATCAGTCTGCTCCAATATTTAGATTTTCAAGAGGCTTATTTGGAGAATAAAAGAATCATCCTTGAATCGAAGAAAGAACTCCATCTGCAATTGGAAAAGCTCCAATACACCATCGGAAAAGAAATTTAAAAACAACTTATTCAATCCTAAAAATGTACAACACCAATTTATATCGGCTTACTCTTTTTGTTTTTGTGCTTTACTTATGAGTAGCTGCGCGAAAACCAAAAATGAACCTATCATTCAAGAAGATAAGGCCACGTTTTGCCTTAACGATTTCATGAAAGATGATATCATCAAATTTCCTGTAGAAAAAAGAGCTATAACCGAGTCTATTTTGCTTAATGCCAAAGTGGAAGCCAACCCGGACAAACTGGTGCATTTTGTGAGTTTGGTGAGTGGCGTGGTGACCAAAACCTATTTTTCTTCAGGTGAAGAAGTTAAGAAAGGTCAGTTGCTTTTGGAAATGATGAGCAGTGAGCTGAGTAACCTCACGTCACAAAAATCAAGTTTGCAATCCCAAATTCTCGTCGCGCAACGCGCATTGGAATCGGTTCAGGAAATGCACCGTGATAAGATCGCTTCCCAAAGAGATTTGATTGAAGCACAAAGTAATTTGGATGTATTGAGGGCAGAACTTCAAAACACCAATGCGCAGCTCAATTTATATAGTGCTAGTACTGAACGTGGCGTGTTTCAGGTGAGAGCTTCCACTTCTGGCACCATTATCAGTAAAAATGTGGCAGCAGGCATGCAGGTTTCGGCAGAAAGTGATCCGCTTTTTACAATTTCCGATTTAAAGGAAGTTTGGATCATGGCCAATATTTACGCTGGTAATATTCCCTATGTAAAACAGGGCATGCCGGTTGAAATAAAAGCCTTGCCTTACGCCGATAAGGTGTTTTCAGGAGAAATAAATGCAATCTCACAAGTGTTTGATTCTAATGAACGTGTTTTAAAAGCGCGTATCGTCATGGATAGTTTTGACGGCAAACTCATGCCGGGAATGTTGGTGGATGTTACCGTTGAAAAGGAGGACGGCCTTATGGCCAATGCGGCTCCTGTAAATGCGCTGATTTTTGACGATAACCAGCATTTTTTGGTGCTTTATAAATCCGATTGCGATATCGAAGTACGGAAAGTGACGCCCAACATCCAAAATTCCAACACGGTCTACTTTGAAAATAATATTGAAGAAGGCGAACAGATTATCACAAAAAATCACTTGCTGATTTACAACCACTTAAAAGCTCTAAAATAAACCTTATCCATGAAGAAATTTGTCCAAGGTATCGTTGGGTTTTCCTTAAAAAACTCCACCATTGTATTTTTTCTAACAGGATTGTTGTTGGTTGCCGGAATTATAAATTATATCAAAATTCCGATTGAGGCATTTCCAGATGTCACCAATACCCGAGCGCGAATTATCACGCAATGGCCGGGTAGAAGTGCCGAAGAAGTAGAGAAATTTATTACCCTGCCTGTTTCTAAGGAAATGAATACCATTCCAAAAAAGGCTGAAGTGCGCTCCACATCTCTATTCGGGCTTTCCGTGGTCACCGTTATTTTTGATGATGATGTTGAAGATTTTTACGCACAACAATATGCTTCCAATAGACTTCAAGGTTTATCCTTGCCCGAAGGAAGTGACGCACAAATTGAGCCTCCTTCTGGAGCCACCGGGGAAATTTTCAGATATGTGGTGAAAAGTGATTTACCAATAAAAGAAATTTCCGCCATTCACGATTGGGTCATTGAGCGCGAGCTTTTATCGGTTCCCGGCGTTGCGGATGTAGCAAGTTTTGGAGGTGAGGAGAAGATTTATGAAATTCAGATCAATCCCAGCGAATTAAAAAATTATGATCTTTCGCCCTTAGATGTTTATGAAGCGGTATCCAAAAGTAATATCAATGTTGGTGGTGATGTGATCCAGCGTGGTGATCAAGCCTATGCGGTGCGCGGCGTTGGTTTGTTGGAAAGTGTTGAAGATATAGAAAACATCCTGATTACGGTTAATGGATCTACTCCAGTTTTGGTGAAACATGTTGCCGAAGTCATTATTGCCGCCAAACCCAGATTGGGCCAGGTGGGTCTGGATGAAGACGATGATCTTGTTCAGGGCATTGTGATCATGTTACGAGGTGAGAATCCCGCTGATGTTATTGAAGGTCTAAAAACCCGGATAAATGAACTCAACACCCGAATTCTGCCTAAAAACGTGGAGATCGTTCCTTTTATTGACCGATCAGAATTAGTTGAAACCACAGTGAGTACCGTAACCACCAACTTAATTGAAGGGGTGATTTTGGTGTCATTGATCGTATTCATCTTTCTTTATAATTGGAGAACCACTCTGATTGTGGCGTCGGTAATTCCGCTATCCTTTTTATTTGCGATTATCATGTTGCGCATTCAAGGGCTGCCGGCCAATTTAATATCTATGGGTGCACTCGATTTTGGACTGCTCTTGGAAGGCACTCTGGTTATTGTAGAACAGGTTTTTGTTTCCCTCCAGATAAAATCGCGACTCATGGGGAAAGAAAAATTCTCCAAAATATCAAAACTGGGCATTATTAAAAAGAGTGTGGGCAAGGTGTCAACACCCATCTTTTTTGCCTTGTTCATTCTAATCGTCGCTCTGATGCCAATTTTCACCTTCCAGAAAGTTGAAGGGAAGATGTTTTCGCCATTGGCCTTTACTTTGGGCTATGCACTTTTAGGTTCGTTGATTTTAAGTTTGACCTATGTGCCGGCCATGTGTAAAGTGCTTTTGAATAAAGGGATCAATGATAAGGAGAGCATCGTTTCAAAGTTTTTCAATGTTCAATTTTACAAGCTTTATAAGTTTACTGACAAACATGGAAAAGCTACTTTGTATACGTTTGTCGGTTTGCTGGTAATATGCGCCGTAAAATTCAGTTATTATGGCACGGAGTTTTTGCCAAAACTAAATGAAGGCGCCCTTTATGTTCGCGCCACCTTACCGGTCAGTATCCATCTTGACGAATCGGTTAAGTTGGCTCAGGAGATGAAAGAAAAAATAAGACAACATGACGAGATAAAATTTGTATTGACCCAAACGGGACGTCCCAATGATGGTACCGATCCTACGGGGTTTTTCAATATCGAATTCCATATTGAATTAAAACCTGAAGGCGAATGGGAACGAGACATTTCAAAAGAAGATTTAATGGCCGAAATACGTGATGATTTGGAAACCTATCCTGGGATTAATTTTGGGTTTAGTCAACCTATTCAAGACAACGTGGAAGAATATGTCGCCGGTGTGAAAAGTTCTTTGGTGATTAAAATATTTGGTGATGACCTCTTTGAGCTGGAAGGAAAAGCTCATGAAGTTGCCGATGCCATCCGGGATATTGAAGGCATTACCGATTTGAATGTGTATGAAAATATCGGTCAACCCGAATTGCGAATCCAATTGCATGACAACAAGATGGCAAAATATGGCGTGACCATGTCTGATGCGCAATCGGTGGTAGCCATGGCCATTGGAGGTCAGGCAGCAACTACTTTTTATGAAGGTGAACGGATGTTTGATGTACGCATTAGATATCAAAAGGAACATCGGGAATCTGCTGATGCTATTGGTAATATCTTGGTTCCTGTTTATGATGGCCATCATGTGCCATTAAAGGAAATTGCCACTATCGATTTTCATACAGGCCCGGCATTTATTTATAGAGAAGGCAATAGTCGCTACATTGGCGTTGGTTTTAGTATTGAAGGTCGCGATTTGGGAAGTACTATTGCCGAAGCACGGAAAAAAGTGGAAGCTGAAGTAGAAATTCCAGCGTACAATAAAGTGGAATGGGCGGGAGAATTTGAAAGTAAGGAACGTGCCAGTAAGCAATTAATGGTGGTCGTGCCAATTTCATTATTGTTGATTCTTTTCTTGCTGTATATGAATTTTGGAAATGTGAAAGATACTATTATCGCCGCGCTTACCTTGCCTTTCGCCTTTGTTGGTGGCTTGATTTCCTTATGGGTTACGGGAACGGTTTTTGGTATTTCGGCAGGCATCGGTTTTATTATTCTCTTTGGGGTATCAACCATTAATGGCCTCATATTAATCACCGTTATACATGAGAAATTACGGGAGCGCCATAATTTAAAAGATGCGATTTCTTTGGGCATGAAAGAAAAAATCAGGCCAATTGTAATGATTGGCTTAATGGGCGTCATGGGATTATTGCCCGCCGCACTTTCCAATGGCATGGGTTCTGAAATCCAAAAACCCTTGGCCATTATGATTGTGGGCGGTATTTTAATTTGCACCGTTCTGTCGCTTACCGTTCTCCCGCAATTATTTTATATGGCGTATAGAAAGACAAAGGACTAATTAAAGGGTAAAATAGAAAGAAGAAGAACTCAAAAAAAGTAGCCCCTGAATTGTATTTACAGAGGCTGCTTTTTATTTGGCTATAAATTAATAAGTGAATATATCTACTTGTCAATCTGTTTTTAACCGTGTATTGTTTCAGATTTTCCATAGCGTTGAATGACTTCAGCTTCAAAATCTATCAGTTCTTGCCAACGTCTGTCTACATCAACATCTTGTCCGTATTTTCTAGCAAAACCTATAAAAAGCGTGTAATGTCCAGCTTCACTAATCATTAATTCCCGATAAAACTCAGCCAATTCTTTATCTTTTATATTTTCAGATAAGAGTTTAAATCGTTCGCAACTTCTGGCTTCAATCATGGCAGAAAACAACAATCTGTCTACCATGGCTTCTACACGACTTCCACCTTTATTCATAAATTTATAAAGCTCGTTAACATAGCTGTCTTTGCGTTCACGACCTAAAGTATAACCTCGTGCTTTTATAATTTCATGAACCATTTCAAAATGCTCTATTTCTTCTTTAGCTAAGGCAAGCAAATCCGTTACTAAATCCGTGTATTGAGAATTAAGCGTGATGATGGTTATGGCATTTGTGGCTGCTTTTTGTTCACACCAAGCGTGGTCCGTTAATATTTCTTCCAAATTCGATTCAGCAATATTCACCCAACGTGGGTCTGTAGCTAATTTTAATCCTAACATAATTAATTTTTGGGTAAAGATAGGCAATCTTATTAGGCTGTATCGGCTTATATTTTTAAGTTATTTTTAAGACTAGAAACCTTATCTTTACCTTTTTAAAACTGCAAAGCTAAACTATGCCAACAGACTGTATTCCGTTTAAGAACACGAACTATTTCTCCGATTTAATTTGCGATTATCTAGATGAAAAAGCGACTTTAAAACCTTTTTATAATAGGTTTCCAAAGCTTGAAAACTTTAAAGCTCAAATGGATGAGAAATCAGCTCAATTCTCTGAAAAATCCAGAACAATTTTAGTTGAAAGCCTTAAAACACAATACCAAGAAGTTGAAGTTTCAAATAAGACGAAAGCGAACATCTATGCGCTTTCACAAAGTAATACCTTCACAATTACAACAGGCCACCAACTTAATTTATTTACGGGGCCTTTATATTTTTTCTATAAAATTATTTCCACCATCAATTTGTGCAAAGAGCTAAAAATAGCTTATCCTAAGCAAGATTTTGTACCTATTTATTGGATGGCCACGGAAGATCATGATTTTGAGGAAATCAATTTTTTTAATTTTGAAGGAAAAAAAATCCGATGGAATAAAAAAGCTTCAGGTGCTGTTGGGGAATTGGATTTAGAAGGTTTAAAACAAATTGCGGAGTTGTTTGCTTCAAATTTAAATACAGGTAAAAATGCTGAAGAATTAAGACATCTTTTTACAAAAGCCTATACCAAACACAATAATTTAACCGAAGCTACAAGATATTTGGTAAACGAACTTTTTTCGGAAACGGGTTTGGTCATTCTGGACGGAAATGATAAGGATTTAAAACGCTTGTTTCTTCCTTGTGTTAAAGATGAATTGCTAAATCAAACCTCTTTTAAAACTGTTTTAGAAACTTCTGAAAAACTTAACAATTTATCAGCATCCTACAAGATACAGGTCAATCCAAGGGAGATTAATTTATTCTATTTAAAAGAAAACCTTAGAGAGCGACTTGTTTTCGAAGACGATAAATTTAAAGTTCTCAACACAGATATTACTTGGAGTAAGAGTGAAATAATCGAACATCTCCATGAGGTGCCTGAGCGTTTTAGTCCGAATGTTATTTTAAGACCTTTGTATCAAGAAGTGGTTTTGCCCAATCTCTGCTATATTGGTGGAGGTGGAGAATTGGCCTATTGGTTTCAATTAAAATCGAATTTTGAAGTACAACAAGTATCTTTTCCTATTTTATTACTTAGGAATTCAGCTTTATTGGTTTCAAAAAAACAACAAGACAAACTTGAAAAGTTAGATTTATCTATGATGGATTTGTTTTTGAAACAAAATGATCTCATTGAAAAAGTAACCAGAAAACATTCCGAAATACAAATTGATTTTTCCAATCAGAAAACCTTCTTAAAACAACAATTTGAAGATTTATATGTACTAGCAAAAAAAACGGATCAATCTTTTTTAGGAGCTGTTGCAGCACAAGAGAAAAAACAGATTCAAGGCTTGGAGCATCTTGAAAAAAGATTGTTAAAAGCCCAAAAAAGAAAACTAAAGGACGTTTTAGATCGCGTGGTCGCCCTTCAAAACGAATTATTTCCAAATAAAAGCCTTCAAGAACGTCAGGCTAATTTTTCTGAGTTTTATTTAGAATATGGAGACCAATTTATCCCGCAGTTAATGTTAAATTTGCAACCTCTAAACCAGGAATTTTTAATATTAAACTTAGAGTAAATCCATGCATAAAATAGATATTGATTTAATAGAGATGACCTTAGATATCATGAAATTCGTTATAGGTAGAATTTCAGCCACAGAGCATCCTATTGGAAAACCAAAAAAATACGAAGAGCTAAAAGAACTTGTTGGCGAAACTATTACCGAAAAAGGTGTTGGAGGCGAATATGCCTTTAATTTGTGGAAAGAGCATTTATCTAAAGCCAACGTACCGGTAGATCATCCTAGAAACTTGGCATTTGTACCAGCCTCACCTACGCGTGCAGCTATCATGTTCGATTTGGTAACCTCTGCCTCTAGTATTCATGGAGCTTATTGGATGGAAGGTGCCGGTGGTATTTTTTGTGAAAATGAAGCTATGAAATGGATTGTTTCCTTAACTGGATTGCCAGAAGGAGCTTTTGGAGTTTTTACTAGTGGTGGAACAGCTGCCAACTTATCAGCCATTGTAACGGCTAGAGAACATTGGAGGGAAGACGAGACGTATACAAGAGAAAAAGGATTAATTATCACCTCTATTGGAGCGCATTCTTCCATAAAGGCCATGGCTAAAGTGGCCGATGTGGATATATTATTGGTAGATTCTGAAGAAAAATTAACAGGTTCCGATCTTCGTGAAACCATAAACAACCTAAACTTTCATCAACGAAAACGACTGTTTGCTGTAGTAGCTACAGGTGGCACAACCAATGCAGGAATTATTGACGATTTAGAAGGTATTGCTGAGGTTTGCGAAAAAGAAAATATTTGGTTCCATGTAGATGCCGCTTATGGTGGAGGTGCTTTGGCCGCCGATTCTGTTAGACCGTTGTTTAAAGGTATAGAAAGAGCAGATAGCATTACCATCGATCCACATAAATGGATGTTCTCGCCATACGATTGTGGTGCGGTTATTTATAAAGAACCTGAACTGGCAAAAAACGCCCATTCGCAACAAGGGTCTTATCTCGATATTTTTAAAGATGAAGGCGCGCATGGTTTCAATCCAACCGATTACCAAATTCAGTTAACACGTCGTGTTCGTGGTTTGCCTTTATGGTTTTCACTAGCCACTCATGGTACAGACCAATATAAAAAATCTGTAGAAAGAGGGATAGAATTAGCACAAATTGCTGGTAGATTGATTA
Source organism: Xanthomarina sp. (assembly GCF_035306705.1). Lineage (GTDB taxonomy): Bacteria > Bacteroidota > Bacteroidia > Flavobacteriales > Flavobacteriaceae > Xanthomarina. Next base: position 23,368 of record NZ_DATGNO010000173.1, read on the forward strand.
CTGAAAACCCGAATGTGGAATTGGTAAGAGCGCCAAGTTTGTCTTGTGTACTGTATAGAAGAATAGGATGGAAGCCGGAAGATTACACACATTGGACTTACGAAAACCATGAAAAAGGATTTGCCTTGGTAACACCTACCAAATGGAAAAATGGCGATACGTTTGAAACCGTTTCCCGTTTTTGCTTTATCAATCCAGATACGACAGAAAATGATATCCAAATGATTTTGGATTCGATGAATTAATTTCAAAAACAGGCTTGCTAAACTGATAATTAAAAAATCAATTACTATTTTTGCGCATGCAACACAACAAAGTACTTATTTTAGATTTCGGCTCGCAGTACACACAGCTTATTGCTCGTCGTGTAAGAGAACTCAATATTTATTGCGAGATTTATCCTTATAATAAAATCCCTGATACGGTAGAAGAATACAAAGCCGTCATTCTTTCTGGAAGTCCAAATTCCGTAAGAGCTGAAAATGCACTCCATCCAGACTTGTCTCAAATTAGAGCTAAAAAACCTTTATTGGCTGTGTGTTATGGAGCTCAATATCTAGCTCATTTTTCTGGCGGAGAAGTAGCTCCATCAAACACTAGGGAGTATGGTCGTGCTAAATTATCTTTTATTAAACCTGAGGAAGCCTTCTTTAAAAATATAAATGAAGGAAGTCAAGTTTGGATGAGCCATAGCGATACCATCAAAGACCTTCCTACAAATGGTGTTTTATTGGCAAGTACGCACGATGTAAAGAATGCTGCCTTTAAAATTCAAGGTGAAGAGACTTATGCCATTCAATTTCATCCAGAAGTATATCATTCAACAGATGGTAAACAGTTGTTAGAGAATTTTTTAGTTCATATTGCTCAAGTAGAGCAAGACTGGACGCCGCAATCCTTTGTGGAAGAAACTGTGGAAGATTTACAAAACACGTTAGGCAACGATAAAGTTGTTTTAGGACTTTCTGGAGGTGTAGATTCTTCAGTAGCAGCCATGTTATTACATAAAGCTATTGGCGAAAATCTGTATTGTATTTTTGTTAATAATGGTTTGTTGCGTAAAAATGAATTTACAGAGGTTTTAGAGCAATACAAAGGCATGGGACTTAATGTAAAAGGTGTTGATGCTTCCACACGATTTTTAGATGCTTTGGCCGGATTAAGCGATCCAGAAGAAAAGCGTAAAGCCATCGGACGCGTGTTTATTGAAGTATTCGATGATGAAGCTCATGAAATTTCAGATGTAAAATGGTTGGCTCAAGGCACCATTTATCCAGATATCATAGAAAGTGTTTCAGCAACAGGTGGACCGAGTGTCACTATAAAAAGTCATCATAATGTTGGTGGTTTACCAGATTTTATGAAACTCAAAATCGTAGAACCTCTTAAAGCTTTGTTTAAGGACGAGGTTCGTCGCGTTGGTGCTTCTATGGATATGGATAAAAACTTATTAGGACGTCATCCATTTCCAGGTCCAGGTTTGGCCATTCGAATTTTAGGTGATATTACTGCTGAAAAAGTTCGTATTTTGCAAGAAGTTGATGCCATTTTTATCAATGGTTTAAAAGAATGGGATTTGTACGATAAAGTGTGGCAAGCAGGAGCTATTCTCTTACCAGTAAATAGTGTAGGAGTCATGGGAGACGAGCGCACCTACGAAAAATGTATCGCTCTTAGAGCTGTGGAAAGTACAGATGGAATGACCGCTGATTGGGTGAATTTACCTTACGAGTTTTTACAAAAAACATCAAACGATATAATAAATAAAGTAAAAGGCGTTAATAGAGTAGTGTACGATATTAGCTCAAAACCACCAGCAACTATCGAGTGGGAATAATTAAATTCCTTTGAAATCGGAGATTCATGAATACAGAATTTAACTCTAAGAATCAATGAATAAAAAGGAATCTTATAGTATTATTTTATTTCGTTTTTTTGCTTTGGCATAAAAATGGTATAAAAACAGTTAAGGTTTCAATCCCTAACGCGGGAATACTTGCTAAAGTCGTATAATAATCGAGACTCTAGTTGCCTTGTAAAGATTGATGGTTATAACTAAAAGTCACTCATTTTCATGAGTATATCTATGAAAAAATTAATATACATTCTATCTCTGTTTTTAGTGTTTGGTTGTGCCTCAACCCAAGCGCAAAATTTCAAGACCCATAAAGTAAAACAAGGAGAATCCGTTGAGAGTTTAGCAAAATTATATCATGTTTCTGCTAAAGATATTTATGCCCTAAATCCAGATGCAAAAAAAGGCATTAAACCTAATTCAGTGATTATTATCCCTAAGTCTAAAGAGTCCAATTCAGTACCTCAAGCGAGTATAGAAAAAGAATTGGTCCGTTTTAAAAATCACAAGGTAAAACGCAAGGAAACTCTTTATAGTTTGTCTAAAGAATATGATATAACGCAAGACGAATTAAAAAAACACAACACATTTCTATATGCCAATAATTTAAAAAAAGGCGATGAGTTAAAAATACCAGTTTATAAAAAGGTATTTCAAGTATCCGTACCAGAAACTTCAACTAACAGCTATACGGTGTTGCCTAAGGAAGGGAAATGGCGTATTGCCTATAAATATGGTATTACTGTAGACCAATTGGAAGAATTAAATCCTGGAATGAAAGCCGTTTTAAATGTTGGAGATGTTATACAAGTACCAAATATTGCCCAGAAAGAAGAAAAACCTATAGACGAAGCTTATTCCTATTATACCGTTTTACCAAAAGAAGGGTATTATCGATTGAAAGTAAAATTGGGGGTGGAGCAAGAACAATTGGAAACTCTAAATCCCGGACTTAAAGAGTCGGGATTGAAAGTAGGGATGATTTTAAAAATACCTTATAACGCCACGGTTGGAGAAAGTTTGAATCCCGAGCTAGAAGGTGTTGATTTAACAGACAATATTAAGACCTACAAAACACAGCACGTAGTTATGATGTTGCCTTTTCAGCTTAACAAAATCAATGCAGATTCCGTTTACGATGCCAAAAGAGAACTGAATAACAATCCGTTATTAAGTATGTCCTTAGATTTTCATTCGGGGGCATTAATGGCTTTGGATTCTCTTAAAAAACTAGGAATTTCCTTAAAGGTTGATGTGTATGATACTAAGAATTCTTTAAGCGAAGTTTCACATATTTTAAATACCAATTCGTTTAAGGATGTCAATGTGGTTATTGGACCGTTTATGTCCAACAACATCGAAAAAGTGGCTTCACAATTAAAATCCGACAACATTCCTGTGGTTTCACCAATCACTAAAAATGTGGTGCTTTTGGAAAATGTATTTCAATCCAGACCATCAGAATCTTTACTATATGATAAGATGGTGGACTTTGTTAAAAAGGATAGCACTAAAAATCACGTGATTATTATTTCAGATGAAAAGCATACCAAAGTAAACCACAGCATTAAAGAAAACTTTTTGTCGGCTTCACAAATATTTTCCAGAAAAAACAAAGAAGGCAAAGATGCTTTTTACGTGTTAGATGGAGATATTACCAGCAAATTACAAACAGGAAAAAACATTGTGTTTTTAGAATCTGATAATCCGGGGTTTATTTCGAATGTTACCAGTAAACTAAATTCGTTTAAAAACAGAACAAGGGATATTGTTTTGGTTACAACCAATATGAATGCTGCTTTTGAAGACGATGAGGTTTCAAATTACCATCTCTCTAATCTGGAATTTCACTTCCCAACTATTTCAAAATCTTATAACGAAGAAGACCAGAACTCTTTTGTAAAGGCTTATGAAAAAGCGTATGGAATAACACCAAATAAAATTGCAGTTCGTGGTTTCGATTTAACAATGGATGTGGTGTTGCGCTTGGTAAGTTCAGACGATTTGTTCTTATCGGTTAACGAAGCGCCTTTAACGGAATACGTGGAAAATAAATTTGCTTATAAGAAGAAATTCTTAGGCGGTTACTATAACGACACGGTTTACTTGGTTAAATATCAAAACTTAAAAATTGTAGAAGTAAACTAGTGTTAACACCCAAAACCTTGTTAGAACCAGATAAAAATTTCCTTATAAAATTGGCGCATACCAAAATGCCATTCGGAAAATATAAAGACCATTATTTAATAGAATTGCCCGAATATTATGTGGTTTGGTATCACAATAAAGGTTTTCCAAAAGGACAATTAGGTCAAATGTTAGAAACTGTTTACGAACTTAAACTAAATGGTTTAGAAGATTTAATAAGAAATATAAAACGCCAATTTCCTAAGTAATTATGGAAATTGGCGTTTAGCATTCTTGCAAGAAATAGTTATTTTACCTTTTCTAAATCAATGGCCATGGCTTCGGCATACGTTAAGATAACCACTTGGCCTACATGAAGTTTCTGAATAAGCTCTTTGTCTTCCATGTGTATGGATGTAAAATTCCCATTGGGTCCTTCAATATTTACGTACATAAATGGTAAGTTAATAACTTGAATAGTTACAACAGCTTGTACAATTGCTCCCAAAACTGCCCCCGGTTTCATGTTGTTTGGAGCTTTGGCTCCTTCTGTTAAAACAATTAATGGGTTCTCTAATTCTTCTTCAGTTGGCTGACGAAATTCAGCTTTCATATATTTATAAAAACTAAAAGTAACAACGTCACCAACTTCAATATCGTTAAAGCGTTTCACATCGTCGCTTGCAGTAACAGTAAGTAATTCTCCATTGGTTCCAATAATAGAAATGTCGCGGGTTTCTTTGTTAATGGCTGTAATGGTTCCTTGCGTTTCAACAAGTTCCCATTTTTCTTTATCTTGTAATGTTTTGTCCATGTTTTGGGCAAAACTAACGGATGTCATGAGTGAAAACAGGATGACATAAACCCAAGTGTTTGTAATTGATTTCATAAGTATTTATTTAAATAATTAAGTGAATAAGCTGTCTCTAAATTAATTATTTATCGCTAGATATTTCTTCATATCATATTTTTTTTCAATTAAAATATTTCATTTTTAAATTACTTCTAACATTAGGTTATTAACTGTTTTAATTTTGTAAATTTGCAGGCGTTTAACAGCGCTACATGACAACTACAACAAAATACATATTTGTAACAGGAGGAGTTACTTCTTCTTTAGGAAAAGGCATCATTGCCGCCTCCTTAGCAAAATTACTTCAAGCCCAAGGCTATAGAATAACTATTCAAAAATTAGATCCCTATATTAATATCGATCCAGGAACTTTAAATCCTTATGAGCATGGTGAATGCTATGTAACGGATGATGGTGCCGAAACCGATTTGGATTTAGGACATTACGAACGTTTTTTAAATGTTCCAACCAGCCAGGCAAACAACGTAACTACCGGTCGTATTTATCAAAGCGTTATTGATAAAGAACGTAGAGGGGAGTTTTTAGGAAAAACAGTACAGGTAATTCCACATATTACAGACGAAATTAAAGAACGTGTTCAATTACTTGGTAAATCGGGAGATTACGATATCGTTATTACTGAAATAGGTGGAACCGTTGGAGACATTGAGTCTTTGCCGTATATAGAAGCTGTACGTCAGTTAAAATGGGATTTAGGAGACAACAATGCCATCGTTATTCATTTAACTTTGGTGCCTTACTTATCTGCTGCTGGAGAACTAAAAACAAAACCTACACAACACAGTGTTAAAACCCTTATGGAATCTGGCGTCATGGCAGATATTTTGGTGTGTAGAACCGAGCATGAATTGCCACAAGAATTAAGAAGTAAATTGGCTAAGTTCTGTAATGTTCGTGAAGAAGCGGTTATTCAATCCATAGATGCTTCAACCATTTACGATGTGCCTAACCTCATGTTAGAGGAAGGTTTGGATAAAGTGGTTTTAAAGAAATTGGCCTTAGAAAGTCGTGTTCCAGATTTAACCAATTGGAACAAGTTTTTAAAACGTCATAAAAATCCAACAACCGAGGTGACTATTGGTTTAATTGGAAAGTATGTCGAGCTGCAAGATTCTTATAAATCCATCTTAGAATCTTTTATTCATGCAGGAGCAGAAAACGAAGTAAAAGTTCATGTGGAGGCCATCCATTCAGAATATATAAATGAAGATAATGCCAAAATGAAACTAGCTCATTTAGACGGTGTTTTGGTAGCTCCAGGTTTCGGAGAACGTGGTATTGAAGGAAAAATCGATGCCGTAAAATATGTCCGTGAAAATAACATTCCGTTTTTAGGAATTTGTTTAGGGATGCAAATGGCCGTGATAGAATTTGCTAGAAATGTTCTAGACCTCAAGGAAGCCAGTTCTTCAGAAATGCATCCAAACACACCAGACCCTGTAATTAGTTTAATGGAAGAACAAAAAAACATTACAGACAAAGGAGGAACCATGCGACTTGGTGCGTGGGCCTGCGATATAAAGATGGATTCTCTAGCTCAAAAAATCTATAAATCCAATAGCATCCTTGAAAGGCACAGACACCGTTACGAGTTTAATAACAAGTACAGAAAACAATTTGAAGCTGCTGGTATGGTTGCGTCCGGACTAAATCCAGAGACAGGTCTTGTTGAGATTATTGAAATCCCTTCACATCCATGGTTTGTTGGAGTACAATATCACCCAGAATATAAGAGTACGGTTAAAAGCCCACATCCCTTATTTGTGAACTTTGTTAAGGCGGCATTAAAATATAAAAAAACGAATAAAAGTGTCAGTATGGCACAAAAATAAAAACGGTTTAATTTTTGACTTAAAGAAAACGCCTTAAAAGGATAAAGATTTTAAAAATTAACCAACCTAGCTCTCTTCAATCAAAACGAAGGGAAAATTTTACTTATGGAAGAAAAGAAAATTGACATAAATTCGATTATTGGATTTATACTTATTTTTGGAATTTTAGTGTACATGATGTACATGAACAAACCAACAGAAGAGGAAGTAGCAGCACAAGAAAAAGCCAAGCAAGAACAAGTTGAAGCAGAGAAAAAAGCCATCGAAAAAACAGATACGGCTGTAACTACTGCCACAGATTTTTCTGCAGCCACAATTACAGACTCTACTCAATTAGTAGCGTTAAATAATAAATTGGGCGCATTTGCTTATTCTTCAACACTTCCGTCTGCAACCAATAAGGAAACCTTTGTAGAAACTGAGGTGTTAGCACTTAAGTTTAGTAATAAAGGTGGGTATTTATCTGAAATTAAACTGAAACAATTTGTCGATTTCGATTCCATTCCTATTTATTTGGTGAGAAATGGAAACACGGATTTCAATATAAATTTTGGCACAACCGATAGCCGAATTTTAAATACCAAAGATCTTTACTTTCAACCAACCATTACTAAAAATGGCGAAAACACGGTTGTTTCCATGAAACTTCAAGTGTCTCCGGAAAAGTATTTGGAATATCGTTATGAACTGAAACCTAACGATTATATGGTAGATTTTACCATCAGATCGCAGGGCTTAAACAATGTTATAAACAGTTCTCAAGAGGTTAACTTAGATTGGAAATTAGATACCTATCGCCACGATCAAAGTATTTCGTACGAAAACCGATATACGCGTTTAACCTACCAATATGAAGGTAAAAAAATTGACAAACTATCCCAAGGTGGAGAAGACGACGAAACAGTAAAAGATGCCAAATGGTTGTCTTATAGACAACACTTTTTTAGCTCTATTTTAGTTTCGAAAGAACCCTTGAAAAGTGTAAGGATTACGTCCAAAGACTTAGTGGCAAACGAAGATATCGATACGGTTTTCACAAAACGATTTACCACGAAATTTCCTTTAAATTTTGAAGCAGGAGAAATTAACCAGCCTTTAAAATTCTATTTCGGACCTACAGATAGTAAGATCTTAAAAAAATACGAGAATAATCTAGACGATAGTATTCCATTTGGTTGGGGAATTTTTGGTTGGATCAATAAAGCCTTATTTATACCATTATTTAGTTTCTTAAGTGGCTTCTTGCCTTACGGGATTGCTATTATTGTTATGACAGTTATTATCAAATTATTAATGTCATTTGTACAATACAAACAATTCTTGTCTCAAGCTAAACTAAAGGTGTTAAAGCCAGAATTAGATGCTATTAGAGAAAAGCATAAAGACAATAAAATGAAAGCGCAACAAGAAACCATGGCGCTTCAAAACAAAGCAGGAGCCAGTCCGTTAAGTGGTTGTATCCCTGGATTAATCCAGTTGCCAGTATTTTATGCCTTGTTTATGTTTTTCCCAACAGCTTTCGATTTAAGACAGAAAAGTTTCCTTTGGGCAGACGATTTATCTTCGTATGATGCCGTGGCTTATTTGCCATTTAAAATCCCATTTTATGGAGACCACGTAAGTTTGTTTCCAATCTTGGCAGCTATCGCTATTTTCTTTTATATGAAAATGACCACAGGACAACAAATGGCTTCGCAACCAACACAAGAAGGGATGCCAGATATGGCGAAAATGATGAAGTACATGATTTACTTATCGCCTTTAATGATGTTGTTCTTCTTTAATAACTATGCCTCAGGTTTAAGTTTATATTACTTTATCTCGAATGCTATTAGTATTGGAATTATGTTGGTCATCAAGAATTACATTCTAGATGAAGATAAAATCCATGCGCAAATTCAGGTGAATAAAGCCAAACCTAAAAAGCAAAACAAGTTCCAAAAGAAGATGGCAGATATGATGGAGCAGGCAGAACAGCAAAAACAAGTGCAAGACAAACGTAAAAAATAATCTAAAGCTGCCATTTTTGGCAGCTTTTTTGTTAGAACCCATTTAGTCTTTTTCTTTTTGTAATTATCGAATTGGCCTATTTATTGAAGTTATTATAACTGAGTTATGAAAAATCTGTAGACTTTTCTATTCGGGTGATTGTTTTCGAACAATCAATTCAATTATTTTTATTGAATGAAATTCCTTTTGGTCAATGAGTAAAATTCGTGGCTAAGGGAAAAATCAGAAAGTTTATTTTAATACCTAAGCTCTGTAACATTTTAGAAAAGATATCGTTATAATAAGACATTTAAAGCATAATTTTTATCCAAGTATGAAACACATTTTAGTTATTTTACTTTTAGTAATACCAAGTATCTTCATGGCCCAAAACATCAATCAAATGGATGAAAATGGTAAAAGACATGGGATCTGGAAAAAGAATTTCGACAATACCCAAATCGTTCGTTATGAAGGTGAGTTTAATCACGGTAAAGAAATTGGTCTCTTCAAATTTTATAAAAACATCAATAAAGAAGCAGTTTTAACGGCCACCAAGGATTTCAATGTTAAAGACGACGTGGCTGAAGTCATCTTTTATGCTTCCAATCGAAAAATTATTAGTCAGGGGAAAATGCGTGGTAAAAACCATATAGGAGAATGGAAATATTACCATAAGGATGGCAAGCAAATAATGAATATTGAACATTATAATGCCCAGGGCCAATTGGATGGAGAAAGCCTGGTTTATTACAATACAGGCCAAATGGCTGAAAAACGTTTTTATAAACAGAATAAATTGGATGGCAAAGCTACTTGGTTTTATGAAAATGGAAAAGAGATGAAAACCTATATTTACAAGAAGGGCATCTTGCATGGAGAAGCTAAATTTTATAATGCGAGTGGCGCTCTAGAAATTGATGGACAATATAAGAATGATAAGAAGGACGGCATCTGGAAATACTATAAAGATGGCGAACTTAGCGAAGAAAAAGATTTTACGGTTTATAGTAAAAACCCATATTTAATAAAGGAATAAAATTTTTAACTAAGCCTTAAAAATATAAAAGCTCCTTATAAAAATAAGGAGCTTAACTTTTTTAGGTATGTCACAAGATGAGTAAGCTATTAATCAATCGAAGTAGGGTCCACCTAAACATAAGTTCTCCAAAAGTAGGAAAAATTACTCGGATATTAAAAATATAATCTATTAAAAACAGGTTTGTTTTATTAAACCCCTGACGAGTAGTTGGTTATTGTTCGAACAATTAATAAAATTAAACTTAATAGGGGGCAATTTCTGCAAAATCCTTATCTTTGCAGCCTAAAATTATGAAGAAAAAACGTGTGATAGTCGGACTTTCTGGAGGTGTAGATTCCAGTGTGGCAGCCTACTTGTTAAAAGAGCAAGGTTATGAGGTTATAGGCCTGTTTATGAAAAACTGGCATGACGATTCAGTGACCATTTCCAACGAATGCCCATGGCTAGACGATAGTAACGACGCCATGTTGGTAGCAGATAAACTTGGGATTCCTTTTCAAGCTGTGGACCTGAGCGAGCAATACAAAGAACGTATTGTGGATTATATGTTTAACGAATACAAGCTAGGAAGAACTCCAAATCCAGATGTGCTTTGCAATCGGGAAATTAAGTTTGATGTTTTTATGAAAATTGCTTTAGACCTTGGGGCCGATTTTGTGGCTACGGGACATTATTGCAGAAAAAACACCATTACAAAAAACGGAAAGGAAATCCATCAATTATTGGCAGGAGCAGATGTTAATAAGGACCAATCATATTTTTTATGCCAACTGTCTCAAGACCAATTGGCAAAAGCCTTATTTCCTATCGGCGAACTGCAAAAACCAGAAGTTAGGGAAATTGCAGCACAGCAAAACTTGATTACTGCTGAAAAGAAAGACTCCCAAGGTCTTTGTTTTATAGGAAAAGTGAGATTGCCAGAATTCCTTCAACAACAACTAAAACCAAAAGAAGGTGTTATTGTGGAGATTTCAGAAGATTTTGATGGTTATCAACAAGAAATTCCAAGTTTTCAAAATAAGGAAGAAGAGCTTCAGTATTTATCAAAAAGAATCGCTTACACCTTCCAAGATGGAAAAGTAGTAGGTAAACATCAGGGGGCTCATTATTTTACTAAAGGACAACGTAAAGGATTGGCCGTTGGTGGCACCGTAGAACCACTTTTTGTTATTGAAACCAATGTGGACGATAACATTATTTATACGGGGCAAGGGAAACAGCATCCCGGTTTATATAAAACGGTTCTCTTTGTTTCAAACGAAGAACTACATTGGATCCGAGAGGATTTAAAGCTTCAATTAGACGAAACCATGGAGGTCATGGCTAGAATTCGTTACAGACAACCTTTGGAAAAAGCCACCTTGTATCAAGTAGATTCTGGCATGTATGTGGAATTTGAAGAACCTCAAATGGCCATGACCGAAGGACAATTTGTAGCTTGGTATTTGGGTGATGAATTAGTTGGTTCAGGAGTAATTTCTTAAATTGCATGAGTTAAAAAACAACTCATGACCTCAAAACTACTTTTATTCTTACTCCTATGTTTTCAATTTCAAGTTTTTGCCCAAGAAGATGCTTGGGTATATTTAACTGATAAAGAAGATGTAGCCACATCGCTTGCAAATCCCATTTCAATTTTAACCCAAAAAGCCATAGATAGGAAACAGGCGCATGCGGTTCCTATCGATGTTCGTGACGTACCGGTTAACGAAACGTATATTTCACAATTAAAAACGCAAGCAGGCATCACCGTGCTTGCAAAATCAAAATGGTTTAATGCCGTGCATGTTCGAGGGATCCAAACAGATATCAACAACTTATTAGGTTTGGCTTTTGTGGATCACATCGTTTTCGCCGACAATAATCTCAATGCCAGAGTGGGCGAGCCAAAGAAGAAATTCGATTTAGAAGCGCTTCGAACAAGCTTTAATTATGGATCTGCTGCCAATCAAATTGAAATGATTCAAGGAGACGCCCTTCATATAGATAATTATACGGGAACAGGAATAACCATTGCTGTTATTGACGCCGGTTTTCCTAACGTAAATACCATGGGTGGCTTTCAGCGCTTAAGGGATAACAATGGCATTTTAGGTGGATATGATTTTTACGATAGAAACCCAGACGTCTATGCCAACACCTCAAGTTCTCATGGAACTGTGGTTTTAAGTACGATGGCTGGATATATAGAAAATGAATATGTAGGAACGGCTCCAGATGCCTCTTACTATTTATTTAGAACCGAAAATGCGCCCGTAGAAAACCCCATAGAAGAAAGTCTTTGGGTAGAAGCAGCAGAACGAGCAGACAGTTTGGGGGTAGATATTATCAACTCGTCTTTAGGTTATAAAACCTACGACAATCCTAACTATACCCATTCGGATTCAGATTTGGATGGCCTCACCACTTATATTAGTAAAGGAGCTAATATTGCTTTCGAAAAGGGTATTCTAGTGGTTAACTCCGCTGGAAACGCAGGAGCAGACGGATTAAACGCGCCAGCAGATGCTGCCGGGGTTTTTACTATTGGTGGCGTGAAAGCTAATGGCGATTATGCCACTTTTAGTTCTCAAGGCAGTGCCTTTCAACCTACCCAAAAACCAGATGTAGCTACCCAAGGACAGGCAAGTGTGGTTATAAGTACAAGTAACACCATTGTAACTTCTAGTGGCACCTCTTTTAGCTCGCCAATTATGGCAGGTGCTTTGGCTTGTTTGTGGCAAGCTTTACCAGGTTTAAGCAATGCCGAAATCATGCAATTGGTTCGGGAATCGGCTTCGCAATACAACTCCCCAGATTATTTTATAGGTTATGGCATTCCAAATATGGCTATGGCTTTAAATCAAGGTTTGAGTATCGAAGCCGTTGAAGTTTTTCAAGAACAAATAGAGGTTTATCCAAATCCGGTTTTTAACGAACTTCACATATCCTTGCCTTCCAATGAAAAGCAGGTCCAAGTGACTGTTCTTAATATTCTAGGAAAAAAGGTATTGGAAGCAGATGTTTTAGAATCGACCATAATCAACGTATCATCTTTGGCCAAGGGCGTTTACTTATTAAAAATGAAAACCCAAAATGGCACCATAACTAAAAAACTGATTAAAAAGTAATGCAAAATAGAATCACACAACTTTTCAATATTAAATATCCAATTATTCAAGCCGGCATGATTTGGAACTCTGGTTGGCGTTTGGCCTCGGCAGCGAGTAATGCAGGAGCTTTAGGTTTAATTGGAGCAGGAAGTATGTATCCAGAAGTCTTACGGGAACACATTCAAAAATGTCAAAAAGCAACCAATAAACCCTTTGGGGTCAATGTGCCCATGCTATATCCAAACATTCAGGAAATCATGGATATTATTGTAGAAGAAGGTGTGAAAATTGTTTTTACTTCCGCAGGAAACCCAAAAACTTGGACTAGTTGGTTGCAAGAAAAAGGGATTACGGTTGTGCATGTAGTAAGTAGTGTCAAGTTTGCCTTAAAAGCACAAGAAGCAGGAGTAGATGCCATTGTTGCAGAAGGATTTGAAGCCGGAGGACATAACGGAAGAGATGAAACGACTACCTTAACTTTAATTCCAATGGTGAAGGAACAGTTACAAATTCCATTAATTGCAGCTGGAGGGATTGCCACAGGAAAAGCCATGTTGGCAACGATGGTTTTAGGAGCAGATGCCGTACAAGTTGGGAGCAGATTTGTTGCCAGCGAAGAAAGTTCGGCACATCAGGATTTTAAGCAAGTAGTGGTCGATGTCAAAGAAGGAGATACCCAATTAACTTTAAAAGAATTGGCGCCTGTGCGTTTAATAAAAAACAAATTCTTCTACGACATCCAAGAGTTGTATAAAACTGCTCCTTCTACAGAGCAGCTTAAAGATTTATTAGGAAGAGCCAGAGCCAAACGTGGCATGTTTGAAGGCGATTTAGACGATGGCGAATTAGAAATCGGACAAATAGCAGGCCTGATACACGACATCAAACCAGCGGCTCAAATTGTGGCAGATATGATGCAGGAATTTGAGGAAGCGAAGCAGTTTGTTTCAAATCTTTAAAAACCTACTTATAAAATTACGTTACCTAAACTTTCAATCTATCGTACCGGGTTATAATTAAAACTATTCCAATGGTTATTTTTAAGTGGACCATCGGTCTGTTCTTAAAACCATGTTAATCTATTATTAAATGACGTCTTAGTTAGCATAACAGAAAGCGAAATATTACTTTTGCAAAATGGTTTATACCATTTTGTGATAGAATTTATTTTAAGAAAATAAAAAGTTTTTTGTGTTAGGCGAGAAAGAAAAATCAAGCATAGCATTGTTACGGTTTATTTTTATTTTGAAGCATAGCGCAAAAAGGTATTATTTAATAGAAGAAAATGACTATCATTAAATGGTATTAAGCAACTACACCAAAGAATTTAAATACAATTGGAAATTGTCGGCACCCGTTATGTTGGGCATGCTGGGGCATACCTTTGTGCAGTTTATAGATAATATCATGGTTGGCCAGTTAGGTACGGCCGAATTGGCAGCTGTTTCCTTAGGGAATAGTTTTATGTTTATTGCCATGTCTTTGGGGATTGGATTTTCAACGGCTATAACCCCTTTGGTGGCAGAGGCAGATGCTGCTAATAATTTTACTAGAGGAAAATCGGCTTTAAAACATGGCTTGTTTTTATGCACCGCTTTAGGGATTGTGCTTTTCCTTATGTTGTATATGGCAAAGCCTCTCATGTATTTAATGAAACAGCCTGTTGAAGTTGTGGAATTAGCGATTCCCTATTTGGATTTAGTAGCTTTTTCATTAATTCCTTTAATTGTTTTCCAAGCCTTTAAGCAGTTTAGCGATGGGTTGTCTATGACCAGATATCCCATGTATGCCACTATTCTGGCAAACGTGGTCAATGTGTTTTTTAATTATGTTCTTATTTTTGGGAAATGGGGTTTTCCAGAAATGGGCATTGTTGGAGCAGCCTACGGAACCTTGATTTCCAGATTTGTCATGGTGGCTTATTTGTGGTGGTTGTTAAAAGGAAAAGAGAAATCCAAAGCGTATGTAACCAATATCAAGATTTTTGTATTGGATAAGTTTATGCTAAAGGAAATGCTGAATTTAGGGTTTCCTAGTGCCATGCAAATGTTTTTTGAAGTAGCCATTTTCACGTCTGCTGTATGGATTAGTGGTTTGCTTGGAAAAAATCCTCAGGCAGCCAATCAAATTGCTTTAAACTTGGCCTCTATGACCTTTATGATAGCTATGGGGTTAAGCGTCACGGCTATGATTCGCGTGGGAAATCAAAAAGGTTTAAAAAATTATACGGAGTTAAGACGGATTGCATTTTCCATATTTTTATTGGGGATGATCTTTGCCGTGTTTTTTGCATCTATATTCTTTGTGTTTCACAAACACTTGCCAAAAATATATGTCGACTTTAACGATTTAGATAATTTAGTCGATAATACCGAAGTCGTCGCAATTGCCTCAAAATTATTGATTGCGGCCGCATTCTTTCAGATTAGCGATAGCATTCAAGTCGTCATGCTTGGTGCATTAAGAGGCTTACAAGATGTAAAAATCCCAACCATAATCACCTTTATATCCTATTGGATGATTGGTTTTCCAATCAGTTTTTTCCTTGGAAGAGAAGAGGCATACGGCAGTTTCGGGATTTGGCTCGGCCTCTTGGCAGGATTAACAACAGCAGCAATTTTATTGTATATTCGATTTAACTATCTTACCAAGAAGTTGATTCTTGAGAGTGCCTAAAGTGTTCTAAAGTTAAAAGTGCACTAAATGGCTAAAGTACTTAGAATGCCTAAAATTAAAACTACTTAGAGCGTGCTATTAATTGTTGAGGTGCTTAGAGTTGGGATAGAGATTAAAGTATTTTCGATATGACAAATAAGGAATTTGCTAAACAATTGGAAAAACGGATGGTTATGTTTGCAATTGAGGTCCTGTTGTTTTCTGGTAGTTTGCCAAAAACTCCCGAAGCATTGGTGCTAAGGAATTAACTTTCAAAATCTGGGACAAGTATAGGTGCAAATTATCGAGAAGCTAATAGATCCAGAAGCCCAAAAGATTTTAAAAACAAAATTAAGATATGCGTTGGCGAAGCTAGCGAAACAGATTATTGGTTAGAGGTTATAGAAACTCTAAATTGGATTAAAAGTGATAATTTAAAAGCTCTAAGAGCCGAATCTAAAGAACTATTAGCTATTTTTACATCCATTTCAAACAAACTATAAATTAACTCTAGACACTTATAACTCTAACCACTTATAACTTTAAATACTTTAGACACTTAAAACATGGACTTCCCAAAATTCTTACTAGGTGATAACACCGATTATCCAACAGCAATTTTTGTAGTACACACAGAATTCCCTAGATTTATCATCAATCTGGAAAATGATGACGTGGAATGGCTTGAAGATTTTGATCAGCACGATCAAAAGGAACTTGAAATTGAAGCAGAAAGTTTAATCCAACAAGCCACGGATTTCTACGATCGCGAAATTTCTCGATACGAAGAATAATAAAACTTTAAGTACTTTAGAACACTTTTAACTTTAGGCACTTCAAGTACTTTTAACTTTAAACACTGTTACTATGATAGAACAATTGGTACAATTAGACACAGAACTTTTTTTATATCTAAATAATTTAGGAAGCACTACTTGGGATGCTTTTTGGATGTTTTACACCACGAAATTTTATTGGATTCCGTTCTATGCTGTTTTGTTGTATATTATATTTAAGCAACATACCCCAAAAATGTTTTTAGTTATCTTGTTAGTTATTGTACTTATGGTCACGTTTACAGACCAGGTAACCAATTTATTTAAACACGGTTTTGAACGCTTAAGACCTTGTCATCAAGAGGGAGTAAAAGAGGTTATGAGAATTGTTAAAAAGGGTTGTGGGGGACAATATGGCTATTTTTCTGGTCATGCGTCAAACTCAATGGCTGTGGCAGTCTTCGCAGGTTTGCTATTAAGACACAAATACAAAAACCTGATTTTCATGATGTTGTTCTGGTCTGCTTTAATGGGCTATAGCAGGATTTATATAGGTGTTCATTACCCATTGGATGTGTTATGTGGATTTATTTTTGGAGCACTTTCTGGATTTATGTTTTATAAATTAAGTCAGTATTTAAAACATAAATACAAGTTGTATTAATCTATTTCTTGTATATCCGTTTTTAGACATACGAGTAAGACATCTGCGAATATCTGCGAAACATGCCCGTCCCGCAGGCGGGTCAGCGGGAAATAAAAACATGATAATGTGAAAGCTATCCTGCCGATCACACGGATTAACGCAGAATTAAACAAATGTTTGTTATTCGTGAATATATATAAAAGTTGCTGTTCCTAGCTATATGAAGTTTTGCGGACAAATTATATCTATTTCCTCTCAAAAACATAATACACATTTAGAAGTCTGTCATTGTATTGTTTAGAACCTTCAGGCACCCGATTTAAATTATAAGTCGTAATTTCTTGAATGGTGAAGCGCTCTTGCAGGTTATTTAAAGTGCTATCATCTATGGCCTCCTTGGCTAGAAGTCCAAATTTCCTCTCTTTTGGAAGCTGGTCAAAGCCGTCATTTAAGGAAATAAAAGGAATCTTTCCGCCATAGTACCAAAGTGTTTCTGGCGAAATATAATTGGTGCCATACACGTGCAATCCTTCAATTTCATTTTCCTCTTTAAGACTTGAAATGGGATTGTAAGTTTCGCTTGTTAAACCTTCAGAAAGAGGTAAGGCGGTTAACAGGATGCATGCAAAAAATAAAACAGTTCCTCTAAAAACCAAAGTCATGTTTTTTCTTTTTAGTTGAACAATAATAAACCCGCCAATGCTAACCAGTACGAAGGACGCCAAGAGGTATGAAAACCAATGGCTGGAAATGTTGTCTTGTAAAAACACATAAGCCAATATAGGAAATGCCAAGCCAATGCAAGCTATCAATCCAAAATTAAAGTACACAGGAAAAGTTTCCCGTTTGTCTGTCATGGACTTGAAACATCTGATTAAATAATCGATATAAAAACCAATATTGATGGCTAATGGAATTAAAACAGGCATGAGATACCTCGATTTCTTTTCTGGAATAATGGATAATAACACAACAGCAAAAAGCGTCCAAAGTAAGCTAAACTGATAGGCTTTTAAATGGGTCACCCTTGTTTTTAAATACGGATACAACAAACTGATAAACGCAGGAATGGTCCAAAGACCACTTTGTATAAAAAAGCTCCAGTAATAGTAAAAAGGTCTAATATTATAGCTCGACCAATTGGAGGTTTCTTTTTCTGTAATGGCATGAAAGGTGTGTGGATCCTGAAATCTCACGTACAAATACCACCAACCACCAACAACAAGTGCCAAAATAAGAACACTTAAATATGAAAAGGCTTTGGTTTTAAAATGCCTGAATTTATAGGTAAATCCATAAGCCAATAAAAAAGGAAGCATTAAAGCATATATGGAAATGGGACCTTTGCTTAAAAATGAAAAACCTATGAAACAACCGGCTAAGAGTGTATGTTTCCAATATTTCTTGTCTTTTTCAAACAATAAAAACAACTGATAAATAGCAAAACACATAAAACCATGAGTGAAAATATCCCATGGAGCTTCAATAATAATTCCAATAATATAAAAAGAGGTGATGGCTATAAAAGCATGTTGTAAACTTTGGGTTCGGTCTTTAACCAACAACATGGATATTTTAAAAACAGAAACAGCAAGCAGCATGATAAATAAAATAGCTGGAAGGCGTAAACCAAAAACGCTTTTTAATCCGAAAACCATTCCAGAAATAGCGGTTAGCCAAGTAGGTAAAGGAGGTTTTTCGTAACGGGCCTCCCCATTCATTGTGGTTAGTAACCAGTTGCCATCCTGAACCATTTCTCTAGCCGAAATAAAGTTCCTAGCTTCCATAATGGACACATTTATCACATCTAGATTAGGAAGCAGCATGATGGCTGTAAACAAACAAATGCTTATAACAGGATGTCTTTTAATTGTTCTTATCATGTCGATTTGTGTAATAAAACCAAGTTTCTCACGTAAATTACCATGCCTAAAATATGTCCTACAAAAAGCACCGGATCTTGTCTAAATATAGCATACGTTAAGATCATTATAGAGCCTATAAGACTTAAAATCCAAAAGCCTAGGGGCAAAGCAGACTCTTTGCGTCTTTCAGAATACATCCACTGATACACAAAACGAAGTGTAAATACAATTTGCGACACGATGCCCAAAACCAATAACCAAAACGGAATGGCCTCGTTTTTAAACAACAATTCCACATCTATGGCATTGTTATTATAATAGAAAACAACAATTAAAATAGGTACAATAAATAAAAATACTTGAACTAACTTTGGTAAACGTTGCCATTGCTTTTGCAATTGTAAGTTTCTAATATAAATAAAGTAGGTAAGGGCTTGCCCGAGCATGATGGCAAAGTCGTTTCTTAAATATCCATAAATAAACAATAAAAAGGAAGCAACCAAACTCAACGACCAAAATAGGGTAGGTGTAGTTACTTGTTTTTGTTTTTCCGAAGTGAGCCATTGAACAATTAGTCGGGACGAGAATAAAATCTGGGCTAAAAACCCAACGCTATATATTAACCAGTTACTCATTATCCTTTTTTAGCTACGGAATAGTTGATGTACTTTTTCTTCATCCACAAATAGGCAAAACAATCCATTAAAGGACCAAACAGCCTATTCCATACGCCAAAATTAGCGGTTCCGGCCATTCTAGGAAAATGCTGTACCGGAATTTGGATAATTTTTCCTTCCTGTAATAAAATCATGGCTGGTAAAAACCGGTGCAAACCCTTGAACATGGGAATGCGTTTGGCGTAATCTGTTTTGATGACTTTTAACGGACATCCGGTATCGTCCATCCCATCATGCGTAAAGGCACGACGGATGCCGTTGGCAATGGTGGACGACATGTTTTTTACAAAACTATCTTTTCTGTTGGCGCGCACGCCAGTAACCAAATCGTAGGTGCCAATATGCTCTAAAAGTAAATTAAAATCCTCGGGAGCTGTTTGTAAATCGGAATCGATATATCCTACCAATTCAGTGTCTACATGGTCAAAACCAGCTTTTATAGCAGCGCTTAAACCTCTGTTTTCCTTAAAACTAATAAAGGAAAAATCGGTTTGTCTGCTGCAAATGGCTTCAATAAGTTCTTGGCTTTTGTCTTTAGAACCATCATTAACAAACAAAATTTTAGTTTTTTTGCTCGCTATTTTTGTGTAATCCAGTAGAGCTTGCTCTACGCGAATTAAATTATCTTCCTCATTATATACAGGAATTATAATGGTAAACTGGTAACTCATAAACGCATTCTTGGTTCTGCAAATGTATTCTTTTTTAAAGAATTCTAATCTTACAGAAAAAAAATGTTTCTTTGTAATAGATTAAATGTTTCATAAATTAAACTCGGATTTGCGATTTTAATTTTTCGTAATACATATTAATAGACAAGATACGTATGAAAATTTTAGTAACAGGTGCCGTAGGATTTATTGGATCGCATACGGCAGAGCGATTAAAAAGTTTGGGGCACGAGGTGGTAGGAATCGATAATTTTTCGCCTTATTACAGTAAAGTCCTTAAAAAGTTAAATGAAAAAGCGCTGCTTGATAAAGGCATTTCTGTTATTGAAAAAGACTTAAGGGATGAAAACTTATTGGCTTTTTTACCAAAAGATATCGATTACATCTTTCATTTTGCAGCACAACCAGGGATTTCAAAAACCTCCACTTTCGAAGATTATTTCACCAATAACATTCTGGCCACCAAGAATCTCTTGGATTATGCCTTGCAATTGCCAGATTTAAAGATGTTTGTTAATATAGCAACCTCTTCTATTTATGGTTTAGAAGCTACGTTTCCAGAAAGTGTGGCACCCAAACCAGCGTCTCATTATGGGGTTACCAAATTAACGGCAGAGCAATTGGTGCTTCAAAAATCTAGGGAAAAACTTATGAAAAGCTGTTCGTTAAGATTGTATTCGGTGATTGGCCCACGTGAAAGACCCGAAAAAATGTACACCAAATTGATAGCTTGTGCTTTTAATAACAAGGCGTTTCCATTGTATGATGGCAGTGCTACCCATTTGCGAAGCTTTACCTACGTAGGTGATATTGTGGATGGTGTGGTACGTATTATTGGAAAAGAAGATTTGGTAGATGGCGAAATAATCAATCTTGGAACCGAAGTGGAACACACCACTCAAGAAGGGATTGAAGCAGTTGAAGCCGTTATCGGAAAATCCATTAAAATAGATCATGTGGAGGCTCGAGCAGGCGACCAGCTTCGTACCAAGGCCAATATTGACAAAGCTAGAAAACTACTGGCTTATAATCCGCAAACCACCTTGTTGGAAGGCGTTAGAAAGCAAGTAGCATGGTATGAGGTTAATTTTCTAAAATAAAATTATCAGTTTACCTATAAACGGGTAAAATGTAATATTTTGGTTAATGCTTATAAGTTAAAAGTTATTTGATGCAAGTTAATAGTTTATTTAATGTCCATCTTATTCAGGCATGCTCAAACTACCAACTAGAAACACAACAACAAAATCATTCGTGTACTGTCTGACATCGGGGTGTGTTCGTGTCAAAAACCTTGAACTTTGAATCTTGAACTTTGAATCTTGAATTTTAAATCTTGAATCTTGAATTTTAAACTTTGAACTGTAATAAGTAATCCGCCGCAGCAAAAGGTGTTGTTTTATTTTCTTCAATAAGGAGTAATTGTTTTTCCAAAGCCACTTTAATTTCTTTATTATTAAAAAAGTTAGACTTTAAATGG
>NZ_DATGNO010000174.1:0-9875 GCF_035306705.1 Xanthomarina sp.
TACTCTAAGTCACGATTTGAATCGCTGGTGGGCGAGTATTCGTGGGAAGGAAGATCCGTATTTGAAGGTAGGCTCTGTAAATGATAGAAGTACGAAGGCCGATAGTGAGTATGTCTGGGCTTTGCGTGATATCAATTTTGAGGTGAAACAGGGCGAGGTGTTAGGAATTATTGGTAAAAATGGCGCAGGGAAATCGACTTTACTGAAGATCTTATCTCGTGTGACGATTCCCACTACGGGAGAGATAAAAACCAAAGGACGTATTGCGTCTTTATTGGAAGTAGGGACTGGGTTTCATCCAGAGCTCACCGGACGAGAAAATATTTATTTGAATGGGGCTATTTTGGGTATGACCAAAGCCGAAATAAAAAGTAAGGAAGCAGAGATTATCGAGTTTTCTGGTTGTGAGCGTTATGTAGATACCCCAGTAAAACGCTATAGTTCTGGAATGCGGGTGCGTTTGGCCTTTGCCGTAGCTGCCTTTTTAGAACCGGATATTTTGGTGATTGACGAGGTGTTGGCCGTTGGAGATGCCGAGTTTCAGAAAAAAGCTATAGGGAAGATGCAGGATATTAGTAAAGGCGATGGGAGAACGGTGCTGTTTGTGAGTCATAATATGGCAGCGGTGAAAAGTTTGTGTACCCGCGCTATCGTTTTCGAACATGGGAAAACGGTTTTTGAAGGGGGTACGGATGAAGCTGTGAGTTTTTATTTAAAAAATAAAGAAGATAGGTTAATAACAAATCTTCCAGTTAAGATGGTTAACGGGGAAATCTTAGATTTTAAAGTTCTAGATTTTATGGGAAACCAGTCTAATTTATTATTAGGAGAAAAGTGTGTTTTCGATTTAAAGCTAAAAATTAAGAAGCCTGAATCTATTAAGATAAATATACGATACCAATTATTTGATAAAGATGAAAACTTGATTACTACTTTAAATACATATCATTTAGAAGCTAATAAAATGATTGAATCAGAAATTCAAAATTTTATTTGCACGATTGATAAATTAAAAGTAGCACCTGGAATTTATGATATAGGATTACAAATTCTAGACTTAAATGCACGAACCACCGTATATCAAGAAGACTTTTTTAGTGAAATTACTGTTGAAAGTGGAGATGTATTTAAAACAGGTAAGTTGCCATCTAGACAGAATTTAGGAGTGTTTTTGTCTGAACAGTCTTGGGAAATCCACTAAAAAATATGATATCACATAAGCATAAATTTATATTTATTCATATTCCTAAATGCGCAGGCTCTAGTATAAGGGATTTTTATTTTGATACCCCAAAGTTGGATTGGCGTCAACCGAATTATGAATTGTTATATGGTTGGTGTCCTGAAAGACGAATTCATCTACAGCATGCAACACCGAAGGAATTAATTGAAACTAATTTAATTCAGAAAGATGTATGGGATGAGTATTTTAAGTTTGCTTTTGTACGGAATCCGTGGGGTAGGGCTTATTCAGATTACAAGTGGATTATGTTGGATTCTAAGGTAAAAGATAGTTTTAAAAATTTTATACAAAAAAAAGGAGCTTTTGAAAAATTACTCAATGATAAAAGTGTAAAAGAGTACAGAGGTGATCATTTAAGACCACAAATAGAATATTTTGGTGATAAAGATTATCCATTGGATTTTATAGGTA
This sequence comes from Xanthomarina sp., assembly GCF_035306705.1. Lineage (GTDB taxonomy): Bacteria > Bacteroidota > Bacteroidia > Flavobacteriales > Flavobacteriaceae > Xanthomarina. The sequence continues at coordinate 1,655 of NZ_DATGNO010000174.1, forward strand.
GGTTTGAAAATTTACAAGAAGATATTAATAAAATAAATGATATTTTAAATATTGCACACTCATTTAATGTGCATTCCAAAAATAATACAAAAAATAAACTTTCTCACTACTCTAAGTTTTATACAGATTCTAATAAAAAAATTATAGACAATGTCTATTTAGAAGATATTGTAGCTTTAAATTATAGATTTGAGGATTTTAGAAGTGGATTTGATAAGTTTAAAAAACTATTTTAAGCAAGTAGTATGAAAAACACTTCTTTTATAGTTATTGTTACATATAATGGCATGCGTTGGTTAAAGCAGTGTCTAGATAGCTGTGAGGAGTATCCAGTAATTGTTGTAGACAATGCTTCTACCGATAAAACTGTTTCCTTTATAGAAACCCATTATCCACATGTTACATTATTTAAGCAAGTTTCTAATTTAGGTTTTGGACAAGCCAATAATCTGGGCATCAGTTACGCACTAGAACAAGGAGCAGAGTATGTGTTTTTATTAAATCAAGATGCTTATTTGCATGCTGGATGCATCGATTCATTAATTGAGGTGCATAAAAGAAATCCAAAGTACGGTATTTTAAGTCCTATTCATCTAAATGGCGAAGGTAGTGCAATAGATGATAAATTTTTAATGTATCTAAATAGATATAAAGTAACAAATAAGCTTTTTACTGACGTATTTACAAGTGGCTTTTTAAATCTTTATGATATTGAATTTGTGAATGCAGCTGGTTGGTTAATTTCACGTGAATGTATTGAAAAGGTAGGTGGATTTGACCCGATTTTCTTTCACTATGGTGAGGATAGAAACTACTGCCAGCGTATAGCGTATCATGGTTTTAAGTTAGGTGTAGCGCCTAATATATTTATTTACCATGATCGTGAGAATAGAGTAAATAAAAAGAATAAAAAACATTCAGCGAACTATTATAAAGAGTTTGAAAGATACTTGAAAATAGACTGGGCAGATGTAAACTTTGATGAATTTGATGAAAAATATGATGCTCGTGCTCGGTATTTGTTAAATAAAAAAATTAGAAACTTGATGAAGTTGAGGTTTAACGAAGCGAAGGATTGTCATGTCAAACGTAAGATAATGCTTAAGTTAAAAGAAAATATTAAGCAAAGTAGACTTATTAATACTAATAGCTTAAAGCCTTATATATAGAGTTGTGAACGTATCTGTTATTATCCCAGTATACAACGCAGCCGCTTTTTTGGAAAGAGCCGTTAAAAGTGCTCTAATACATAAAGAGGTTAAGGAAGTTCTATTGATTGAGGATGGATCAAAAGACAATTCATTACAAGTGTGTAAGCGGTTGAGTGAACAATTCGAAGTTGTAAAGCTTTTTCAGCATCCAGATGGCCAAAATCTAGGAGCAGGAGCTACAAGAAACCTTGGAATACTAAATGCAACCCAAGAATATATTTCTTTTTTAGACGCCGATGATTACTTTACAGAAATTCGTTTTAAGAAAGAGAAAGAAATATTTAAAAACCATACCGATGCTGATGGTGTCTATGGGGCCATAGGAGTGGAGTATATTGATGAAACTGGAGCAAAAGCATGGCAAGCTAAGGGGCATAACGAAACAATGCTCACTACTGTAAACAAAGAAGTTGACCCAGATCACCTCTTCGAGTTCTTAATTGGTTATAATAAGTTTGATGGTTATAAAGGATATTTTCATTTAGATGGTTTTACTGTAAAGCGTAAAGCAATACTAAAGAATAAACTATTTTTTGACTCTTCACTACGTCTACATCAAGACACTGCATTTTTTTGGAAATCGTCGTATTTATTAAGGTATTATACAGGAGAGTTTCAAGAGCCGCTTGCAATACGGGGTATTCATGCAACCAATCGTTTTATCCATGCTAAGAATTTAAACAAAAGTAGAAGTAAAATGTATAGAGTTATGCGAGAATGGTCTATGGACAATAAGTTAGATGATAATGTAATTAAGCATTTTGATAAAATATTTTTCAAATATTTTATTTCATCTAAGCCGAAAATTGAAAAGCCGTTCTTTTATTTAAAGATTCTATTAACTGATAAATACATTAGAGGTGATTTTGGTAAACGACAACTTAGGTTTATATGGAAGCAATTAAGGTAATTAGGTGTAATATTTCAATACTCTTTATTTGATACTTGATATAAGTCAAAAACCAACCCTCCAAAACTTATAAACTTTCAATTATTTCTCGGCGATTTTAAATCCTTTTCACCACAATTATTTTCCATTATTTCATCTTTAAATTTCATAGGATAATTTCTCGTATTTTTTGGTGCTAAAATGTATGGTGTCAGAGAGGTGGTTGGTGAAGCCTTTCCAATACCGCTTTTTCAAATTGGAGATTATAAAGCGTTAGCAGAAAGTTTGATTAAAGTTTATGATAAAGAATTTAATCTGCAACATATATGTGATTATTCATCAAATAGATATAAGTATTTTACAGTAGAGAAACTAGTTGATAATTATTTGAGGATTCTTGGTGTTTAGATGAGAAGTATGTAGAATGATGTTACATAAGTTACTATAAAAAAGTGAGGTTTTTAAAACAGAAGTCATATTAATTACTAATCTAAACTTTTTAAATTTATTGTAGATAATACCTTTTCATTAAATAGGTTAACTCCTTTTTGGTTTAAATGGTGGTTGTCATAAAAATGTTGGGTATCATTAAGGTTCATCATTTCATTGAAGTTATAATATTTACCGTAAGTATTCATAAGACTATCATAATACTTAGGATTTGTATAACTTGAATATTGATTCTTTGTAATTGGAGCAAATACTAAAATTAAATTAATTTCTTTTTTCTTTATTAATTCAATATTACGTTTGAATGCATCTAGTTGTTTTTCGTTTAAATTAAGTGCTTTATTGTTAATCTTATTTGGTTTGTAGTAGCTAACTTCCTTTTCTATATAACCTCCTGGAATATAGATGTCTTTCCCCTTTTTTAATGGTTCTTTAAATGAGTTGTTTAATTTCAGCAATTCCCTAATAGTTGCATAAATAAGAGTATTATATGTGAGTATATGGTTTGTTCTAGTTGCCATTTGAATTGAATATATATCATTTTTATCATTAGAAACAAGATCTAAAGAAGACTCTACGCCATCGGAAATTAGTGTGGATGGAAACACTTCATAAATGACTGTTTTAGGACTAACTTTCTCTAAGTATCTTTTAAGCAGTGCTTCTGTTTGAATAGGAGTTTGTGCACTTGAGCCTAAGTTGAATGTTTTTAATCCATTGTTTTTAAAGATTCTTGTGTCAAAACCTCTATAACAATGTGACGAGCCTAAAAAAAGAATGTCAATATCCTGAACGTTTTTAATTTCCTTTAACCTAGTATTCATATGGCCATAAGCCCCTAGTTTATAATTTATATTCGGTTCTAATTTGCTCAATCTGTAGCTGCTACCAAAAACAAAAAGAGCCAATACGTAGAATATGGATGCAAACAGTGTAAATAAGAAAATAGTATAAATAAACTTTTTCATAGAAATTTTAAAATTGGAAATAAATAAAAGGAGTTTCTTCGGTTTGCATAAACATTCCAATTAAAAATAGTATGGATGCGTAGAATATCCATCTCAATGGTTTTTTCCATTTCTCAGCTATATCTTCAATAGCAAATTGTCCTTCTCTACCACGCCATTCTATTAATACTAAGATAAAAATTAATGTAATTATAGTTTTAACCTTCGTTTGACTAATATATCTTGGATAGGTAAAAAGTGACGAAGAAAAAATTTCTGAAATATAACTTATGGCATGTGTTAGATTTTCTGCTCTAAAGAATATCCAAGCAATAACGGTTAGCCCAAAAGTTAGTAGCATTAATAAAAACTCTTTAGTGCTAGGAAGGTACTTTCCTTCGGCAACAGTATCTAAGTTTTTTCTATTATTTTTAGTTAATAAAATGGGTAGAAAATAAAGGGCATTTAAGGCTCCCCAGATTATAAATGTCCAATTGGCACCATGCCAAAATCCGCTTACTAGAAAAATAATAAATACATTTCTCACTTTTAACCAAGTTCCGCCCCTGCTTCCACCTAGGGGAATATATAGGTAGTCTCTAAACCAGGTAGAAAGAGATATGTGCCAGCGTCTCCAGAACTCGGAAATGTCTCTTGAAAAATAAGGAAAAGCAAAGTTTTGTTTTAAATCAAAGCCGAATAGGCGAGAAGTTCCAATGGCTATATCGGAGTATCCAGAAAAATCCCCATAAATTTGAAATGTGAAGAAGATTGCTCCTAATACTAAGGTACTGCCCGAATGCTCTGCTGAATTATTAAAAATTAAATTCGCATAGTGTGCGCAATTATCTGCAATGACTATTTTTTTGAATAAGCCCCAAAGGATCTGTCGCATTCCATCGACTGCTTTGGAATAATCAAAATGTCGTTTAGAATAGAATTGTGGTAATAAATTTGTAGCACGTTCAATAGGACCAGCAACCAATTGAGGAAAGAAACTTACAAAAGCAGAAAATGCGATAAAGTCGGTAGTTGGTTCAAGCCTCCTCTTATAAACATCTATTGTATAGCTCAAGGTTTGGAAGGTGTAAAAACTTATACCTACTGGGAGTATGATATTAAGGGAATTAGCATTTATTTCAGTTCCAAAAAATGAGAAAGCAGTTTTAAAGTTGTCTAAAAAAAAGTTATAGTATTTAAAGAAACCTAGAAAGCCAAGGTTTACCACTATGCTGAGCCAAAGCAGTGTTTTTCGTTTGCTTTTATTTTTGTGTTTGGTTAATGCTATTCCGATGGAATAATCGACTATGGTGCTAAATATAATCAAGGATAAAAAGCGCCAGTCCCACCAACCATAAAAGACATAGCTAGCAATAACAATTAGAAAGTTCTGAAGCTTTAAATTTTTATTTGCTACAAACCAATATAGTATGAATACTATAGGTAAGAAGATTGCAAAGTCTATAGAGTTAAAAAGCATTCATTGTTTTCTTAAGTTGTTTCAATTTGTAAAGAGATATGGTTGCTAATATATAAAAATCTTGTTTGCTTTATCTTATTATATTGGAATCCTGTTTTTGCAGGAATGACAATTAGAGTGTAAAAGACAAGCACCCCTTTTTTTAACTGATTGTTTAATCTTTAGTTTTTATAGGTTAAAATAGCTATTAATCTGCTTTTAAGGAGTATAGTGTCGTATTTTTTGCTGTTTTCGAAAAAATGATTGGTAGAACGTTATAAACATCCACTATAAATATATTTAAATTTATTCCTAATTAAAAACCTCTTAACTATTGAATTTACTAGTGTTTTGGGAGGATGTGTTTCTTGTTCAAGTATAAGACTATTGCAAACAAAATGTTTATAAGTTTTATTTATACTTTTTTGATTATTTTTTATTTTTATAAAGCAAAGGTAATAGTGCCTGCGCCACCTGATAGTAAGGGTGTCATTTAAATTCTTTTAATATGGTTCAAATAAAAACCATAGCAAAAAGGAACCCTCAGGACCTGCAAGCTCCAGAGAAGTTTTATGCACAACCTGTGTATTCAGGAAGTGTAGACTTAAATGAGCTAGCTTACTTTGCTTCTAAGCAGAGTACGGTAAGTAAGGCAGACTGTTATGCGGTTATTATTTCTTTATTAGAATTAGTAACCTATAACCTAAGTGAGGGTAAAATTGTCCGAATGGGAGATTTGGGCATTTTTAGAGTTTCTGTAAGCAGTCAAGGGCAAGACTTGGCGGAAGATCTTACAGTAAGCGCCATAAAAAAGGCGAAAATATTATTTTCGCCCGGTGCTGATTTGAATGCTATGCTGAAGTCCTTAAAGTATTCGAAAGTACAAGGGTAAGTAGATGCATTCTAGCTTCTGAAGGCCTCGAGTAAGTTGTCGCTTACTTGGGGCTTTCTTATATGTAAAAATATAAAATAAATACATAACAAGAGTTATGTTGGGGATAAATTGTTGATAAAAAAACATGTTAAGACCTTTTTTTTTTACATGCATTTTATCTCACCAGTTCCATGAACTACTCCCACCGCATCCAAACAACATTGCCATCGGTTCCATTTCTAACTCGCACCGGTTCCATTTTTTTTGGGGTTTAAGGCTCTCTTTTAAGGCTAGGTCTATTTATATAAATAACAGCTTTTTTCTCTGTTTTTTAAGGTCTATTTCCTGTGACTTTGTATATTAGTCGGGTAAACGTGCCTTATGCAAGATCAGCCTTTAGTTTCTATTATTATTCCTACTTTTAATCGCGCGCATCTTATTGGTGAAACGCTAGATTCGGTATTGGCACAAACTTACCAGAATTGGGAGTGTCTTGTGGTGGATGATGGGAGTACGGATGATACGGAAACTTTACTTCAGGATTATATTGTTAAAGATTCTCGCTTTCAATATCACAAACGTCCAGATACGCATTTACCAGGTGGTAATGGCGCTCGTAATTATGGGTTTGAGGTGAGTAAGGGGGAGTATATTCAGTGGTTTGATAGTGATGATTTGATGATGCCTGAGAAAATAGAAAGATCTGTTTTTGAGATTAAAGATAAAAATAAGGATTTGGTGGTTAGTAATTTTAAAATTTTTGGAAGACAGGCTAAAATACTTTCATTGAAATTTGATGATTTATTGAAATTTCAGATTGCGTATGGTACAATAAATACACCTATGTGTTTTTTTAAAAAAGAGATATTAAAAGAATATGCCTTTGATGAAACATTAGTCCGTAGCCAAGAATTTGAGTTTTTCACAAGATTATTTGGTACTAAAATTATTGATTTTTCAATCATCGAAGAACCTTTGTGTAAAATTAGGTCACATCAGGATTCAATAACAGGTAAATTTGAGAAAGGAGGAGAACGTTATATAGATTCTATGCTTTTTGCGAAATTAAGTGCTGTTAACTATTCTGTAAATCTCGATTTGAAAACTCAAGAAATTGTAAAAGAGCATTTTGAAAAGGCCTTATGGAAATCATTAATATTTAGACATAACGAATTATATTGGAAGTATTTAAACTTATATAGCAATCAAAGTAAAAACATGAAACTGTTTAGAAAATTTAAATTGAGCTTATTAGCTTTATTCTTTTTCACATTTAATAGGGGCGGGAAAGTAATTAAAAAACAGTTTTTTAGTTAAAAGTAAATTATCAATATGAGTCCATTAGTTTCTATTATAATTCCAACATTTAACCGGTCAGACTTCATTTCTGAAACTTTAGACAGTGTTATCAAACAAACCTATCAAAACTGGGAATGCATTATAGTAGATGATGGTAGTACTGATGATACCGATGAAGTGTTACAAACATATTTAGATATGGATGCTAGAATTAAATACTTTCAACGTCCAAATAACTATGGAGCTGGAGGAAACGGTGCTAGGAATTATGGCTTTCAATTAAGCCAAGGCATGTATGTAAATTGGTTTGATAGTGATGATATTATGGCACCCGATTTTATTGAAGCCAAAATGCAACCGTTTATTTCTAACCCAGATACGGATGTTGTTTTTTCAGCATTTGAAAATGTCAATGAAAAAGGTAAAAGAACCCGAATTGCCAATCAAAGTTTTAGTGGGATTATTTTAGATGATTTGGTAGACGGACACGTGTCATTTGGACCTTTATCATTTATGATACGTAGAGATAAATTAGAACATATTCAATATGATGAAACATTAAGAAAGAATCAAGATCTCGATTTTTTCTTTCGATTTTTTACCTCAAACGATCAGTTGAAAATCGTCCATATCAATAAAATACTTTTTACAGTTCGTGCTCACCCTGGTTCCATGTCTTATCGTTCCGATAGAGATATTTTGAAAATGGCTTCTATATATAAAGTATATCTAATGGTTTTAAACTATTTTGAGGCACAAAACCACTCAAAAGGTATTGATAGATATAAATACAGATGTTTAAATAGTTTAAAAGTGATGCTACATAATGGATACTATCGCGAAGTAATTAATAGATTATTTTCGTTTCCGTATCTAAACAAGTTTCAAAAAACCTATTTGATGGGTTGTATTTTATCTCAAGTTTTGATAAATCGAGGAGCAACCCAATTTGTTAGAGTCGGTTCAAAAACCTCGTAATTAAATAATAGAAATACAAGAAACGACAATTTCAAATAAAAGTACTAGGCAATCTAAAACAGTAATACATGGCATTTAATATCAAGAAAAAATTACAAGTCTATATCAAGGACC
>NZ_DATGNO010000175.1:0-2067 GCF_035306705.1 Xanthomarina sp.
AAAAGTATATAATTAGATAACTTTTACGTTAATCGCGTTTAATCCTTTTTTACCTTCTGTTAAATCGAATTCAACTTGGTCGCCTTCTCTTACTTCGTCGATTAAGCCAGAAATGTGAACAAAATGCTCTTTATTGTTTCCTTCTTCCGTGATGAATCCAAAACCTTTAGAGTCATTAAAAAATTTTACTGTACCAGTACTCATAATAATAATTTTATTTAATTAAGGGACAAAGATAATCTAATATTCTGATTTCGAAAGCTTTTTTTTATTTTTGTTTAAATAAATGTAAGAAATTATACATTTTGGGTTTTTTTGGTAAAACTTCTTTTAGCTTAACTTGACTTATTCCTAAAGGAGTGATCCTATTTTTGAAAGCAGATATGTATCAAGATCTTCATGTATATTAATAATTTTCGTATATTTAATTTTTCAAATAAATAATAACTAAAAAAACATCATGAAAAAATACTTTACTTTTTTAAGCTTCATAGCTTTATTTTTTATTGGCCTGCAGTCTTCTTCTGCTCAAACAAATGAAAAGCAAAGTCCTGAGGCAATGGCCAAAGAAAAAACGCATCAATTGCACCAACTTGTAAACCTTACGGGAGGACAACAAAGCGCTATTTATAGAGTGTTGGTAGATGCTGAACAAAATACAGGAGCGTTGAATAAAATGGATGCTACAGACAAATTAAGACAAGATGGCTTAAAAACTGTAGATCAAAATACGCTTGAATCTTTTAAAAGGATTTTAACTCCTGAGCAATTTGAGTTATATCAGGAATCTCTAAAAAAGGTAAAAAAATAATTTAAATTGAATGATATAAAAAAAGGGACTTAACAATTTGTTGAGTCCCTTTTTTATTATTTACTAGTTGCTCCTGGAGGATATTTCGCCATAATGGAGCTTACAAATTCTTGTATACGTTCTTCTTTTTTGCTGGAGCTACTACTTAAATAGCCAGTTCCAACGCCTTGCCAAACCAGTTCCTTTTTAGTAGCATCTATTAAATCCACATATAAAACGCCTTCTGTAGATGTGTTTACTGTATTGTAATTTCCATAATAATAAGGACTCCAACCCCAGCCATATCCGTAGCCATACGGATAATATCCAGATTGATAAACATTTACTTTTTCTCTGGATTTCGTAAAAATGCTTACTAATAAATCTGGAGTTTCAGATTTTGTAAAACCTTTGGCCAATAATTCGGACTCTATGGCACGAAGCATTCTTCGTTTGTCTAAATCGTTGATTTCAGCTTTGTCGATACCTGGTTTGTAAAAGGCAAACGTTTTGTATTTGGAAAAATCAACTTCTTTATCGTAATCTGAAGCGACTCTTACCGTGCTACAAGACATGATAGTAACCAATAAAAAGGAAGTCAATAGAATGAGTTGTGATTTTTTGTTTGAAAGACTTAGAAAACTGAAGCGCTTTCGGGATGATGTTAATTTTTTCATAGCGTGTTTGTTTTAAGTTAAAACGAGTTTAGCAATTTTTCATCAACCAAGTTAGGAAGTGTTACCTTTAAATTAGGTTCTAATTCCATAGCTCTTTTAATGGCGAAAATGGCGCCTTCATTTCTGGCCCAACTTCTTCTGGAGATCCCATTGTTTACATCCCAGAAAAGCATGGATTTTAAGCGTCTTTCCGCATCTTTACTACCATCAAGAACCATACCAAATCCACCATTTATAACTTCGCCCCAACCTACACCGCCGCCATTATGGATGCTTACCCAAGTGGCTCCTCTAAAGGAATCTCCAATAACATTTTGGATGGCCATATCTGCCGTAAAACGCGATCCATCGTAGATATTACTTGTTTCTCTGTATGGGGAATCGGTTCCGGAAACATCGTGATGATCTCTTCCTAAAACCACGACTCCAATTTCACCCTTTTGAATAGCGTCATTAAAAGCTTGAGCGATTTTCATTCGTCCTTCGGCATCGGCATATAGAATTCTGGCTTGAGACCCTACCACTAATTTGTTTTCTTGAGCGCCTTTTATCCATTGGATGTTATCGGCCATTTGCTGCTGGATTTCTATAGGGGAACTC
>NZ_DATGNO010000176.1:0-30002 GCF_035306705.1 Xanthomarina sp.
GAGCCGATTTCACTTTTGATGAGGCATCAATAGAACCACCATTGTATATAAGCTGATTCACTGAAAGTGTTGCGCGATATTGATCGTTATTGGGGGGTTCGATTCCAGTATTATCTAATGGAATTTGGGTAACATCTGATAAATAAGCAGCTTAGGCATCGAAATCAAATTGTGGTAATTTCCCTGCATCTATGGCATTTAATTCTAATTCGTTTTTACTTTCCAATAAGGCTTTTTGTTTGACCAACGGATAATTTTCCGATACCAATTGATAGCAGGTTTCCAATGTAATTTGCTGTTGGGACCAACTTGTTATAGTGAGTAAAAAGAAAACTAAGATGCTAAAAGTTGTTTTCATTTTAATGTTGTTTTATGGCTTGAATAATGAAATCTGACACTTCTGTTTTTCTTTGTTCCATAAGTTGCTTAAAACCTTTGTCGTCTTGCTTGGTAAAAGCTTTAATAAGGGGTTTTGCAACAAAAGGAAAGATGTTTAAGGCTAAAATATTTATAAACAATTGATCGCCTTTGGTAGGCTTTAAAATTCCTAGGCTTACTTCTAATTCTACTTGTGCTTTAAATTTTTCAATATTTAATAAGGTAGAGTTTTCTTGGATTTTTATAATAAAGTCGGGATTCCTATTAAGTTCTTGAATAATGAAATTTGGTAAATATGGATGTTTAATAATAAAGGAAATATAGTTAGAGGTAAAGCTCTTTACCTTGTCTTCAATCGAAGAATCATCATTTAAAACCCTATTCAATTGTGGTGCCAATAAAGAGAAGGCATTCTTAAAAACGGCTTCAAAAAGCAACTGTTTGCTTTTGTAATAATAATGTAACATGGCCTTATTAATTCCTGCCACATCGGCAATTTCTTGCATTCTAGCGCCATCCATCCCTTTAGATTGAAACACGTTTTTGGCTGCATCTAAAATCTGCTCTTCTGTCGTGTTATCTTTTGTTTTTGCCATTACTAACTATTTAGTTTAACCATTTGGTTAGCAAAGGTAACAAATTATTCTAAAGTGAATCAAAAAAGATTATAAATTATTTAATAATGAATAAGGAGTGGTAGGAAATAGGCTTAACTAGTCTTGCTTAAAATGTTATAAACCAATTCTTTGGTTGGTTTGTTATTTCCCATTTGGCTTCTTAAATCATCAAAAGAAAACCTGAAGTCGCAACCTTCTTTATAAGCAGAACAACCATAAGCCGTTTTGCCTTTGACGACGGTTCCTGTTTTACATTTAGGACATGTTAAGGTATCTGGAACTGGCTTTGTTTTTGCTTTTTTAGGTTCTAAAACAAGCTGAAAGGACTCATCAAAACGTAGTAATCCTTCAACTTCTTGAGCTTCTTTTTTAAAGCCTTTCAAATTCACTGTGGAGCCTTTTTGAAGGAGTCTTAAAAATTGCTTTTCAGAAATCTTTTTTCCATAAACCTCAAAAGGAAGAATAAATTTGCAACCATCTTTATAAGCTGAACAGCCATAAGCAGTTTTTCCTTTTATTAAGGTTCCGTTTTTGCATTTCGGACAGGTTTCTGCTGTAATTCCTGCTTTCTTTTTGTGCTCAGTTTTAGCTTCCCGTTGTTTTACTACAGTAGCTTGTGAGATATTGGCTCTGGTGGTTTCACTTCTTACTTCATAAACCAATTCGTCAACCATTTTTTTCATATTAACAATAAACTGGCTGGCACTAAAGGTCCCTTTTTCAATATCTTTTAATTGCTTTTCCCATAAACCGGTAAGCTCGGCCGATTTTAATAATTCGTTTTGAATGGTATCAATTAAAGCAATTCCCGTAATCGTTGGTAAAAGTTGTTTCTTGTTTCGTTTAATATACTGTCGTTTAAACAAAGTTTCAATAATATTGGCACGCGTAGATGGCCGTCCAATGCCATTTTCTTTCATTAAATCTCTTAACTCGTCATCGTCCACCTGTTTTCCCGCTGTTTCCATAGCGCGCAGGAGGGAAGCTTCTGTAAATTGATTGGGTGGTTTGGTTTGTTTTTCAAGAAAACTAGGCTCATGAGGTCCTTTTTCACCTTTTGTAAAAGTTGGAAGAATATCAGCTTCTTTTGTTTCCTTGTCATCCGATTCGAAAACTACACGCCAGCCCTTTTTCAATATTTCCTTTCCTGTAGTTTTGAAATTTACATCAGCTGCTTTTCCGATAACTGTGGTGTTCGACACGGAACAATCGTCATAAAAGACAGCAATAAACCGTTTAACAATAATATCGTAAACCTGTTGCTGATTGTATTGTAAATTGGTTTGAACACCTGTTGGAATAATGGCATGGTGATCGGTTACTTTCTTGTCGTTAAATACTTTAGACGATTTTTTTATTTTCTTTCCTAAAAGAGGTTGCGTTAACGTAGCATAATTAGTTAGTTTTTGAAGAATTCCGGCTACTTTTGGATACACATCATTGGGTAGAAAGGTAGTATCTACTCTTGGATAAGTTACCACCTTCATTTCGTATAACTTCTGAACAAGTTTTAAGGTTTCATCTGCCGAAAATCCAAATTTCGTATTACAATACACTTGTAAGCCTGTTAAATCGAAGAGTTTTGGCGCATATTCGGTTCCTTTCTTTTTGGTAACAGATTCAATCTCAAATTCGTGCTCTTTTACTTTATTGGCTAAAATTTCTCCATCTTCCATTTTAGTAAAACGACCTTCTTCATAAGAAAACAAGGTGTCCCGATACATGGTTTGCAACTCCCAATATGCTTGTGGTTTAAAGTTTTCAATTTCTTTAAAACGGTTTACAACCATAGCAAGGGTTGGGGTTTGTACCCGTCCAACGGAAAGCATTTGCTTGTAGCCACCATGTTTTACAGTATATAAACGGGTGGCATTCATTCCTAATAACCAATCTCCAATAGCTCTGGAAAATCCGGCGTAATAGAGATTGTCGTAATTTTCGGATGGTTTTAAATTTTGGAAACCTTCTCTAATGGCTTCGGTTGTAAGAGAAGAAATCCATAGTCTTTCAACTTTACCTTTATAATTGGCTTGGTCCAAAACCCAACGTTGAATAAGTTCTCCTTCTTGGCCCGCATCTCCACAGTTTATAACCACATCTGCTTTGTCGAAAAGGCTTTTTACAATTCTAAATTGTTTTTGAATACCAGAATTGCTCACCACTTTGGTTTTAAACTTTTCTGGAAGCATGGGTAAATTGTTTAAATCCCAGCTTTTCCAATGCGATTTATAATCACTTGGCTCCATAAGTGTACACAAATGCCCAAAGGTGTAGGTAACGGCATAACCATTTCCTTCATAATATCCGTCGTGCTTGTTATTTGCTCCAAGAACGGAAGCAATTTCTCTGGCAACACTGGGTTTTTCGGCAATGCAAACTTTCATTTTTCACTTTTTTAATAGTCATGCAAAGTACATCTTTTTTATAAAAATTGTAAGTCTAAATCAAAGACAATTATCAAGTTTTATAAAGATTATTTTCACATAAACCTAGTTAATCGTAATATTGCAATGATTAATTATAGAATAATATGGGACTAACAAAATCGGAGATTTTTACCGAAGAACAAAATAAAATGGCTTTAATAGCTAAAGCTTTTGGGCATCCAGCTCGAATAGCTATTATACAACACTTATTTAAAATAAATAGTTGTGTTTGCGGCGATTTGGTAAATGAAATAGGCTTGGCACAACCAACCATTTCTCAGCATTTAAAAGAACTTAAAAATCTAGGAATTATTAAAGGAAGTATTGAAGGAACTAGCGTTTGTTATTGTATAGATTTGGTTGAATGGCAAAATGCAAAACAACTATTTATGCAGTTTTTAGAGCAAGTATCTACTTTAGAAGGCGATTGTTGCTAATATATTCTGAAAAAACATGTTATTAATTAGCTGGAAGCTTAGAAATGTATTTAAAAATTATAGAGGTTATAAACTCATTGGATGTTGCACGTATTTCAGAAGAACGTAAAGAGTTACTAAAAGAACTTATTGAATACATTCAAGAAAAAGCAATAAATAATGATGAAATTCGTCTAAATTTTATCTGCACACACAATTCTAGACGCAGTCATTTGTCGCAAGTATGGGCTCAAACTATGGCTCATTATTTTCAAATAAACAATGTTTTTTGTTATTCTGGAGGAACCGAGGCCACAGCTTTATTTCCAATGGTAGTAACAACTTTACAGGAAAAGGGATTTCAAATCCAGAGCTTAGCTGAAGGAAAAAATCCAAAATATAGTATCAAGTTTTCTAAAAAAGAACCTCCAATTATAGGGTTTTCCAAGGTTTATGATCATCCATTTAATCCAACATCATCCTTTGCTGCAATTATAACTTGTTCTCAAGCCGATACAGGATGTCCATTTATAGCGGGAACCGAAAAGCGTATTCCAATAACTTATGAAGATCCAAAGGTTTCAGATAATACGTTCAAACAAACTGAAGTATATAGTAACCGAAGTTTACAAATTGCTACCGAAATGTATTACGTTTTTTCACAAATCAATTGTTAATGGATGTATTTCATAAAAAAATAAACTTTTCGGGATAGGATGTATTAATGGTAGTAGTTTCTGTAATAATCTACATAGCCAACATGTTATTTGTTGGTTTTTATAAGTACTGCTGCAGCTCTTTTTTTTGATGGAATTATGGGTCTCTTAACGAAAGATTTTGCTATAATTTTCTTGATTTGCGTATCTTTTTGGTTAGGTTGACGTTATTATTAACTGTTTTCGTAA
Source organism: Xanthomarina sp. (assembly GCF_035306705.1). Classification (GTDB taxonomy): domain Bacteria; phylum Bacteroidota; class Bacteroidia; order Flavobacteriales; family Flavobacteriaceae; genus Xanthomarina. Next base: position 4,743 of record NZ_DATGNO010000176.1, read on the forward strand.
ATATTATCTTATAATTATCTTGTATATTTGAGTTGACTAAACCAAAAAAATAATTCTTTAAAGTGATATCTTTCAAGTGTTTGCAACTAATTTTCTTTTTAATTATTAGCAGTGTTTGTTATACCCAAGAATCACTTACAAGTGAACAGGCGTTAAAAAAATTCGATTCTATAACAGCCGTTATGGAAAAATCATTTTCTGTAAGTGATATAAAAACATTTAGACGTGAATCGTTTTCTGAAAAACAACTTCAAGTGTATTTGTCGCAACATTTTAAACGTATGGATTTGTTGCCACATATAGAAGGTCATTACAGTTTAAAATTAGGGAGTTATCTGCACTCGGGAAATTGGTTTCGCGAAATCGGATTTCCTGAAGAATCCATTAAATCTTGCCAAGATTTTTTTAATTATTATCATGCCCAGGAAGCCAAGCTTACGGAATCTGAAAAGGAATCGTTTATTGAAATGATAACTTTTACCCATAGTATTTTGGCGGAAGGCTACGCAAAATTAGGGATGTTTGAATTGGCGGCCTTAGAACATAAAAAAAATATTCAGTTTACAAAGAACTTAGATATTATTTCATATTCTTCTGCACTTAATAATTATGGCCTCTATTTTTACTGGTACAAGAAAGAATTGGATTCAGCAATAATTTATTTTAAGTTAAGTTATCAGATTACAAAAATGAAATTTCCGAACCACACTTTAATTGGAAGTATTCGAGATAATATAGCCGACGTGTATATGGATCAGGAAAATTATAATGATGCTTTACCATTCTATCAAACTAATTTCGAGTTTTATAAAGTGGCAACAGATGAAAGATTATTTACAAAAGATATTCCAAGACTAATAAATGCAGGAAGCCAATTAGTAATGACCCATATTCAAATGGGAGAATTAGAAAAAGCTAAAAAAGCCTTTAAAGAACTCGAAACAATCATGATCGATAGTACTAATATTAAAAGTATAACATCTGGATCGACACTTGTTTTTTTAAATGCAAAAGCTTGTTTGTATGAAAAACAAAACAACTATAAAGAAGCTTATAATACGGCTAAGCTAATTAAGAATTATTCAGATAGTTTGGTACATCTTTCTGAATTAGCCGGACTAAAATGGCGCGAGGAATTAAATAACATCACACTTGACAGAATTTCGCTTAATTTTAAAATTGATAGAATAGAAAGAGAGAATAAAATACGTAGTCAACGCTCTAGACTTTTAATAGTGAGCCTATCATCATCTACTATTTTAATTTTGTTATTGTTACTTTTTTTAAGTCGACGTCAACATCTTAAGAATGCAAAAAACAAACAATTACTGGCAGAGCAGGCCCGAGATTTAACAACTTTTAAAAATAGGGAGCTTGAGTCGGAAATTGAATCTAAGAAGCGTGATTTATCCGACTTTGCCATCAACCTGACTCAAAATCAAGAATGGGCTAAAACTTTAGCAGATAAAATAAAAGCTATCCAACAATCAGATTCTAAAGAACAAAAAATCTTGATGGACGATCTAGAACAGGATATTCAAAATAAAATTACGGTAGATTCGGACACCAAGGAGTTCTATGAACGTTTGGATAAATTAAGTGACTCTTTTTATAGCGAACTCACCAATTTGTTTCCCGATTTGAGCAAAAATGAGATCCGCTTATGTTCTTTAATCCGCTTAAAAATGGATAGTCGAAACATTGCAACGCTTCAAAATATTACAGTTTCTTCATTAAATACAAGTCGCTATCGTCTTAGAAAAAAACTTCATTTATCTGAGGATGAACATCTAGACGATTTTATCCAAAACATTTAATCCACTGACAATCAGCCGACTATTTCATTTTATTCATTCTATTTTATAAGCTGTCTATCAATTGTCTATAGACTGTTCATTATCTGTCTATAAGCTTTTTAAGGTTTTAGATACATGTTATACTAAGTTTGTGTCATATTAATTTAACAATCAGTCTGTTAAGTTTTTTGATTATCTCTTTTGAACCGAATAATAGCAAACTTCATTGTATAATCTTAAAATTTAAAACTTATGAAAACCTATGTACTTGGTCTATTGTTTTTCGGTCTAACCAACCTAATGATTGCTCAAAGTGATTTGGCGGTATTAACACCATCCAATCAAAATATGTATGCTTCGAGTAAAACAGTTCTCAATGCTGAATATTTGAATACATTTACAACCCAAGATTTTTCAATAAAAATTGAAAAACTTCAAAATTTAGTGGCTAATTACAATATTAAAATGGCAGATGTTTATCAGGCTAAAAATAATGGTAGCTATACGGTTGACTTTAAAGAAGGAGATAACATTATAACAGCTGTTTATAATAAAAATGGAGTACTACTTAGTTGCGATGAAAACTACCAAGCCATTAAGTTGCCTTACGCTGTAAGCTCAAAATTAATTAAAGAATACCCTCATTGGGCCATTAAAGAAGTTAAGTGCAATATAAAGTATATTAAAGATAATGAACGTTCTATTGTGTATCATGTGGCTATAAACAATGGAGGTAAAACCAAAAAAATTACAATAAAAGTTTAGTCAATTTATAGAAGCATTGACCATAAAAACAGAACCCATCACACGATGGATTCTGTTTTTGTTTTAGTTAAGAATTAATTTTTGTCCTACTCGCAAAGTGCTATTTTGCTTTATTTTATTGTTTTTGCAAAGTGCTGCCATACTCATGTTATTTCGTGAAGAAATTTTTGATAGAGTATCACCTTTTTTAACAATATATACGCGTTTAGGTTTCAGGCTACTTGCTATAGCTTCTTCTTCGCTTGAAAAGATTTCAAGCTCGCTTTGACGTTTGCTATTGTGGAGTTCTGGACGAGTCCAAGTTTTGGTAATCCAGATATCTTGAGAACGAACTTCGTTGTGTTCATCAAAACTTAAAAGATATTCAGGATTTACTGGAATGCCTTTATAATACATTTCCAAATGCAAATGGCTGCCTCTGGCATTTCCTGTAGCGCCGCCTTTACCTAAATAGGCTCCAGCAACAAGAGAATCGTTTTCCTTTACATCTAAAGCAGATAAGTGTGCATAAACAGTTTCTAAACCATTAAAATGTCTTAAAACCACTGTATTTCCATGACCAGAACTATAACTGGCAAAACGTACAACGCCATCAAACATAGCATATAAACTATCGCCAGTAACCAAATCAATGTCAATGCCTTTATGAGCCCGGCCTTTACGCCAGCCATAACGAGAGGTTACAACCTTATCACGTGAAATAGGAGACACGTATTTAGACTCTTTAAACTGAATATTTATAGGAAAACTAACTTCTGTGTTATAATCGATTCTAATTCTACTTGTATCCCAAAACTCTGAAGTAACATCAATTTCTTCCTCCTCTTCTTCCGAAGGAACAAGGAGGAGAGGTTCATTAGTTTCTCCAACTAAAGCTTTATATTCGTCAATAAGATGAACTAATTTTGGATTGGATATTATAGTAGGTGTATTTTGACCTATAAATCTTATAGGTAAGCAAAAAATAAGCAAAAAAAACAGTGATCGCATAGGCTCTAAATCAATGCACTAGACATTAAAATTAATATTTTTAAATTTTTGATGGACGAATCTACTCAAAAAAACGATGAACTGTGTTAATTTATTGTTAGAGTAATTGTTAAATTATTATAATTTGGAATAATTTATGATTTTATTTAGTTTTTAACATTTATTTCAGAAAACTATTAATCTATTTGTCTAACTTTGTGTCATCATAAGTTAAACAATATTAACTCGATCAATGTCATTATGAATCAAATATATCTAACACTCATTCTACTTATGTCTTTTTCCTTTTTTTCTAAAAACAACAACTCAGCAAAAAATATGCAAGAGCAACAAAGTATTTATAATATATCCATAAATAGCCTTGATGGAAAATCTATTGATTTAAAGGATTTTAAAGGAAAGAAAATCCTTATTGTCAACACAGCTTCTGAATGTGGGTTTACAGGACAATATCAAGGATTACAAGAACTTTATGATACCTACAAAAATAAATTGGTAGTTATTGGAGTACCATGCAATCAGTTTGGTGGTCAAGAACCAGGTTCGGCCACGGAAATTCAATCCTTTTGCAAACAAAACTACGGAGTAACTTTTTTAATGACCGAAAAAGTAGATGTTAAAGGAGACAATCAGCATCCACTATATGCTTGGTTAACTAATAAAGAGTTGAATGGTGTGAGCAGCTCTTCGGTGAAGTGGAATTTTCAGAAATATTTAATAGATGAAGATGGAAATTTTATAGATTACTTTTATTCTATTACAAAGCCTAATAGTTCTAAAATTACAAGTTATTTAGAATGAAGACCTATCAATTAATCATCCTTTTCCTGATTATCAACTTTGCTGCATTGGGCATTGGAAGTTGGCTCATGGGAAATGGCCCAACCTCTGAATGGTACTTAATTCAAAACAAAGCGCCTTGGACGCCACCAGGTTGGGTTTTTGGAGCAGCATGGACTGGAATAATGATTTGTTTTTCTTTTTATATGGCAAACTTGGTGAAACAGAATGCTAGCTCGTTTGTTCTAGGTTTGTTTGCCGTACAGTTTCTGTTGAATGTATCTTGGAATTATATCTTTTTCAATCAGCATTTAATAACATTTGGTTTAGTAGTTATTATTTTATTAACCCTTGTTGTTGCTGTCTTTCTCTTTAAATACAAATCTGTTTTACAAACAAAAACCTGGTTGATAGCGCCTTATTTTATATGGTTGTTAATAGCCACTAGTCTAAATGCTTACATACTTTTATACAATTAGTTTTAACTACATTTTTAAATGAATTTCTCGACAAAAGGGAAGGTTTATACCTTATCTTCTAAACAAAAACTTCCCATTTCAATAGATCAAGCTTGGGAATTTCTATCAAATCCTAAAAACCTCAAAACCATTACGCCAGAGTATATGGGGTTTCACATTGTTTCTGGAGCAGAGAGACCCATGTTTGCGGGTCAAATAATTCAATATATTGTAACACCTGTGCTTGGGATTAAAACGCATTGGGTAACCGAAATCACACATGTTGTAGATAAAGAGTATTTTGTGGACGAACAGCGTTTTGGTCCTTATGCCTTATGGCATCATAAACACTTTATAAAGGAAATTGAAGGCGGTGTGGAGATGGAAGATGTTATCGACTATAAAATACCCTTCGGACTTTTAGGCAGATGGATGCATCCAATTTTGGTTAAACCCAAACTTACTGAGATTTTTAATTATCGCACCAATAAGCTGAACGATCTATATGGTAAATTACTTTAATAATTAAACATGCTACTTTTCAACTCTAAAAATCAAGCAAATCTATCTCAATGGCAAGTGGTGAACGATGTGGTTATGGGAGGTTGTTCCCAAGCTAAATTCATCATAAACAAAGAAGGTTTTGGAGAATTTACAGGTCATGTTTCTTTAGAAAATAATGGTGGTTTTTCTAGCGTAAAGTACAGCTTAAGCCTAATAGATGTCGAAAACTACTCGAAAATTTCAATTAAACTAAAAGGAGATACACATAGATATCAATTGCGGTTAAAAAGTAATATAACCGATAGACATTCGTATGTGTCCTATTTTGAAACTACAGGAAACTGGCAAGATATAGAGATGGATTTAATGGAATTCTACCCAACCTATCGCGGCAGGCCTTTACAACTCTCAAAATATCCAGGCAAGCTTTTGGAAGAAATCGGGTTTTTAATAGCTAATAAAGAGTCTCAGGATTTTAAATTGGAGATTGAAAGCATGACCTTAGTATAAAATTTATTTAAAATAGTTTTTTCGCAAGAAGAATATCTGTTTCTTCTCTTTATTCCTTTTTCTTAGCTATTCTATCGTGTCCTAAAAGCATAAACTTTAAACATTTTATGCATTACGTCGATACTTTTGCAATATTTTTTCATTTCATCGTAAAATTTTATAGTTCATAAGAATTATTTTGAGTCAATAGGCCTAATGACATAGTTTTAAGGTAATTAATTATCCATTAGCTCATGAAAAACCTCATTGTCATTTTATCGATTGCCCCTTTTTTATATTTTTCACCTACATTAAATGCTCAGGATTCTGCCAATGTTTTAGAGGAAATTCCATTCGATTATGCGTCTAGAAATCCTATTTACGATTTTTCTGAAAAGCATTTGAGCAATACAGATACCATTCCCGATTTTGAAACTATGGAAAACAAGTTGAAAATTACAGGAACTGTGTATCTAAAGGATGGAATTACACCTGCAAAAGATGTTATTCTCTATATAAACCAGGCCAATGAAAATGGTGAATACGATTTAAAGTTTGAAAACGACAAACGTTATGTGTATCACAGAGCATGGATTAAAACCAATGTGGATGGCGTTTATACGTTTTACACCTTTATTCCGGGTTCTTATAGACATACTAGAGAATTAAGACAGATTCATCCTATGGTTAAAGAAGCTGGAAAGCCAGAATATGCGCTAAACACCTTGATTTTTGAAGACGATCCGTTTTTAACCAAAGCATGTCGAAAAAAACTAAATAAAAAAGGAATTAACAACATCCTGACCACCTTAAAAAAAGAAGATATGTATGTGACCAATTATAATATCATTCTAAAATAAAAATATTTAAAAAGGTATTACAGATTACTTAATAGCCTTTTCCAAAGCTTTAAGTTCTACGCCTAACTCGTTAAACATGGTCATGATACTGCTTAGTTTTAATTCTTCTTCGCTGTATTCTTGGGTATTGATACTACAGGTAAATTCCCATAACTCTAAAACTTCATCTATAGATACGCTATAATCGTGATACATTTTATTATCAGATATTAACAAAAGTGAGTTATTGAAATCAATATTGTTCATCACGCGTTTGTAAACCATCCCATCATTTAAGGTCAATAAAACATAGGTTTTTCCTGTTTTTATTTCTTTTCTATCTTCAATAAACCTGCCTATAACAAAAGAACCATCTTTCATAGGAAGCATGGAATCTCCCTTAATAGGAAATGCGCGATGTTTTCCTGTAGGCAAAAACGGAAGTTTTATTTTTTGTAATTGCTCAATATATTCCGGGTCATCATAACCAGATAAATAACCTGCGCTAGCCTTAACCGGAACAACTTCTATTAAGTTTTCGTTGTCAGGGTCTACCAAAATAGGAAATAGCACCCGCTGATTGCCCACTTCAATAAATGAGGTGGTTCCAGATTTTCTTAAATCGTTTCGTACTAAAATATCGATGGGGATTTTTACATAATCCGATAGTTGGACGAGCTTTTCTATAGAAGGGAAGGAACGTCCTTCCTCATAAGCTCCAACCTGCGATTTGGACCAATCCAACACCTCGGCAAATTGTGCTTGAGACAAACCTTTCTGATTTCGAATGAATTGGATATTATTTTGAATAAACGACATAAAACTTATTTTTTGAGTCAGTGAGACTACAAATTTAAGCTAATTTTGTCACATGCAAAAGAATATTTTACATCTGGACCTAGATACGTTCTTTGTTTCCTGCGAAAGACTGATAGACAGCCGGTTAAAACACCGACCGTTAATGGTCGGCGGCGTAGGAGATAGAGGGGTTGTAGCAGCTTGTAGCTACGAAACCCGCGTTTTTGGCGTGCATTCTGGCATGTCTATGAAAGTAGCTAGAAGACTCTGTCCTCAAGCTGTAGTTATTAAAGGAAATGCAGGTATTTACACCAAATACTCGCAATTGGTAACGGAAATTATTAAAGAAAAAGTGCCTGTTTTTGAAAAAGCCAGCGTGGATGAGTTTTATGCCGATTTAACAGGCATGGACAAGTTTTATGGTACTTATAAATATGCTTCAGAACTTAGACAAACCATTATTAAAGACACCGGACTTCCAATTTCTTTTGGTTTGTCCACAAATAAAATAGTCTCTAAAGTAGCTACAGGAGAAGCAAAGCCGAATAACCAATTAAAAATAGACTCAGGTTTTGAAAAATCGTTTTTAGCACCTTTATCCATTCGAAAAATACCTTCTGTTGGAGAAAAAACCTATCAAATACTTAGAAACTTAGGCGTGGAAAAAGTAGGTATGGTTCAACAAATGCCTGTGGAAATGATGCGAAGCGCTTTAGGACTTTCAGGAGTAACTATTTGGAAAAGAGCCAACGGACTTGATAATCCGCCATTAATTCCCTATCACGAAAGAAAATCCATCTCTACCGAAAGAACTTTTAATAAAGACACCATTGATATTGCCTATTTAAGAACCATCATTTTTGCTATGGCAGAAAATTTGGCGTTTCAATTAAGACGAGCAGATAAATTAGCTAGCACTATAAGTGTGAAAATTAGGTATTCAGATTTTAACACTTATAACAAACAGGTTAAAATAGCCTATTCAAGCGCCGACCATATTATTATTCCAACGGTGTTGGAACTGTTTGAAAAACTCTATAACAGAAGACTTTTGGTAAGATTAGTAGGTGTTAAAATGAACGATATTGTGAGTGGAAATTATCAAATAAACCTTTTTGATGATACCGAAAAAATGCTAGGCCTATATAAAGCCATGGATGGGATTCGAGGCAGATACGGCGATTCTAGTATTATGAGAGCTTCTTCCATTGGCGCAAAAACCATCGGGAGATTTCAAAATCCTTTTAATGGCGAACCTCCAGTTTTATTAGCACATAGAAAACAATAATGTATTTAAATTGTCATTCATATTACTCGCTTCGCTATGGCACATTTTCTGAAATAGAATTATTGGAATTGGCCAAAAGCAATAACATATCGTGTTTGGCTTTAACAGATATCAATAACACCTCTGCTTGCTTGAATTTTATTAAACAAGCCGAAAAACAGAAGATCAAACCTTTAGTTGGTATCGATTTTAGAAATGGTGCCAAACAACAGTTTGTAGGAATTGCTAAAAACAACACTGGATTTCACGAGCTAAACAGCTTGCTTTCGCAACATTTAGAGAATAAAAAACCCGTTGCAAATAAAGCTCCAGAACTCCAAAATGCCTTTATAATCTATCCCTTTGAAAATGTGTTGGAATATGAAATAACTTCTTTTAATACCAATGAATTTATTGGTGTTTCGGTTGAAGAACTCAGGAAACTCCCTTTTTCAAAATTAAAAACCCTTACAGATAAATTAGTCATACAACAACCAGTTACCATTAGGAACAAAAAAGATTTTAACGCACACAGATTACTTAGAGCCATTGATAACAACTGTTTGTTGAGCAAGCTTTCAAACACCGAAGAATGTCGTCCTACTGAAAAAATGTACTCTAAGGAAAATCTATTACAAGCGTTTTCCAATTTTCCGCATATTATAGAAAACACACAGAGTTTAATGGATCAATGTCAAATTCATTTTGGCTTTGAAACCGAAAGAAGTTCTCAAAACTTAAAAATTTATAAAAATAGTTTGGAAGCCGATTTTGAATATCTCCAAGAGTTATGCCGTCAAGGTTTGCCAAATCGCTATAAAAATCCTAATAAAAAGGTTTATGAACGACTAAATAGAGAGTTGGAAACCATAAAAACATTAAACTTCGTTAGTTTCTTTTTAATAAATCACGACATTATTTCTTATGCTAAAAGCCAAGGTTATTTTCATGTGGGACGAGGAAGTGGCGCCAACAGTATTGTGGCTTATATTATTGGGATTACAGATGTGGACCCGATTGAATTGGATTTGTATTTTGAAAGATTTATCAATCCTTTTAGAGCATCTCCTCCAGATTTTGACATCGATTTCTCCTGGAAAGACAGAGAAGACGTCACAAATTACATTTTTAAAAGATTTAAAAACACGGCACTTTTAGCTACTTACAATACCTTTAAATTTAAAGCGGTTGTTAGAGAGTTGGGAAAAGTTTTTGGTTTGCCAAAAGAAGAAATTGATAAATTGAGTAAAGGAAAATCCACAAATACATCATTAGATGAGATGGGGAAACTAGTTTTAAAGTATGGAGGTTTAATCCAAGGTTTTCCAAACTATTTAAGTGTGCATTCGGCAGGAATCTTAATTTTAGAAGCACCTATCCATAATTATTCTGCAACTTTTCTGCCTCCAAAAGGCTTTCCAACCGTGCAATTTGATATGATGATTGCGGAAGAGGCAGGGATTTTTAAATTTGATATTCTAGGACAAAGAGGCTTGGCTAAAATTAAAGATGCTCTAGAAATTATAGCTGAAAACCAACCCGAAGCGCCAGCAATAGACATCCATGATGTGGAACGTTTTAAAAATGATAAGAACATCAATAAACTTCTTAAAAGTGGCGGAGCCATTGGTGCTTATTATGTAGAATCTCCTGCCATGCGAGGTTTAATGATAAAGCTACAAACCCAGGATTATTTAGGTTTGGTGGCGGCTAGCTCGATTGTTCGTCCAGGAGTTTCTGGATCGGGAATGAAAGATGAATTTATAAAACGTCACCGATTTCCAGAGCAAAGAAAAAAGGCACATCCCATTCTCTTGGAAATCATGCCCGAAACTTATGGCGTGATGGTGTATCAAGAAGATGTTTTAAAAGTGGCCAATCAGTTTGCCGATTTAAGTTTGGGCGAAGCGGATGTTTTAAGAAGAGGAATGAGTGGGAAATACCGTTCCAAAGAAGAGTTTTTGGCTGTAGAACAAAAATTCACTTCCAATTGCAGAAAAAAAGGATATACAGACCATTTAATTTTCGAGGTTTGGGATCAGATTAAAAGCTTTGCGGGTTATGCCTTTGCTAAAGGACATTCAGCATCGTATGCTGTAGAAAGTTATCAGAGTTTGTTTTTAAAATGTTATTATCCCATAGAATTTATGGTAGCTGTGCTTAATAATGGCGGCGGGTTTTACAGTACAGAACACTATTTGCACGAAGCCAAAATGCAAGGCGCTCAAATTAAACTTCCTTGCATCAATAACAGCGATCATCCAAATAGGGTAAAGGGCAAGGATATTTATTTAGGCTTGGGATATTTAAAGAATCTGGAAACTTGGGTCGTACAGAGAATATTAAATGAAAGACAGATTCATGGTAATTTTCTGTCTTTAGAAAATTTTATAGATCGTATACAAATAAGCATTGAACAACTGTCTATTTTAATAAGAATCGGCTGCTTTCAATTCACAAACAAATCGAAAACAGAGCTGTTATGGCAGGCTATTTTTAAGCTTCAAGCAGGTAAGACACAAAACAAGCAACCTAAGCTGTTTCAAACCAAACACAAGCATTTTCAGCTACCGGAGTTACCTGTAAACACCATTGAAAATGCCTACGATGAAATGGAGTTGCTGGGTTTTCCCTTAGGTGGTTATTTTGAATTAATAGATGAAGTTATGGAACAGGATATTTGTGCTAAAAACATGGATCGGCACGTAAATAAAGAAGTTGTTATTTATGGAAATCTGGTAACTACAAGATATAATACCACTTCGCAAGGAAAACGCATGCGATTAAGTACGTTTGTCGATAAACATGGAAGTTATTTTGATGCAGTTCATTTTACCGAAACAGCTTATAACTATCCAATTAACGGTTTAGGTGTTTATAAATGCTTAGGAACCATAACCGAGAAATTTGGGTTTTGTAGCATGATTATTTCAAAAAGCAGAAAAGTGAAGATAAAAGCAAATCCTAGAGCTATGTAATATAACGAATCGCGATACGATGTAATACTTTAAAATATAGAAAGGAGAGAAGCTACTCTTAAGCCCATCATCATACTTTAACATGATTAAATAATAATTTCGGTTAATTTCGCGTATATTTGCGGCTTAAATTATTCAGATAGCTTTTTTTCTTTAATCTTCATTCAATTTTAAACAATCCATCGCTTTCTCCAGTAATTTTAACAACGTAGTATATTAGACGTTTTATTTGTCAAGACTTTTCGGGTATTCATAAACCATTCACTCTGGGAAACCATCTTCATAATTATCATTCTCATAGTAGTACGAAACTTCAGAACAACTTATTGCACTTAAAGGTGTTTTAAGCTTTTGGGGTATTAAATGCCACAAATCAATAAAACAAGTAGTACTATGGAAAATCCAAAGTTTTCAAGAGTAACTGATAACGATTTTTCAAAAACGTTAAGAAGTCGAGTTAATTTATATTTCAAGGAAAATAATTTGAGCAGAAAGGCCAATGCCAATATGGTTTTAAAAACCATATTAATGTTGTCTTTATTTTTTGTACCATTAATCATACTCTCCACTGGTTTGGTTACTAGCGCTTGGTTGCTTTTTACTTTATACATTATTTGCGGATTTGGCATGTCGGGAATTGGAATGGGAGTGATGCACGATGCCATTCATGGTGCATATTCGAAAAATAAAAGAATCAATACCTTATTGGGTTACACTTTTAACCTTATTGGTGCCAGCGACAAGGTCTGGAGGATTCAACACAATGTCTTACATCATACATATACAAATATTGATCATGCAGACGATGATATAAATACCCCGTTTTTTCTACGCTTTTCACCAAATGGCAAACATCATTGGTCACAACGATTTCAATATATCTATATTTGGTTCTTTTACGGAATCTCTACTTTATTCTGGATAACAGCTAAAGATTTTGTCCGCTTAACCCGTTATAACCGGATGGGCCTGTTGCCAGAAAAAAACGAATTCACCAAAGGAATCCTTAGTATTACGGCATGGAAACTATTTTATTATTCCTATGCTTTGATACTTCCAATGATTATGGTACCTTTATCCTGGTGGATTATTTTACTTGGCTTTTTAAGTATGCATGTGGTAACAGGCCTTATGGTGAGTTCCGTATTTCAAATAGCACACATTATGCCTGAAACCGATTTTCCATTACCTAATGAAAAAGGAATGATGAAAAATGAGTGGTACAGACATCAATTTGAAACTACTAGTAATTTTTCACCCAAAAGCAAACTCTTATTTTGGCTGATAGGAGGGTTAAATTATCAGGTAGAACATCATGTTCTTCCAGATGTTTGCCACGTACATTACAAAAGCCTAACGAAAATAGTATCTGATACGGCCAAAGAGTTTGGCATGCCATATCATGTCAAAACAAGTGTTTATCAGGCTTTAAAAGATCACACCAAAATGCTTCGAGCACTAGGAAGAAAACCCGCGATAAACTTGACATAAGAAGTATTGCACAACACTATTTATTAAACAAAAACAGAACAAAAATGATTAAAAAAATATTAAACAAATTAATTAGAACTAAAAAAGTAAATCAAATGAAAGAAGGTACCGTAAAATTTTTCAATAATGCCAAAGGTTTTGGTTTTATTACCCAATCCGATTCAGAAGTAGATGTATTTGTACATAAAAATGATCTAATCGATCAAATTCGCGAGAATGACAAAGTAACCTTTGAAGTAGAGCAAGGTGAAAAGGGACTTAATGCCATAAATGTTAAATTGGCCTAGTCAACTAGTATAAAAGCCCATTTAAAGCTATCATTTTTTGATGGCTTTTTATTTTAAAATAACAAACATATTGCAGATAGTAAATTCCGATTAAATCATTTATTAAAATTATTTGATCGGAAGCGCTTCTTGTAAAACTGTGATTATCTTTGTTGAAAATTATTAGATGTCAAAAACATTTTCAGATTTAGGGATTCATGAACATTTACTGCAAAGTTTAACTGCTTTACAGATTTCTGTTCCTACAGATATTCAACAAAAAGCAATCCCAGTACTGCTCAACCAAAAAGAGGATGTGGTTGCCTTAGCAAAAACAGGAACCGGTAAAACGGCCGCCTTTGGTTTGCCACTATTACAATTAATAGATATAAAATCCATAGATATTCAAGCGGTTATACTAGCACCAACGCGAGAATTGGGACAGCAAATCTATCACAACTTAGTCTCTTTTGCTTCTCATAGCCCAGAAATTTCAATAGCAGCAATTTGTGGAGGAATTCCAATTAAGCCACAAATAGAGCGCTTGCTATCAACTACACATATCGTGGTTGCAACTCCTGGGCGTTTGGCCGATTTAGTAAGCCGAAATGCCATAAACATCAAAAACATCTCTTATTTTATTTTGGATGAAGCCGATGAAATGGTGAGTGCTTTAAAAGAAGGTCTAGATAGCATTATCAAAGAGATTCCTAAATCCAGAAGAACCTTGCTTTTTACTGCTACCATGCCGGGAACCGTAAAACAGCTGGTTCAAAATTATATGTCTAAAAATGTCATTCACATTGAGGCAGATATGTCAACAGTGGGACATCAAGGAATCGATCATCAATACGTGGTTGTAGAACCTATAGAAAAGCTAGACGTATTACTTCATTTTTTAAATTCTAAAGAAGGAGAAAGAGGCATTATTTTTTGTAAAACCAAAGCAGCTGTCAATAAATTAGCTAAAAACCTAGCTATTAATAAATTTTCTTCTGGAGCGCTTCACGGAAGTTTAACCCAAGGGATTCGCGATCGCATTATGGGTCAATTCAGGGAAGGCTATATAGATATTCTAGTCGCTACAGATTTAGCAGCGCGAGGTATTGATGTTAAGGAAATCTCATACGTTGTTAATTACCATTTACCGGATACTTACGATGCTTATGTACACAGAAGTGGACGTACAGCTAGAGCAGGAGCCAAGGGGTTTTCTCTAACTATTTTACAAGAAGAGGAAGTAGCAGATATTGCCGACTTTGAACAAGAATTAGGCATTAGCTTCAAAAAGTTTCAAAAAGCAGATGCCCTCAGCATTGAAGAAAACAACGGTTTGCTTTGGGCGAAAAAAATCTTCAAAACAAAACCAAATCGCCATATTTCTGAAACATACAAAAACAAGATAACCACCATCTTTCATCACTTAACCAAAGAAGAGCTGATCGAAAAAATATTGGCCGATTATTTAGCACAAACAAATATGGGAAACCCACAAGCTGAGAAGGCAAAAAAGAAATAATTTTTATGGCAAGTAACATCAAAGATCAGCAAGACATTTTATCAAAATTAAATATTCATGAGTTAAATCCCATGCAAGAGGAAGCTATTTCAGTTATTGAAACAACTACAAATACTGTCTTGCTTTCTCCTACAGGTTCCGGGAAGACCTTGGCTTTTTTATTGCCCATTATAGATCTCCTAAAACCAGACTGTACAGATGTGCAAGTGCTTATATTAGTACCTTCAAGAGAATTGGCCATACAAATTGAACAAGTAGCTCGAGATATGGGATCGGGTTTTAAAGTGAATGCTGTTTATGGGGGCAGACCTATGTCTAAGGATAAAATTGAAATCAAACATGTGCCTGCTATTTTAATAGGAACTCCAGGAAGAATTGCCGATCATTTTGAAAACGAAAGATTTTCTTTGGCAAGTATAAAAACCCTAGTATTAGATGAATTTGACAAATCGTTAGAAGTAGGTTTCGAACAGGAAATGAAACGCATTATCAGTCAATTACCTGCTTTAAATAAACGCATTTTAACCTCTGCAACTCAAGGAGTTAAAATTCCGGGCTTTGTAAGATTGGATAAACCCACGATTATCAATTATTTAAATGAGGAAAAACATTCGAAATTAATTATTAAAACAGTCATTTCGCCAACAAGCAATAAACTTCCCGCCTTATTGAATTTGCTTTTACATCTTGGAAACCAACAGGGCATTGTTTTCTGTAATTTAAAAGACAGTATAGATTTGGTAAGTAGATATCTAGAAAAAAACAAGATAAGTCATACCTGTTTTTCTGGTGGAATGGAGCAAAAAGACAGAGAACGTTCTTTAATTAAATTTCGAAATGGCACCAGTCAGATTTTAATTGCAACCGATTTAGCTTCAAGAGGAATAGATATTCCAGAAATGAATTTTATTATTCATTACGAGCTTCCTTATGCTTTAGAAGAGTTTACACATAGAAATGGCAGAACGGCTAGAGTAAACTCAAAAGGGACTGCTTACATCTTAAAATGGGAGGGCGAAGACCTGCCTGCATTTATTGGTAAACCAAAAATCGAAAATATTTCCAAAAAAGCACCTGTGAAACCCCAATTCTGGGAGACTCTATTTATTTCAGGAGGAAGAAAAGATAAAATCTCTAAAGGAGATATTGCGGGATTGTTTTTTAAAGAAGGAGGTTTAACCAAAGACCAGCTAGGAACTATTGAATTAAAACAGGATTGTGCTTTTGTGGCAGTTCCTCTTAGTATTGCTGGGTCGTTAGTTGACAAATTGAACAACAGCAGATTGAAAAAGAAAAAAGTTCGTGTAAGCATTTTGTAGTTGTTTGTTTTTTTATGGGTTAGGATAGTTATTCATCTGAAAATAACATGTACTTTTGCGCCCTCAAATAAAAATTTGATATGAAGCGCATAAATGAATATAAAAAACTCTTTGGAGTGGAAAACGAAGTCGAATTAAAGACTTTGAAAAAGAGTTACCGTGATTTAGTTAAAGAATGGCATCCAGATAAATTCCAAAATGGAGATGCTTTACAGGAAGAAGCTGAAATACAAAGTAGAAAAATTATCGATGGCTATCATTTTTTAGTGAGTATGGCACCAGAAACCATTGAAGCTAATTTAGGAGACTACACAGAGACAATTACCAATTCTGGAATTGCAGATTACACCCATAAAGGTTTATTGATGGAAATTACCTTTCTAGATGGTTCCACCTACGAATATTTTGGTGTTACCAAACAAGTCTATATTAAAATGATTAATAGCGATAAGGTGAACCGTTTTGCCAAACGTAATATTTATCCTAATTACACGTATAGAAAAACAAAAAGAAGCTTGGAAGAAGCTTAACCAAATAAATTTAAAGACCTTAGAAGCACATTTGATAAAATAGCAACTAAGGTCTTTTTTTATTTTACACTTTTAATTTCCATTCAGAAATTAAACATTTTCATTATCCTACTCTCTTTTTAAATTTCCGAACTCTTATAAATGCTATAATAGCTACAACAATTACAACCACAGTCAATATATAAATAAACTTCGGAACTGGTATAGGGTCTCCTGCTGCGTAACTATGTAAGCCTGTTAAATAGTAATTCACCCCAAAAGAAGTCATAATAATAGATCCAAAAGCAAAAACACTTGCCGTGTTCAAAGTATAGCGACTATTAAGTGCAGGAACAAATCGTAGATGTAATACAATGGCATATATAATAATGGAAATTAAGGCCCAAGTTTCCTTAGGATCCCATGCCCAATAACGCCCCCAGGATTCGTTTGCCCAAACCCCTCCTAAAAAAGTACCTATAGTTAATACAAATAGGCCTATGGTCATAGAAATCTCGTTAATGTAAGTGAGTTCCTTAATTCGAACATCAATTTTCTTAGCGCTACTTTCAGTTTTAATAATCATTAAGATTAATGCCATAAAGCCCAAAACAGCAGATAACGCCAAAGGCGCATAACTACTAACAATTGTAGCCACATGAACCTTTAACCAAAATGACGATTTTAAAACAGGCATTAAATTGGTAATCTCTGGATTTAACCAATCTAAATAGCTTACAAATAACAAAGATCCAGAAAACAAAGTGGCTAAAGGCAAGGAAAAATCCGATTTTCTAAAAGTAAGTAAGCCACAGAGCATAAGTACCCAAGCTACAAAAACCATCATTTCGTAACCGTTGCTCCAAGGTGGATGCTGCCCTATATACCAACGTAACAAAATGTTTCCTGTAAATACCAAGAAACTGATTAATGCTATTAAAACGAGGAAATTCCAAAGAATATTTACAAGTCGTTTTTGTACAAATATTTTTGAAAGGGCCAATACCAACATGATTAATCCAATGGTGAAAAAGGTTTGGAACAGCCAAAAGTTCAAATTCATTTGGTTATACCACAATTCGGCTTCAATTCTTTCTTGGGTAGGGATAATGTCCTTGCCTAAGGTACTTTGGTAAGTATCTATATAGGAAAGTTTATCTGTAGCTTCAGCCCAATTTTTGGAAGCAATATCATTAAAATAGGTTCTAGTAATGTTTTGAACAAAACGGCCGTCTTCTACTGGAAAGTCATTAAAGTGATGGTTATAACTAAACCAAGTATCCTTGTCATCTAGACTATTTGGAAAAATTTTTAAATAATTTCCTGAGAAAATATTAAATAAGATATTAAAACGCTCATCTACTTTAATAACTTCCTTATCAAATTCGTTTTGCTCGGCAGGTTTTTTTGCATGGGCATCTTCTACCATTTTGGATAACACATAATCTCCATTTGGATTAATTAAATGATCGAAGGAGATATATCCATCTTTAGTAATTTTAAGAGGCTTAAAATAATCACCTCCTTTTCTGGCATCTATTTTAATAATAGGTATTTTTTGCCAAGCTCCAGGTGAAACGTGCATAGCCAAAAACACCTGATTGGCATCCAAACTTATTCTTTTAGCTTCTGCTTTATAGGTGAAAGTTGATTTGCCATATATTTTTCGTAAAAACTCTGAAGCTAATGTATGGATAGGCTTAATTCTTCCGTCTATATCTTGAACTAGGATTCTTCCAAATAAATCGGAATGTTGTTTGTCTATTTTTTGTGCTATAACCAATTCAGTAACAGATGGTATCGAATCCTTTTGCATCGCTGGTTGAGCAAAAGTGTCAAAAGAACTTAATAAGAAAAGTAGTAGGAAAGGGGCGTAATTTTTTATTTTCTTGAGTTTTTTAGTAATTGTCGTAAAACGAGTTCTTTTTCCAAAGAGCGTAAAGAACATCCCAATCGTTAAGAATAGGTAGCCGATATAAGTGGTAACTGTGCCTAAAACGTCATGGTTTACAGCTAGAAGTGTTCCTTTTTCATCGGTGTCGTAACTGGCTTGATAAAAACGAAAACCACCATAATCCAATACATTATTCATATAGATTCGAAATGGCATCTCGGTCTCACCATCTATAACGGTCACCTCGCTAGCGTAGGAAGATGGACTTTCAGAACCAGGATATCTTTCCAATTGAAAGTCATTTAATTTCACCGAAAATGGAATTTCAATCGGCATGGCACCGTAAGAAAAACTGAGGTTTATATTATCTACTGTGGTTTCATGGGTGGTAGGCAAAAATCCTTTTCGGTACAAAAGCATCACTTCCTCGGTTTTGTCTCCAATACTAACGTTTAGTACTACTGCATCGTCTTTTGTGGGATCGTTGTCTTTTGGTTTTTCTGAAGTACTTACCAATTTCATGCTTCCATACTCGTGATAAGATAACGGGACAAAAGATAAATCACCGTGTCTATACAAGGTTTTAAGACTCATATTCTGAAGAGAATCTCCTTTAATTACACCTGCTTTTTGATCGGCCATTACAAAGAAATCGAGTGGGTGAGGCGCCCAGATTTTAAACTGTCCGTCTGTTTCAATAATATTGATAATTCCTTCTTCTTGGGCTTCAAATCCTACTTTATGTTTTTGTGGTCCAATAATTTCCACTTCTCCTTTGTTTAAAAAAAGAGTTTCCCTACCGTTGCCAGAAGTCACAACCATTTGCAACAAAGGTGTTCCCTTTTTAGGATCATCCACAATTTCAGGTAAAGCATCGGCAACAAACTCCTTTAAGGAAATGGTAATGGGTGTATCTTCAATATCTGTGTCTATAGAAAAGTTATTATTATTTAAAGGGGAAAACTCCATCTTTTTTTGAAGATGCCTAGTTTTATTTCCGTTTGAAATATGAACTTGTAAATAATTTTTATCTGAAATAATGGTGCTGGAACTTTGCCCTTCCCGAATACGCATAATTCCTCCGTAGGAATCATATCGTGTAATTCCCGCACCAATAATTATAACAATAAATGCCAAATGAAAAAGAAGCACTGCCCATTTTTCTTTTCGCCATAAATTATACTTAAAGGTGTTGGCTAAGAAACATAGTGCCAAACCAACCATAACCAATTCAAACCACAAAGCATCATAGATTTTAATCCAAGCGGTATCTGTGCCAAAATCATTTTCAATAAAGGTGGCTGCGGCCATGGAAACAGCAAAGATTAGAAGTAAAACTAAGGCTAGAACAGAAGACGAAAAGAGTCGATAAATATATTTCATAGAGAGGAATAGGGCTTAAATAAGCCGTTAAAGTTTTTTTAAAACCGCGTTTGGCGCAGAATTTTAATTGGCGCTTACTACTTTCTTTGAACCCATTTTAGCTTCACGCTCTTTGGCTTCTTCTAGCCATTTTGGCAAGACGTTGGTTTTAAATTCTTCTTTCTCTTCTCTAAGTTTGTCCATATCGAGACCTATATATTTTTGCGCTTTCGCTTTAGTAGAAATATCTGGCATTGCTACAGGGTCGTTATGACCTAAAGTTGCTAAAAGACGCACTAACATAACACGTGCTTCTTGTGCTTCTGCAAGCCCGCTACCTAATACCCGACCTATTTCTACAGGTGAATGGAAGGAAGCACCATGAGAAGCAGCAGTATAATCCCAACGCCATTGTGCGTGACGAATACTCATAAGTATATCTTTCATTTGTTCGTTAGTGGCACCAAGTTCCCAAGCTTTTCCTGCTTCAACATGTGCTTTCACCAAGACATCTTCTAATTTAATTCTGTTTTCATTGGCTTTTCGTTGTCTGTCATATACATTGGCTATAAGTTTATCTGTTTCTTCTCTATGACATACCTGACAAGAATTGGCTACATTATTTAAAGGCGATTGTAAATGGTGATCGGTAAACTTTTGTCCGCCTTCACTCTTATAAGGCATGTGGCAATCGGCACATGAAACACCACGATCGGCATGAACTCCTGTAAGGAAGATTTCATAATCTGGATGCTGCGCTTTTAACATAGGTGCTTTACTAATAGCGTGTGTCCAATCTGAAAAACCAATGTCGTCGTAATATTTTTCCATGTCCTCAACCGAAAATCCGTTTTCCCATGGGAAAGTAAGGTAACTAGTACCTTCATGACCCGGTTTGTTTTTATTAAAATAATATTCTACGTGACATTGCGCACATACTAATGAGCGCATTTCTTGGTGGGTTGACTTGTTGATATCTTTACCCATTGCTTGAAAAGCCTCAACCAGTGCAGGTCTAGTAATACGTAATTTCATACTTGTTGGGTCGTGACAATCTGCACAACCAATTGGGTTGACCACTTCAGAAACATTTTCTGCCCAAGTACCAGCATAAAACTCTCCAACTCCATGTTCGTCCATCAATCGAGGTACGTCTGGACCTTTACATGCCCAGCAAGTAGCTGGCATTGGACCATCTTCTTTATTTTCTGGAGCTCCAGAACGCAAAGAGTTATGAAGATCGTCTATGGCATAAAAGTGACCACGACCTTGATTGTAGTCTTTTGAAAAAGCATATCCTGCCCAAAGCACAACCATTCTAGGGTCTTCTTTAAGCATATCAACTGTTGCCGACCCGCCTTGATACGAGGCAAATGAAGTATCTGCTGTTTGCATATAGGATTGGTATTCCCGAGGATAGTTTTTGCCCCATTCCTCATTTCTTGGCTCATTTTTGCCAATTTCTACATTGGGCACATATTTGTATTTGGCCTCATTTTTCCTATTAATAATACTTGATGCGAGTAGTCCTAATAAAAAGACCACTACAATTGTTACGACGAAGAGAACTTTGTTTTTCATATTTGTTGAGGTTTATTGTGCTTCCATTTCTTTTGCCAACCATTCCGGGATTACCATTTCATCTTGATCGGTAGGTAAAGGGGCAATATTATATTTTACTGTGGATAGGCCGTGTATACGACCATGAGGTACTTCTTGATGACAAGACCAACAGGCTCTTTCTGTACGATTTTCTTTATGATTATCAAGCCAGCCATCATACTTAACTTCTGTAACTTGCTGAATGTGACATCTGATACAGTTGTTTTGAACAACTTCTTCTGAAGCTTCACGCATGGTAATAACATCTGGCTCTGCCCTAGCTGTAAAAACAGCCGAATGGTACAAACCATCTTTAGCTTTAAAATAATAAGAGTTAAAAATATTGTCTTGTGGAACATGACAGCCATTACAAGAAACCCATTCTCTGTGGGAACTATGCATCCAACTATTATATACAGGGGTCATGACGTGACAGTTTACACAGGCCTGTGGATTATCTGATAAATAGGAAACAACTTCAGCTTCTCTCATTATGAAAAACCCTAATCCCATCACACAAGCAATTGCGAAAACTGCAAATGTGCGCCAAGAGGAGCCTCTTTCTGGAAGTATTTTAAAATTAAACTTCATATTACAATGAATTGTGAGTTAAAAATAGAGAAATGAATTTTAACGAAAGGTGAGAATAATCATATTCCTACTAAAGATGAAAAATAATAACAACAAATAAGATGAATATCTAAATAAATAATTTAGTTGAGATGTTTTGTAATACTTGAGACAAATAAGTGTAACTAACTATAAATCAGTATTTAAAACAATGTTATGAGATGTTAATATGAGATTTTATTATGGATATAACGTATCATATCCATGTGATTTGTAGCTATTTGGAATCTCTCTAAAATACTTTATATATTTGAAAGCCGCTCCTAAAACGCAATTTTCAATTAAAAACCTAGCTCTTTTAGATAGGAGGGTTTTTAGGAAATCCAACTGAGAATATGTTTAAAACTTTATTTAATGGTTTTTATATAACGATAAAATGAATAACTTTTAGCAAAAAAACTTTTAACTTGGTGACATAATATTTACCAGATTAATTTCGCGGTTTTTAAAGGGCTTTTTATTTAATTATAACTAAAGAAAGCACATAAATTTTTGAATATTTTAACAGAATTAGAACTCTAAATTAAAACAAACTCTTATGCAAATTACAGCTGCTTATACAGATCTTTATCAACTTACCATGGCGCAAGTCTATTTTAGAACGAAACCATCTGGAAGAGCGGTTTTTGACTATTATTATCGAAATAATCCTTTTAATGGTGGATATTCAATTTTTACTGGACTAGAGGATGTGTTGGACATTCTTGAAACACTCAAGTTCTCAGTTTCAGATATCGCTTATTTAGAACAACACGGATTTGAAAAAGATTTCCTGGATTATTTAAGGGATTTTCGTTTTCGCGGTGCTATTTATTCTTGTAAAGAAGGGGATGTTGTATTTCCAAACCGTCCCATTTTACAAGTAGAAGCTAATATAATAGAAGCGCAGATAATTGAGACTTTTTTACTGAATATGCTCAATTTTCAAACGCTCATTGCTACAAAAGCCAGCCGAATACGCTACAGTGCAAAAAAAGAAATTCTATTGGACATGGGCTTACGTCGAGCCCATGCAACTGGTGGATATTATGCATCAAGAGCGGCAGCAATTGGTGGCTTTGACGGTACTAGCAATGTAAAAGCAGCTGAAGATTATAACATTCCATGTTCAGGAACCATGGCGCACTCCTTTATACAAAGTTATGAGGATGAATTACAGGCTTTTAGGGACTTTGCAAAGTGGCGCCCAAAAAACTGCGTGCTTTTAGTTGACACCTTTAATACGCTTAAAAGTGGATTGCCAAATGCCATGATTGTTGCTAAGGAAATGGAGAAAAAGGGAGAACAATTATTGGGCGTTCGATTAGACAGTGGCGATTTGGCGTATTTATCAAAAAAAACACGAAGGATGTTGGATGATGCCAATTTGGACTATGTAAAAATTGTAGTCTCTAACCAGTTGGATGAATATGTTATAAAAAGTCTTAAGGAGCAAGGTGCGCCCATTGATATTTTTGGGGTAGGAACAAACCTAGTTACAGGAAAACCTGATGCTTCCTTGGGTGGTGTTTATAAATTATCAGAATACAATGGAGAACCAAGAATCAAACTTTCTGAAGATATAATTAAGGTGTCGCTGCCTTACAAAAAACAAGTGTATAGAATGTTGGATGAAAATGGGATGTTTTATGGAGCCGATGCGGTGGCACTATTTAAGGAAGAAAAGGTAACCGAAATGGAACATGCATTCGACGCTAATAAAAGTTTAAATCTCAGTCGCTTTACTCATGAACCTCTGCTTGAAAAGGTGATGGAACATGGTAAAAAAGTAAATTCACCACGATCTGTGACTGAAATTGCCAGCTATTCGCAATCTCGATTAGAAAAACTTCCCGACGAATATAAACGGTTTCAAAACCCACACATTTATAAAATAGGCCTTAGTACCAAACTCAAGCAAGAACGCGATAAGTTGGTTCAAAAACATAAGTTTTAAATTTGATATAAAACGAAGCAAATTATACCAATATGATCAATAAAAAAAGACAACTATGAAAACCCTCCTTATAATTGATGTACAAAACGACTTTATGCCTGGCGGATCGCTTGCTGTTCCCAATGCAGATGAAATAGTACCAGTAATCAATAGCATACAACATAAATTTGATCTCGTGGTTGCCGCTCAAGATTGGCATCCTCAAGACCATGTAAGCTTTGCTTCCAACCATAATGGAAAAGCCAACTTTGAAGAGGTTGAGATGCATGGAAAACCACAAACTTTGTGGCCAGATCATTGTGTGCAAGGAACAGAGGGAGCTCAATTTCATCCCGATCTGGAAACTCAAAAGTGGGAAGCGATTTTTAGAAAGGGAACAGATAAGGAAATAGACAGTTATAGTGCATTTTACGACAATGGTCATTTAAAGTCTACTGGATTGGCTGGTTATTTAAAAGAAAAGGGTGTATCACAACTATTTCTATGTGGTCTTGCAGCAGATATTTGTGTGTATTTCTCTGCATACGACGCTTTTAAAGAAGGCTTTGCATGTTTCTTTATTGAAGATGCATCGCAGCCATTAGATTCAGAAGCTTTTAAGGAAATTAAAAAGAAGATGGAATATCTAGGAATTCAAATCATTTCCTCAAAATCCATCTAACACCTATTTTTAACCCGGTTCTCCTTAACATCAATCGCTTTAAGTGCGGCATTTTGGTTAAGTAAAATTTCTTCCAGAAACCTGATAATAGAAATAATTTTTCTCTGAAATATTTTTAGTATATTTATAGACAGTTACTTAGGAGTTTTTAAAATAGAATCCAAAAGTTAATAGTCCTAAGCTAATTTTTAATATTCAGCAAAGTAAATGACTTTGGAATTAATTTCTATAAAGTTTATGTTCTCAAAACTTATAGAGTATAGAGGAGGTTTTTCACCTGAATATAGTACGATCCAAATACTCTGAATACGGAAGTATTCAGATATTATCTTAAAGTTTCTATCAAGTTAAAATAGTAGGACTTGATTCCAAAAGGGTTGGGATTAGATTCGAAAACACAAAAGTTA
>NZ_DATGNO010000177.1:0-27877 GCF_035306705.1 Xanthomarina sp.
GGAGTAAAGGGCACAAAATTTTGGGCGATAGTTTGTAAACTCATCAATAAGATGGTTACAACGATGCCAATCTTAAAAAAAGTAGGTTTTTTCATGATAATATATTTATAAACATTTAACCAACATCAGGGACATAATGAAGACCAAATGGTGCTTTTAAATTAGTTCTTTTCCTTAATTTTCAATTTTTACAACAGACATATTTCCGTTATAGGCTTTATCTCCTTTTGATTGTAATTTATTCATTGCTTCATCTAGATTATCAAATTTCTGGTAGTAAATAAAATACTTACTTGTATTGACATCGAAGAAGAAATTAATATTATTTTGTCCAGTGGACACAACTTTTTCTAAGAAAGCATCTCTATCCTTAGCATTATCATGAACAGCAATGATCATGTAAAAGCCAGTATCTACATTTTGAACACCTTTTAAGATTTGCACATTCCCACTTTGCTTTTCTCCAAAGTAAAAGTCTTCGGGAGTTAAAGGTGTGTTGCTTAATGGTGTTGTTGCCTTAATTCGTTCTAAAGCAGCTAAATCCTTTAAGAATCTATCTTTTTCATTATCAAATTGAGCACGTTTAATACGTCGTCTTCTTTCTATTTCTGTTTGTACATTAATAGTCTCTAAGGTTGAAACCAATCTCGCTTTTATTTTTTCCGATTGCTGTTGTTCAGCTCTTATGCTTTGAATAGTTTCTAAGTAATACTTACTCGTCGCATCGTCTTTGTTAGAACCTTTTTTAATTCTTTGAATGTAAAGCTCTTCCAACTCCTTTATAGTTTTATTTCTTTCAGCCATGGATCTATCCAAATCGGCTTGTAAGGCTGCTAATGCTCTGTTTTCTGCAGTAATACTCTTAAATGGTTTTGGTTCCAAATAAATACCTTGCTCACTTAAATCGTTTTCTTCCCTTAAATCTTTAAGGTCTTTATCTTTTATAGCTATGGCCTCATCTAACCTATTTAATAATTCTTCTTGTACCATTTTAGACTCTTTGTTTGTTTCAGTTAAAGCAAACATCGATTTGGACAATTCATCTTTTTGAGTGACTTGAGCATCAGCTTTCACAATTTCTGTTTTCGCTTTGGCCGCTGCTTCTGCAGCTAATCTAGCTTCCTCATCTGCTTGAGCTTGGGCTGCTGCCAGCGCCGCTAATCTGGCTTCTTCATCTTTTTGTGCTTGGGTTGCTGCCAACGCGGCTAATCGAGCTTCCTCATCTGCTTGGGCTTTCGCAGCTGCTAATGCGGCTAATCGAGCTTGTTCATCTTTTTGTGCTTGGGTTGCTTCTAAGGCGGCCAATCTAGCTTCTTCATCTGCTTGGGCTTTCGCAGCTGCTAACGCGGCTAATCGAGCTTGTTCCGCAGCATGAGCCTGAGCAGCTGCTTCGGCTGCTGCTGCTTGGGCTTGAGCTTTATCTTCTCCATCAAATATGGCTTGCTGCTGAGCGTCTTTTCTATCTTGTGCTCTTAACTCGGCTGCTAGTCTTGCTTCTTCTATAGCTGCTGCTTTGTCGGCGGCTCTTTCTTCTGTTACTCGAGCTCTCTCTTCTGCATCCATTTTTGCCTTGTTAGAAAGACCTGGCTTTTTCTTCTTATCTGGAGAAAGAAGAGCTTCTTCCCTATCGTCTCCACTATAATAATATCTGTCTTTACTTTCAAATTTATAAGCCAAGGTAAATTCATGTGAAGCACCAAAAGTGGCTAAGTCGCCTACAGCTTTTTCATAATTGTATTCTACAGCAATTTGTTTCGTGATGTTAATTCCAAGTCCTCCAGTAAATCCGTAAACCGTATTATAACCTGCTTGAGCCCAAATTCCTTTAGGAACTGTAAGCATGGCTATTCCTGAAAAAATAGTTTGATCTTTTTTAAATTCAGATCTAATTAAAGTGGTGAATTTACTTTCATCAAAAAATCCACGGCTAGATAAATAACCTGTATACATAAGATGTGCTTGGACACTTTGTTGCGGATCTTCTTTAAGAAGTTCGGAAGATTTAATATTGTATTGAACCAAATTATTTACGGACAAACCAAAGTCGAAAAATACCAATCCGTAATTTATTCCTGGACTAACACTAAGAACCATGTTATTAGGAATGTTATCTAAAGATGGATCTGGTTGATTAACAACTACTTTCCCATCATTAATACTGCTTTTATAAAACCCAAGATTTAAACCAAAGGTTAAGTTGCTGTCTGTATCTAATCTAGCGTTATACGCCATGTTTACAAGACCTCCAAAGGTGGTTAATACCCCATAATTTTGTTGAAAAAGACCAACTCCAACCCCAATATTTTCTCTAAATCTTCCAGAATAATTAATTAGGTAGGTTTGTGGAGCATCATCAAACTGGCCCCATTCTCTTTTGTTGGTAATATTGATATACGTGTTTTGTTCCCTTACAAAACTAAAAGTAGGATTTATAACGTAGCGGTTAAATTTTAGAGAACTTCTTACAGGAATAGCCAACGATACAACACCGTCTTCTTGAGAGAAGCTGAATTGTGTCGAACAGAAAAATATGACTATTATAAGTAAAAATGTTTTCATATTATTTCACGATGGTTATAGAACCTTTTTTTGTTTTATTATCTTGTGTAGTAATCACATAATAATAAACTGGATTGACACTTTTAAAATTCCATGAGTCGTCATTAGGCCAGTTATTTTGATACTCCTTCGTATTTAAAACGACTTTCCCATAAGAATTCATAATAATTACTTGGGTATTTGTTCCACTTACATACTGACTAGGAATTACCCAAGTATCGTTGATACCATCGCCATTCGGACTGATTAAATTTGGAATATCCGCCACATCTGGAAATGGATTTGGAGTTTCTGTAATTTCAAATATTAATTCATTTGAAACCAAACAGCCTGTTGTTTGATTGATAATAACTTTATAATTTCCAACTTGTGTGGCTTGGTAACTATTTCCTATAGCTCCTGGAATTAGAGTATTATTTAAATACCATAAAAATTCTGGAGCATCCGCAGTTGTACTTATTATAACGTCTAAACTATCTCCCGGATCTATCGTGTTTTCAGGATCTACGTTTAAAGAACTGGTAAACATTTCGCTTACCAAATTAATGCTTGCCGAAGCAGTACAGCCACCTAAATTAACTTGTACGGAATAGGTTCCAGATAATTCGGTGTTATAAGTTTGGTCTGTGGCTCCAGAAATAGCTGTGCCATTTAAATACCATTGGTAACTAGTACCTGTAGATGTGGTCAAAGTGGTTGAACCTCCGTCCGGACAGAATGGATTTCCAAGACTAGATACAATAGTTGTTGTAGAACCTGTAGTAGACTCTGTTACAGTAACTCGATTAGAATAAGAGTCTGAAGTACAAGTACCATAATTAGTTTCTACAAAATATTTTCCAGGGGAATTAACCGCTAGACTTTCGCTGTCTGCTACCCAAACCGAAGTTGTTGGCCCTGTTTCTCTATACCAATTATAAGTAAGGTGTGGATAATTTAATGGAGAATCGTTTAATCCAGTACCAGGATTATCTATGGTTAATATATAACTTCCTCCAGCACAATATACTGCAGTTGGAATTAAATGATTGATTGTGAACGGACTGTCTTGAATTTTGTAATATGCAGGAAAAGCAGGAGAAGCAGAACTTGTTGCTCCCGGAGCCGTACTTTTTATTCTTATTCTATAAGTCTCTCCAGCCGTATCTGTTGGCAACGAAAAACCTAAAGTAGCAGGAGATGAAGTCACCTGACCTGCGTTCGATGTATAAACTTGGGTGGGATTAGCAAAGCTACCATCCGCATCAGACATTTCTATAATAAACTGATTTCCGGCACCTAACTGGGCTGCTGGTGAAAAAACAAACGTAACATTATAGGTATTAAACCCATCATTAGCACAAGCCTGAGTAAAACCTAAATTTGGAGCACCAATAACTATCTGAGCTTTTAAGTTCTGGCTAAAAACAAGAACTGAAAAACACAAGACAAAAAAAAGGTTTCTTACAAAAGTAGTTTTATGCATACACTTAAATTGTTTGTATTCGGTACTAAAAGCCAAGGAGTGTCTAGGTAATAAATTCCAAAGTCACTATACAACTATCGGATTTAAAACATGTTAACGAATTAATTTAAGGTTAAATGTCTAGAGCGAATGTTCATGATATTGGGTAAAACTTTCGAATATTTGGATTTTTTGAGGTTAAATAGTTAGTTATTAGGTTCGGTTAATTTAGTCTAAACTAGATGCAATAATTTTATTAATACGCAATCTAAAGTCTGGTCTTTTTGAGTTTTTTATATCAATAAAAGTTTCAGAATCCAATCCTTTGGAATACACATTAAAGAAACTACTGTTTCCGTACCAACTTTCTAAATCTTCATTGTTGGAATTGTACTCCACAAAAATATTTCCTTTGCAATTATTGAAATACATTTCGGTTAATCTGATTTTATCTAAATTTTCGTTATTGATTTTAATTTTATTCTCAAATAAAACAGCCGGATTAAATCCAGAAATAACGCTCTTGCCCATGTCTAAAGATGCGGCTTCAGCCACATAGATAGCTTCTTTAACCAAGCCCATTTTAATTTCAGATTGTAAATCATCACTAGAATTAATAAGTGTTAAGTTGGTACCTATTACTGAAGTTTGTTTTTTAGAGAAATCGATTTCACTTTTATCATTCGCGTACGAAGCCACATGCATGGTTCGAGATCCTTCAGGACTAGAAATATATGAAGACCTTACAGCCAGAGAGTTGTAAATATTACACTGTGTACCATAATTAAAGTTATAATCAATACGATTGGATTTATACGAAACCATTTTGCTCAAGTTCACTTGACCGCCATAAACGCTCAATGAATTACCTTCAGAAAAACTCATCATAACATTTTCCATTATGGTCTGACTCCCAACACCAGCCAATAATAGCGCGTTAAAATTATCACCATCTGGTAGTTTCTTGCCAGCAAATTCAATTCTTACATATCTTAAAATTCCAGAATTGTCTTCAATGTTTTCTCCACCATAACTTATTTGCTCGTAAGAAACAGATTTAAAATCATGGTTTACAGAAGAACCATTTCCAAATTTATTGATCGGGGCATTACCAAGAATGATTAGTCCTCCCCAATCTCCAGCTTTCTTAACACTTCTATTAGAAGTAAAAACTATAGGATCGGTAACAAGGCCTTCTGCAATTATAGTAGCTCCTTTGGTAATAATTAAAGCACCATTGGATTTAAAGTCTCCAATAATAACGGTTCCAGGTTCTATAGTTAAGGTGGCGTTATTTGTAACAAAAACATTTCCTAATAACATATAGATGTTTTTCTTTACCAGTTTTGTGTCGGCAGTAATATTACCAGTAAGGATTTCGGTGGCTTCACCGTACTCTACCTGTTCTGGAGTAAATTCTGTCCAAGAATTCAACCAGTTATTAGTACCAATAATTCCTTTTTCTTGTTGTGCGTTGACACTGCAAAACACTAGTAGAAAAACACTTAAGATTTGGGGTAGATTTTTCATAGTTAAAATAGTTATTTATTAATCATAAATTTCTCTTAATAAAGTATCAAACATAGATTAAAATTCTATTAAATACAAATAAAAGCGATGAAATACATCAATTAATTTCAATTTGAGGGATTTTCTTACAACAATTAAAATCATTTTTTCTGGAAAATATTAAAATTTACATTTTACAAACTGAAAAACAATTATAATTCCTGGTTTAAAAATTCCGTACTTGACACTTTACAGATATTTTTCCCATTCACTTAATTGGATTAAAATTTTCTATTTCATTTAAAGAAAACTCTAATCACTTACAGCAAATTGAAAAATCAGCAAAGGATTTGAACGTACTAATTATAATCGGAATTAAAATCTATTGTTCTGACTATATATATGAAGTGATTTTAGAGTTTCTTCATAAAATAAAATAGCTGCAACTAAATTTGCCCTATCAGAATAGGGTAATATTTTATTCTGAAAATCCATAGTGCTCAAGAAATAATTTGTAGTAGCACTGATTTGATCATCCAAAGCTTTTCTGTTTTCTTTTGTGTCGGGAATTCCAAAAGTTGACATTGTAACACCTGGTTTTGTAGCAAATGCTATATAAGGTAAAATCTTTACAATAATTTCTATTCGCTCAATATACAAATTCAGCAAGCTACCTTTTTGCATGGTTTCCAATTCTTTACGATCGTGGTATTTAGAGATTCGTACATCTTGGCTAATAATGCTTTTAGGTGCGTTAGTTTGGGCATATCCCATGCCAGCCATTAATAAAAAGGTAAGGCAAAATAAAGTAATTTTAGTTTTCATAGTAGATATTTATGGGTTCTATAAGACAAATTTATGTAATTAATCGTAAAAACCAAGCGTTTGGTCGATTATTTCTTGTTTTTTATTTTTTCGTTGTAAAAAATGTTAAAATTTTAGTTTCTAACTTTCAGAAAACAATGCAATTAGGAGAAAAATGTCCTTGAAAAAAAATTATTTTTTTCCATCTAACAACCTGTTCCTAAAAAGATTAATAGTATCTATAATTAATTTTAAAGGTTACTTATTCTGTATAATGTCTTAAAAAAAGAAATACGGTTGAAAACCTAATTTTTTGGTTGTTTAGGATTTAGTGGACGAATCGTCATCTCATTAATCAACATATTATCGGGAGTTTGCAATACATGCAAAACTGTATGAGCAAGATCTTTTGCTTGTAACATGTTAGAATGGGCATCTATACCCGAACTTTTAAAAAAGGAAGTATCTATAGAACCTGGATTTATACAGGTTACTTTTATATTAAAAACTCTAAGTTCTTTAAAAAGGGCATCGCTAAAACCCTGTACCCCAAATTTAGTGGCACAATAAGCCGTGCCATCTACACGTCCTAAAGAGCCAAGTATAGAACCTATATTAATAATATGAGTACTGGAGATTTTGGGTTTCATGAGTTTAACAATTTCTGAAGTGATATAATACAAGCCATTTAAATTCACATTTACCATTTGATACCAAGTCTTTTGGTCCATTTCATCTATAGGAGCAAAAGAACCTACTCCGGCATTGTTAATTAATATGTCTGGGGAATGAGTTATTGAAAACGCTTTTCCTACCCATTCTTTTACTTTTTGAAAATCCGAGATATCAAGTGGTACAGGAATAAAGCTTGTTCCTAATTCTTTTTTTAGGTTTTGAAGTTTGTCTGCTTTTCTGCCTAAACCATATACAGTTGCACCATTTTCTATTAAAACTTTGGAAATAGCAGCTCCTAAACCGCTACTGGCACCGGTTATAACCGCAATTTTTGATAAAATATTCATAATTAAGATTGCTTTTAGTGATATATTAAAGGAAGAAGCTCAACTCTCTATGTTCTTGATTTTAGCTGTTGTACGAGAAGATTTAGACTGTTTTGCAAA
Source organism: Xanthomarina sp. (assembly GCF_035306705.1). GTDB lineage: Bacteria > Bacteroidota > Bacteroidia > Flavobacteriales > Flavobacteriaceae > Xanthomarina. The sequence continues at coordinate 7,438 of NZ_DATGNO010000177.1, forward strand.
AACAAATTCCATTTGGACACCAAACACTGGTCATTAAATTCAAACTCATTTTTATACCTATATATTTATAGATCTCTCTAAGAAAGAAAGCATATGTATCTTAGTCCTTATTAGCAATCTGATAACTTCCCGGAACGGTACGAAAAGCAATGGCTATTCGGTTCCATCCATTAATTGCCACAATGGTCATTGTTAAAGCTAAAAGTTCCTTATCCGAGAAATGGGTCTGTACTTTTTGATACAGCGCATCAGAAACCTCATTTTCAGAAATTAAAGTTAAGGCTTCTGTATATTCCAGTGCAGCGCGTTCCTTATCCGAATAAAAAGATGTTTCCTTCCAAGCGGATAAAACATATAAACGTTGTTCTGTTTCACCTGCATGCCGTGCATCTTTGGTATGCATGTCTAGACAATAAGCACAGCCATTAATTTGAGAGGCTCTTGTTTTTACCAATTCAAAAATTATTGGATCTAATTCAGAGGCTACTACATATTTTTCCAGTTCCAACATGCCTTTTAAAGCCTTAGGATCTGTTTTAAAATAATCCATGCGTTCTTTCATTCTACTTTTATTTATTGGTTAATTTTTTAAACTATCTACTTCCAAAAACTTATCCTTTAAAAGACTCAGCGAAAAAGCTGCAGCCGATGCTATAAACACCGAATAATCCAAAGGGCTTTTTATCCCTAGGGAAAAAGCCATCGAGACTCCAAATATAAAAAGTAAAATACCACTTAATTTAGCCACAAGTTCCGTTTTAAATCCAATTAAAAGAAAAATGGCAAAGACGATTTCTGCAGTAGTGGCCAAAAAGCCAACGACAGGAATGATGGTTTCTGGAAACCATGGATTTATAACTGCCGTGTATTCCAAAAAGGCATCCCAGTTTCCCCAAACAGCATATTCCTTTCCCCAAAGTCCAAATCTATCAGCCACAGCCGATAAAAATCCGATGGAAATAGATATTCTTAAAAAAAGCTTGATGAGTTTCATAGCTGTTTTATTCGTTAAATTTTTGAACATTATTTACATTGCGCCCGTTTTTTATTTAATTTAATCGGTGAACCTAAAAAGCTTCTTTTACAATATGTTCATCAGAGACCTTCAAATTCTTTAATTGGTTTTCTACGGCATCCATCATAGCAGGTGGACCACACAAATAAAAATAGGAATTTAAAGTATTACCATGGGTTTTTATAAAATCCTCAGTAATATAACCATGGGCATATTCTTTCGTTTTTTCTTTCGATAGAATGTTTGTGAAATTATTTTGCAACATAGCTTCAAATTCCGATCTAAGAATGATATCCGATTTTCTTTTATTGGCAAAAATAAGTTTGTTGTTACCCAATTGGTTCTTTGATTCTAAATCTCTAAGGATAGAAATAAATGGTGTTACTCCTGCTCCACCTGCTATAAAAGTACCTTCACCTTTATAGGCTATCGCGCCAAAAATATCGTTAATTATCAATTGGTCCCCAGATTTTAAGCTAAGTAACTGATTGGTGACCCCTTGATGCGACGGATAGGTTTTTATATAAAACTCCAAATGATTTTCATTGGGAAGTCCAGTAAACGTAAAAGGTCTGCCTTCGTTTTCCCAACTGTCTTTGTACAAAAATATTTCTGTAGCTTGACCGGGAACAAAATTCACTCCTTTTGGTCTCTCTGTTACTATATGTAAAACATCTGGAGTAGCATGCGTGATAGATGTAATTTTAACAAGTTCGTTTTTCATGTTTTCTGAGTATTAAATTTATAAATTAACATACAAGTATGGCATTAAGTTCTAGGTTGAAAATTTATTCTCTCAGATTTGGGACGCTTTTTAAATCCAAAAGGATTTGGTTTAAAACTAATGTTTATCCATCTCTTCCATGGCTATGGTTGCATGGGCATAAGCAGCTCCTGCGCGCATTTCGGCAGCTACCCAAATAGCTTCCATAATTTCTTCTTTGGTGGCTCCCTTTTTTAAGGCTTGAGGGGTATGCGCCCGAATGCAGTATGGACATTGGGTAACATGTGCAACGGCTACCGCAATAAGTTGTTTGGTTTTTTCGTCTAAAGCTCCAGCCTGAAAAACGGTTTTGCTAAATGTGCGCCAAGCTTCAACATTTTTGGGAGCAAGAGCAGCTTTTTTAGAAATTAAATCTGGAGTGGTTTTTGGAAACATGTCATCTTCTTTCATAATTATATGGTTTTAAAATTTTATAAAATTCAGTGCTGCCTAAAAACATAAGCTACTTCAAGAAGAATGATGGTTTTTTAATAATTCCCTTAAAAACAAATGGTTGTTTAAGCTTAAAATTCAATTTCAGACGTAGCCGTCCATTATAGCAATAGCATGAAAATCAGCTTCAATTGTTATACTATGGACAACCATTTCTGGTACATTTGTCGGTACCGTAATATGCGTAATTAATATAGGAATTTTGATTCATATTTAAAAATATATCTTTTAAACAAAGGACCCGTACAACTCTTGGTTCCAATACATTATAAGATAGAAAATACCAAAAGCAATAAACAAAATAACCAAGGCCCAGACCCAAGAAGGAATAGCTTTAGGAGTTTCTGATCCTTTAATTACAAAAAAGTCTTTGTTCTCGCTTCCATAGGCATTAATTATTAAAGGCACATGGGTATCTACGGTTTCATTTTCTTTTAAACCAACTACCGAAATAGCAGGTCCATTTCTAACCACAAACGGGATTTCGCGAATGCCCTCAATACCATCTGAAGATTTCGCGACAATTTTTAGCACGTGCTTCCCATCTGGAATTTTGGTAGTATCCAGTACTATTTTTACTGGAGGCGCAAATGAAGCAAAGGGCTTTGGATCTTCATCTAAAAAAACTTTTATAATTCTATGATCTTCCATAACTAAAATCCTTCATTTTTAACAATGTTCTTAATATGGTCTGGTTGATTTTCTCTAGGTTTAATAAGGTATTTTAAACTTAAAATAAGGGTAGTCCCAACAATAATTGCCGACACCCAAATAATAATATAATCTAAGGTTCCAGAAGGTCCAGCACCATGTGTTACATTCTGTAATATCTCTGGTTGGTTTTTTTTACAAACATCGCAAGCTTGAACTATTTGTTGTCCAAATAGAAAAAACAAGATGAAAACCGCTAGTATCTTTTTCATAAGTTATGGATTTAGTTCCTGATTGATAAATTCTCTAATTTTCTTCACATCGTCTTCGGATACGGGTGGTGCATTGTTGCTCCAACTACTACGTTCGTGGGTAGCAATAGCAGCAATTTCAGCATCTGTAAGCAATTCGCCAAATGGCTGCATGACTCCAAAAGCCGTGGTACCATCGTAACCCTGAATAATAATTCGAATAAGGGTTTCATGATTTTTATCATTAACAATTTTGCTGCCATCTAAAGGTGGGAACGCTCCAGGAATTCCTTTTCCATTGTCTTGATGACAAGCCATACACACTTGTTTGTACAAATTAGCACCATCTGGGCCAGCTGGCGCTCCTTGGGAATCGGCCGTAGTACCAGATACCTGTTTTCTCTTTTTGGCAGGAATAAAATCTTTTGATATCCCTGTAGGTAACTCAGTTTGTTTCAAGGATTTTAAATAATCTACCAATAAAAGAGCTTCTCTTGAGGCGACAAGCACGATGCCCGGTTTATTAAAGTAAGCTTCTGGAACCACAACTTCTCTATCGTCTTTGGTCAACATACTTTCTGGCATTTCATAAAACAACCAGGGATAAGACGGCATAACAGAGGCCGAAACAACAGCACGCGGATTGTATAAATGAAGTAAGTGCCAATCTTCACTAGGTTGGCGAGCTCCTATACTGGTTAAATCAGGACCTGTTCGTTCACTTCCTAAAACTGAAGGCGATTGTCTCCAGATATCCAAACGTTTTTTACTATAAAAATAATCTGATGGAATGGAGGGTCTGGAACCCCAAACTTTATCCATTTCTATGTTTCTAACTTGTTGTGTATGGCAGGCCATACAATTTTCCCTAACATAGATATGAAGTCCTTCTCGTTCGGCTTCTGTTAAAGGCTTTTCGTCTGGTATGGCTACTGTTTCCTGCATTTGATAAGCTGGAAGGATGGCAACCATAACACTTAAAGCAACAAACACAAGGCCTGCCGTCAGCACTAAATTTTTATGATCTTTATGAAAGTTAAGCATCTCTATATCTTATTTAACAGTTAATTTCTCTAAATTTTTTCTTGGAGTTGAAGCTTTGGTTTCTCGATAACCTTTCACCATATAATAAAAGTTATAGGCAAAAACCAAGTGCGAAACAAACATCAGCGAACCTCCAACAGCGCGCCATACCCAATAAGGTTTCATAAGGATAACCGATTCTATAAAAGCTTCACCTTCTATCCAGCTTAGACCTTTGTAAGTTCCACCAGCCATAAGAGAGATCATATATGCAAATAGCCCAATAAATGCCATCCAGAAATGAGCTCCAACTAAAACTTGAGGTGGCTCCTTTCCTGTAATTTTTGGTAAAATGGCATAAATGGATGCCCACAACAAAAAGGCAATAATACCATACATGGTCATGTGCGAATGTGCCACATTAAAATCGGTGAAATGCCAAACAAAATTTGTAAATCGGAAGGCTTGAACACTCCCTTGGGTAGAGCCCACAAAATAAAAGATAACTCCTACTAAAAAGAAGGGCAACACATAGCTTTTAGAAATGTGGTTCCAGCTTCCTTTCATGGTCATTAAAAAGTTGGTGGTTCCTGCTACCACAGGAATAAACATACCTGCACTAAACACAATGGCTACGGTTTGTAACCACCATGGTAACGGACTAAACACAAAATGGTGTGTACCAATCATGGTATAGAACAACATTTGGGTCCAAAAGGCCAAAACTCCTAAAGAATAAGAGTATATGGGTTTGTTTAAAGACGATGGTAAGTAATAGTAAACCAAACCTAAAGTAAAGGTCATAAACCACATCCCTACTCCTTGATGCATATAATATCCTTGGATAACCGTTTCGCCCAAACCATCTTGGTAAAATGGTAAATATCCAATAACAGTTAATACAATGGTCCAAATTAATGCTGCTAGAATAAACCAATTAGAAATATAAATTTCAGAGATTTTTCGAGTAGCAACGGTTTTATAGAAATTCCAAAAGGTTAATATCAATGCAATGGCAAACAATAACATAATAGGCCAGATGTATTCTCGATACTCCCCTCCTCCATTATTGATTCCCGCCATTAAGGAAAGACTTCCTAAAATGATGGTAACATTAATTAAACGCCACCCATACCAAGCCCATTTATAATTATAAATAAGATTGTTGGAGGTTCGTGCAATTACAAAGTACCCCAAGCCAATCATAGCCAGCGAAGACCAACCCCAAAACACCATATTGGTATGTACTGGTCGTAATCTTCCAAATGAAAGCCAAGATTGATGGTCCATTTCTGGCCAAATAAATTTCATGCCCAAATACTGTCCAATAAGGGTTCCTAAAACCAACCATAAAGCGGCTGCCCCAATATAATAGATTACTATTTTCTTTAGTTCTAAAGGCGTTTCAATACTTAAAATAGTTTTTTGCTTCTCGTCAAATAAGGCATTACTAGGTTTGTTATCGATACGTTGAATAATTCCTTTTTCGTCAAAAACATCATGCTCACCTCCTAATTCGTTTCCTTTTAATTTGTAGTTAAGAGCAGCTTTTCTCTTTTCAAGAATATAATCAATATCCTTTTCTTCCATGGCTATCAGCTCATCGTCGAAAGCCATTTTATGTTTTTCTCGCTGCTTGCCTTTCATACCATCGATGTATCCATTTATTTTTGCCAATAAAATAATAACAGCAACAATAAATACAATGGCAATTAGAACAAAAGTTCCTATAATCCCTGGACTAGATAACCAATTATCTGTGCTAATGGGTTCGGTTTGAGATAACGCAATTTGCGGAATCCCTACTACTAGGCAAATGAGGTACCAAGCCGTTTTTTTCATAATCATGATATTCTTACCTTCTTATCAGGTATTGGTTTAATTTTTTTTTTATCGCTTTAAAAAAACCTGCCCGTCTTTTAGTCCTAAGGCTAATTCCTTTAAAGTTGTCTGGTCCAGCATAACTTTTAAATCGTTTCTAATGCCCACAAAATTATGGTGCATGGGACAAGGTTGGTTCGCATCGCAAGTTCCAAAACCTAAAGCACAACCGGTGTACAAGGAATTACCATCTATGGCGAAAACAATATCGCTGATTTTAATTTTATCGATTTGTGAGTTTACAATTGTAAAGCCCCCATTAGGTCCTTTTGAGGAGCTTAAAATATCCTTTTTGGCCAATTGGTGTAATATTTTAGCTGTAAACGCTTCTGGAGTATCGATATTAGTAGCTATCTCCTTTAAATTTACACGTTGATCCTCTAAAGATCTCATCGCAATAAAAACACAAGCCTTAATGGCATACCTACATGCTTTTGAAAACATTTATTTTTTATCAAAGTTATGGTACAAAAGTAGTCAATTTATAATTCTGACAAAACTATCTGAAATTAAATTTTATGGGAAAATAAAAACTTTTAAAAAAGACTAAAAAGTCTTAAAATAGCTCGTAGTAGGCAATCACAAGGATTGTGATAATTTTAAATTGAAAAAATTCGATGAATTTTTTGTTGAATTTTAGTCAAAATATTCCAAGGTTTTAGAAGTTTTTGATTACAAATATTTCAAATTTTCCTACAAAATAAAAAACCCCTCAAATGTGATTCTAAAACTAACATAAATCACTTGAAATTAATAGCTAGTAATCTTCCGGATTAATAGGTATTTCAAACATTATTTTTGCATAAATTAATATCTATAAATCTCTAATTCCTTCATGACATATTTAAGCAATTCCCTTCAAATCTAAATAGTTACAAAACAGTTAAAAAAAGCTCTGAATTTCCAAAACTTATATCTTAATATATTTTAATGCCAATTCATACAATTTTAAATATTAGTGCTATTTTCGGCACAATAAATGTTATTAGCACCGTTATACATAAAACTAATATATATGCCGAAATATTTTTTCCTTTTAAGTCTTTTCATTTCCACTTTTGGTTTTGCACAAAATTCCGCGTTTAAAGCCGGCGAAAAATTAACTTTTGCAGCTTCCTACAACATGTCTGGGGTCTTAACCGAATTGGCACAAGTAAACATGGAAACTAGTGAAATTAAAACCTCCAAAGCCACACTGTTACGATTAAAATGTACAGCTGCTACGTATAGCAAATGGGATAATTTTTTTAAAATTAGAGATTTGTACGAGAGTTATGTAAGTCCCACAACCGTAAAACCTTATCTGTATAAAAGAGATATTTATGAAGGTGGCTACTCTAAATTTGTTCAATATAAATACAGCCATTCCAAAGGAACAGTGGCAAGTGTTATAAAAAAGAAAAAGAAAGGTGGCGGAACCTACGATCAAAATAACACCTTGAGTATTTCTAGTAATACCAAGGACATTGTCTCTACAATTTATTATTTACGAACCTTGGATTTAAACTCCTATTCCCCAGGAAAAACAGTTACTATGACCGTTTTATTTGACAATAAACCCACTGAAATTGTAGTGAAATATGTGGCCAAGGAAACCATAAACACCAACATTGGAAGCAAAGCTTGTCACAAACTAGCCATTTCCATTAAAAACAGCAACATTCTAAAAGGGACCAACGATAATTTACTTTGGCTCACTGCCGATGAAAATAAAATACCGGTATTCGCTAAATTTAAAGTGGCTGTTGGTAATGGCGAATTAAAAATTAAATCTGCAACTGGCTTAAAAAATTAATAAGATGAGAAAACTTTTTATTGTATTAGGAATTATCGCTTCGGTTCTAGCCATTATCCTATCTGTTTTACCAGTATCCAATCTGGCTTATTTTCCAGCTATTGCAGCGCTTCTATTTGGACTGATAGCCTTTTATCTTTCCAATAAAAACAGCCAATCAGTAAAAACAGTCCAACTGGTATTTTTACTAACTATTATTGCGCTTTCCGTCTCAATTTATAAATCCATTTTCCAAACTGCGGAAGTAGGCGATACAGAAGAATTGGAAATAAGACAGCAGGAATCTGTTGACGAAGCTAAAGAAGAACTCGAAAATTTGGATTTTGATTTAGACGATGCCGATCTAGATCTAAATGAAGAGGATATAGATTTGAATGAAGAAGATGTAGATCTAGGCGATTTTGAAGATATAGATATGGAGTAAAACCCCATTCCTTTAAACCCTTACAAAGCCTTGTATGCCTTTATTTATAATGGTCTACAAGGTTTTTTTTATATCACTAACTTAACCTGTTCAAAAACACAGGGTCGGCATAGTCGAAAATCAATAATTAAAATTTGGCAAGCTAGCATACGCTTTTCAGCTTCTAAACAACTTCCATTAAATCGACTTCTTACCACAAAAATCTCCTAACACGTTTCATTTATCAACTTTTTTTCCTTTATTTGATATATAAGCTACCTATTTATGAAAATAACTGCCATTGTTTCTATATTGACTTTGGTTGGCTCCTGTGCTACGACCAAGTATAGCACGAAGATTCAGACTTTAAAAGACAATATCAAAATTACAGATAGTGCTTCTGTTATGGAGTACGCCCATACCATTAAGGCTTCAGAGTTAAAGGACTTATTATACATTTATGCAGGTCCGGAATTTGAAGGGAGAGCTACTGGAGAAAAAGGACAAAAAGATGCTGCTAATTTTTTAAAATCCTATTATCAAGCACAAGACATCTCCTCTCCTATTAACGATTCGATTTACTTTCAATACATCCCAAAATCATATTTTATGAAGGAAATGGAAGCTTCAGAAAATGTATTGGCTTTTATTAAAGGAAAAGAAAAACCAGAGGAAGTCTTAATAGTTTCAGCTCATTACGATCATTTAGGTATAAAAGACAGCCTCGTTTATTATGGAGCAGATGATAATGGCTCTGGAACTGTAGCCTTACTTGAAATTGCACAAGCTTTTAAATTGGCGGAAAAAGATGGTTTTTCTCCTAAACGTTCCATTCTCTTTTTGCATTTAACTGCTGAAGAAATTGGCTTGGAAGGTTCAAGATTTTATACCGAAAACCCTATTTTTCCCCTAAATGAAACCATCGCAAATTTAAATATAGACATGATAGGACGAATTGATAAAACTCATGAAAACAATCCAAATTACCTGTATTTAATTGGAGCAGACAGATTGAGCAAAGAGCTTCATATCCTATCAGAAAAAGTAAATAACACCTTCTTTAATTTCACTTTGGATTATAAGTACAACGATGAAAATGAAAGTAATAAATACTATTCCAGAAGCGATCATTTTAACTTTGCCAAACACAACATTCCCGTTATCTTTTATTTTAATGGCGAACATGAAGACTATCATAAACCAACAGACACAGCCGATAAAATAGATTACAACCTTTTAGAACGCAGAACCCAATTAATATTTGCCACAGCTTGGCAACTTGCAAATAGGGAAAATAAACTTATATTAAACGAAAGTATGTAAATTGAACCCACAGGTGTTAAAATTTAGTAAAAACACCTACCCACCCTATTGGGTTTAATTACATTTGTTTTAATCGTAACTAATTTTTAACTAAAATAATTATAATGAAAAAAGTGCTAGTACTCATTTGCTGCGTTGGATGGATCCTTTCTTGTGGCAGTCAGAAAGCTGAAACCACAACTCAAACGTCACCCCAAGAAATTAAATCCCCTTTAGATATTACCAAATATGGGGAAACCATAACTTCAGCTGAATTAAAAGAGGACCTCTATATTTTTGCTTCAGACGAGTTTGAAGGACGAGGAACAGGTGAAGCCGGAGAGGAAAAAGCTGTTAAATTTTTAAAAGATCATTACGTAGCAATGGATGTTCCTGCCGCCTTACCCAATAACAATTATTTTCAGGAGGTTCCTTTAGAAAAATCAGCTGCACCCGAAATTACGCTTAAGGTAAACAACAAGTCTTTTACTATGGTAGATGATTTTGTTTCAGTAACGTCTGTTCCAAATGGCACATTAAATACCTCCGAAATTGTATTTGCAGGTTATGGTATTGATGATGAGGCGTATTCAAGCTATAAAAACCTAGACGTTAAAGGAAAAGTGGTTTTAATCCGCTCGGGAGAACCAAAAGATGCCAAGGGTAATTATGTAATTACAGGAACAAGCGAGGCTTCAAAATGGTCTAATTTCATGCAAGCTTTCAGAGTGAAACGCGACGTCGCTAAAGAACAAGGCGCAAAAGCTGTTTTCTTTTACTATCCAGAAATCTACGCCATGGCAGCAGCACGTCTTGGAGGATCTAATGGTTCTATTTCGTTGCGAGGGAATACCGAAGACATGTATTATTTTATAATTAATACAGACCTGGCAAAAAGCATGTTGCCCAACATTGAAACCACTGTGGAGAACCAAACCATTGCCATGCCAATCCATATGACTTATAAAAATAATTCTACAGCAATAGTTGGTAAAAATGTCGCTGCTATTATAAGAGGTTCTGAAAAGCCAGATGAAATTATAGTTATTTCTGCGCATCTAGATCATGAAGGTATTAAAGATGGGGAAATTTATAATGGTGCAGACGACGATGGTTCTGGATCTGTAGCTTTACTTCAAATAGCTCAAGCATTTAAAAAAGCACAAATGGAAGGTCATGGTCCTAAACGTAGCATTTTATTGCTGCATGTTACTGGTGAAGAAAAAGGGCTTTTAGGTTCGCAATATTATACAGATTTCGATCCTATTTTTCCTTTAGCAAATACGGTAGCCAATTTAAATATTGATATGATTGGACGCGTAGATCCAAAACACGAGGATAAAAACAACAACTATGTATATTTAATTGGAGCTGATAAATTAAGTACAGAATTACACGAAATTTCGGAAGCCGCAAATAAGAAATACATGAACATCGAATTGGACTATACCTACAACGATGATAACGATCCAAACCGTTTCTACTTTAGAAGCGACCATTATAACTTTGCCAAAAACAACATTCCAGTTATTTTTTATTTTAATGGTACTCACGCCGACTATCATAAGCCATCGGACACACCTGATAAAATAAGATATGATTTATTGGAAAACCGTACCAGACTCGTATTCTATACGGCTTGGGAATTAGCGAATAGAGAGCAAAGAATTGTAGTGGATAAAGCCACTGAATAATTCTAAAATAAACTCATTAATAAAAAGCTTTCCAAACCCGGAAAGCTTTTTTGTTTTCGCAAAACTTTAAAAATTCCGTCTTAAAAACCTTTCGAGTATTTCATATCTTAATAAAACCCTAAAAAACACCTTCAAACCCACTTATGTAACTCTTGTTACAAAGCAACACCTAGAGTAAGTCTATATTTGTTGTTCATGCAAACCATAAAGCCTTATATCGCCTTGTTGCTTTTAACCATATTCTTGGCCAAGAATACCTTAGTAGATGCCAAGCTATTGGTTTCATTTATGTCCACCAGCGACCTTACTTTTATAAATCCGTACTGCAAAAAATTGCAACCTACAAATTTAGAGCATGAACAGGTTGTCTCACAAGATTCGCAAACAACGGTCATTCCTTTTTCGGCATTTTGCACCCCTCAATTTCAATTTGAAGCTGTAATAACAGACATCCGTTTTGAGTGGCAGAATTATCCAGAAACCAATTTTATGTCTCCAAAAACCTATCAGGTTTTTAAAGACCCTAATTTCCCTCCTCCACGAGTTTAGTTTACTTATCAGTTTTACATCTTTTTGTTTTCACCAAAATCTTAGATATTTAAGTTTCTTGGCTAAAACAGCATGCCTAAACTATTTTTAAACGAAATTTTATGAACACACATATATCTGTGAGTTTAACCTCTGTTAGACTTCTTAGAATCATGCTTAGTGGTATTTTTATTATTGCTGGAGCTAGTCATTTATTAAATCCAGAAAAAACCACGCAGCGCATAGAAATGGCCAACTTTAACGAATTTGCTTATTTCTTTGGCAAACCAGAAATTTTAGTCATTTTATCTGGAATAGTCCTGCTTGTTGCTGGCATCTCATTTGCTATGGGATTTAAAACCAAATGGAGTGCAATCATTCTGTTGGCGGTTCTTATTCCTATAACAATTACGGTACAAATAGGCCAGCTAACCACTTTAGGTCCTCTCTTTAAAAACATCGCCATTTTTGGTGGGCTGTCATTTTTCATTTTAAATAAAACTCAAAAAAATAAACAATCAAAAGTGAACTCGTAATAGAGCTTGCTTTATAATTATTAATAAAGGAATCCTAGTGGTTTTAAAAAAGTTTTAAATCCTTCATACTAGTTTCCTATAAATAAACAAACACATGAAATCAAATATCATTAAAACGTTAATAGTTGCGCTATCTCTATTCGGACTAACAACAATTCAAGCACAAAAAAGTACCCAAAACTATGTGGTATTAACTAAAAACATTCAGCAAATACAACCTATTTTATTAGCTGCTGAAACTTTAAAACAAGAAGACGGAAAACAATTTGGAGATTTTCAAATTATCGTTTGTGGCAAGAACGTTGGCGATGTTACAGATGCCTCAAAAATGGATGCATTTATAACAAAGGCCAAATCGCTAGGTGTTACCATAAATGCCTGTGGATTCTCGCTAAACAAATTTAAAATTGATCGTAACGCAGTTCCAAAAAGTCTTTCTATAGTGGAAAATGGCGTATTGAAAAGCCTACAACTTCAGAAAAAAGGATATTACAACTTAAGCTTATAATTAGATGAAAAAAACACGTATTTATATAAAAATGGCCCTTGCAATAGGAGTTTTCAGCTTATTTAATTGTGAAAACAAATCGCATAAAAATCTAGCTGAAGCAAGACAGATCAAGGACACACTTGCCATAACTATTTTACAAACAGCCGACATTCATGGCCAATTGGACAGTCACCCAGAATTGTTTTGGGAAAACCAAGAAATCATCTTTAAAGAACGTGGTGGTATGGCCCATATTAAAACCATTTTCGATCAAGAACGAAAAAAGAATCCTGGACGGGTTCTGGTCGTAGATGGTGGCGATTTAATTCAGGGTAGTGGCTATGCCCAACTGTCTGAAGGTGCTGTTATGACCGACATTATCAAAGCCATGGATTATGATCTTTTAATACCAGGAAATTGGGAAGTTGTTTATGGAAAAGATATTATGTTAGACGTAATGAACGGCTATGATACACAAGTAATTGTTCAGAATATGTTCGACGAAACATCGAAAGAACCTATTTTTCCAACGCATTGGATTAAAGAAATCGATGGCATTAAAATGGGCTTTATTGGAATTAACGATCCAGATGTTCCCATAAGACAAAACCCGATTTTTAGTAAAGGCCTAACTTTTAGCGATATGGACGATGAATTGGAGCTTCTTATAAACACGCTAAAAGTCGAGGAGAAATTGGATGTTCTGTTTTTAGTAACTCATATTGGCATTTTTAAACAAGTGGATTTGGCTAACAATAAAATCGCTAAAAATGTTGATTACATTCTAGGAAACGACACGCACGAGCGTATTCGGGACCTTATTCAAGGTAAGTATGCCAAAGTAACAGAGCCTGGTGCTTTTGGGTCTTTTGTAGGTAAACTAACCCTCTACTTTGTGGATGGTAAATTGGTGAAAGATGCTTACGAGTTAATAGATGTCGATCCCGAAATATACCCAGCAGATCCCCACATTCAATCTTTGGTTGATAAAGCAAAATTACCGTTCAAAAAAAATCTAGAAACCATTATTGGCTATACAAACACCCCACTATATCGTTATTTAACGGTAGAAAACCCTATGGATAATATGGTTACAGATGCCGCCAGATGGAAAACTGGAGCAGACATTGCTATTTCCAACGGATTTAGATTTGGTAATCCCATTGTTCCTAAAAATGGAGAACCAGCAGCCATAACCCGCGAAAATCTTTGGAATCTGTTACCGGTAAACGAAAAGATAAAAACAGGTAAAGCCACAGGATTACAAATAAAAAACTGGCTGGAAAAGGAAATGCACAATGCCTTTGCACAAAACCCGACAGAGCGTTTTGGTGGGTGGTTGGCTCGTTTTAGTGGCATGACCGTAAATTTTAATAGTGATAATCCAAAAGGTGAACGAATTAATACCATTGAAGTCAACGGAGAACCTATAAACGATGATCAATATTACACCATTTCAGCTTGTGTAAGACCAGGAGACCCTATTGATAATTTATGTAGAATGTCGGACGTAAAAGATGTAGAAGTTAAAGACTATACCATACACGAAGCCGTCGAGGAATATCTAAAAGTACATTCCCCGGTCTCCCCTACTTTAGACAAAAGAGCGTATTGCGACATCCTAGGAGAGAATTCATTTTCTACCGTTCCAGGAACCAATTATGAATTTAAATAAGCTACACCTATGAAAACTGAAACAAAAAAGAGCCTCATTCAATATGGCCTATTTGGTGCCATTGCCTTGATCTTATACCTTACAGGATTACATACCGAAGTTATCGGCTTCGCACAACGTGGCCTCTTGGCAACAGGTATTATGAAACCCGATGTAACCGAAAAAACTTTGGCCTTAAACGAGCATGCTAAAGCCGATTTAAATTTTCAATTGTTAAACTCCAAAGGAGAAACAATTTATATGGAAGATTTAAAAGGAAAAGTGATTTTCATGAATATTTGGGCTACTTGGTGCCCTCCTTGTGTTGCCGAAATGCCCGGAATTAGCGAGTTGTCCAAATCCATGGAAAATGAAAATGTCGCTTTTATCATGCTCTCAGTAGATTCGAGTTTTGATAAGGCTAAAAAGTATAACGAGAATAAAGGATATCACTTTGATGTACATAGTTTACAAACTCAGTTGCCTGACATGTTTTCTACAAGTGGCATTCCAGCAACGTATGTTATTGATGCTCGTGGTACATTGGCCTTAACCCATATTGGTATTGGCGATTATGATACAAATGAGTTTCGGGATTTCCTAAAATCCTTAATGTAGAACTCCTCTTAAAGCAATTCCTCAAGCATCTTAATTGAGGAATTGCTTTTTATTATCGTCTTCCCTTTTAAATTTTCAATGTTTCCGCCTTTGTCTAGATATAAGGAGATTCGCTTCAACTCCTCATGCTTAAACCTTATTGATAATTCAAAAATAATCACAACTACTAATACCAAATAACTTTTAACCATTAACAAAGAACATTTACCAATTATCGCCTAACAATCAACAATACCTAACCTACTAATCCCAGACTATTTCAGTTTTAAAAATAAAACAATCAATAAAAAATAAGGCTTAAAAAATTAAATGACTTATTTTTAGCCCTCATTTAAGCTTTTAATTTTCAAACAGAATGCATACACCATTATTACAAGACATATTAATTTTACTGGGGTTTTCGGTTTTGATTGTTTTTTTACTACAAAGAGCCAAACTTCCTTCAATTTTAGGGTTTTTAATTACGGGTGTCATCATTGGGCCTTATGGCTTAAGTTTAGTAAAAGGCGTGGAACAGGTAGAAATTATATCAGAAATAGGGGTTATTCTTTTACTTTTTGTTATAGGAATGGAGCTCTCCCTAAAAAAATTGGCAGCCATTAAAAAAACGGTTTTTATAGGAGGTTCCATACAAGTGGGTTTAACGGTTTTAATTTCTGGTGCCTGTTATTATTTTATGGGCAATAGCTGGAACGAATCGATTTTTATAGGATTTTTATTCTCCTTATCCAGTACAGCCATTGTTTTAAAAGTATTTCAAGACAGAAACGAAATGTCCACACAACATGGTAAAAACGCCTTGGCCATTCTTATTTTTCAAGATATTATCGTGGTTCCCATGATGTTGTTTACACCAATAATTGCGGGTCAAAGTACCAACGTAACTGCAAGCATTTTAACTTTATTGCTTAAATCGGCTGTGGTTATTGCCATTACAATTATAAGTGCCAGATATATAGTTCCTAAACTGATGTATGCCATAGCAAAAACCAATAACAAAGAACTATTTTTATTAACCACCATAACCATTTGTTTTGCGGTTGCTTTCTTAACCTCTCAAGCGGGATTGTCTTTAGCTTTGGGAGCGTTTATGGCGGGGCTTATTATTTCAGAATCCGAATACAGCCATCAAGCAACCAGTATTATTTTACCGTTTAGAGAGTTGTTTATTAGCTTCTTCTTTATTTCGGTAGGAATGTTATTGGACCTAAGCTTTTTCTTTAGTCATATTTGGGTTATTCTTCTGTTGGTTTTAGCGGTTTTAGTGGTAAAATCTTCTGTGGCAGCCTTAGCGGTTGCCGTACTAAAATATCCACCTCGAACGGTATTGATTACTGGTTTGGCCTTGTTCCAAATAGGGGAATTTGCATTCATTCTTTCAAAAGTGGGACTTGAATATAATTTGCTTTCGGCAGAAACCAATCAGTACTTTTTGGCAGTGTCCATTGTGTCCATGTTATTAACGCCTTTTATCATTATTTTTTCTGAAAACATCTCTGAAAAATTTCTAAACACCAGGATTGTTAAGGCCATCTCATCCACTCCAGCAGACCCTTTTAGCGAGTTGAATGCCGATTTTGAAGCCGAGCTAAACAACCATCTCATTATTATAGGTTACGGGCTAAATGGCTCTAATTTGGCAAAAGCATCTATGTACACAAACATTCCTTATGTGGTGATAGAATTTAATCCAAAAACAGTAAAAAAGGAAAAGGCAAATGGCATCCCCATCCTGTATGGAGATGCCTCCGAACCGCATATTCTTGAAACTGTGAACCTATCAAAAGCACGTTCTGTAGTTGTTGCTATTTCCAGTGCACAAGACACCAGAGCCATTATAACCAGTGTTCGCGATATTAGCAAATCGGTTTATCTAGTAGCTAGAACACGTTATATAAAAGAAATTCCAGAACTTATTGCTCTAGGAGCAGACGATGTGATTCCTGAAGAATTTGAAACATCTATAGAGATATTTTCCCGTGTACTTCACGATTTCTTGATTCCTGAAAACAATATTTCAGAGTTTATAGATTTAATTAGAGCAGATAATTACAAAATCTTCAATTCTAAAAAGAAACTGCCTATCACTTTTAAATCCACTAAAATTCCGAATGTAAATATTACCTGTTTACGTGTGAATGTAGATAGCGGAAAAATTGTTGGAAGAACGCTTAAGGATATCAATGTCCGTAAGGAATATGGCGTCAATATCTTAGCTATAGAACGTAATGACAATGTTATAGATGAAGTTCTTCCTCAGGAAAAAGTTTTACAAAACGATAAGTTGTATGTTAGCGGAAAACAAGAAGCTATAGAAGCATTTCATCGAATTTTAAACTAAATCATTTCTAAGCAATTTAAAATGACACTCGTAGAACAAATAAATTTAAGCACCTTAGACGGAGAACCTATTGATTTGATAGCTGCTTACGCAAAAAAGCCACTCCTTATATTGTTTTATAACAACCAATGTTTGGGCTGTACCGGTCGCGCCATCCCCTTAGCTTACAACTTGTCCAAATCTTATCCCGCACTTTCTGTGGTAGGCATTCACAGCACTTTTGGAAATCAAAATTTTAGCAAACAAGATATATTGGATGTCTTTACATCCAAAGAACTCCCTTTTCCTATTTATTTCGATCAACATCATAAATATTTCGATTTTTTTAACTGTGAAGGAACGCCTCATTGGATTCTATTAAATGAGAACGCCGAAATATTCCGTTCTTTTTATGGGTCTCAGGAAAACTCTCAAAATCGGCTGTATTATGCCATTGAAGAACTTTTAAATTAGAAATCCATCGTTTTTATAAAACAATGAATTCCTAATAGGTATTAATGGACATATTTGCCGCCAAGGACGACCTAATAAATTCTGGACAAACAATTGTATATCTTTAGCAGTAAAATTATAAATAGAACTTGATACCGAGCCTTCGCAAAGAATCTGTTTAAAATAGTTCAATCTTTAAATCAACATTTATTATGAAAGACTTTTGGAACGCACATTTTGAGAATCCTGAATACATCTATGGAAAATCTCCTAATCTGTTTGTTAAATCGCAATTGGATATATTAACGCCCGGAACCATACTTTTTCCTGCTGAAGGCGAAGGTAGAAATGCGGTTTATGCAGCTACAAAAGGATGGCTTGTAGAGGCTTTTGATATAAGCGAATCGGGAAAAACAAAAGCCCTACAACTTGCTGCTGAAAATAAGGTCGATATCACCTACACGGTTGGATCCTTTGGAAATTTACCTTATAAAAAACACCGATTTGATGTGATAGTCCTCGTTTTCGCACATTTTAATGCCGAAAACCGGGCAGAATATCACCAACTACTTAGCGACTATTTAAAACCTAACGGCATGATTATTTTAGAAGGTTTTAGCAAAAAGCACTTGGAATACAGCAAAAAGAATCCCGCAGTTGGAGGCCCGAAAAATCTAGACATGCTTTTTTCAAAAGAAATGATTCAGGCCGATTTCAGGGACTTTAAAACCATATTGCTAGAAGAGATGGAAATAAACTTACAGGAAGGTCTTTACCATAATGGAACCAGCCACGTCGTGCGCTTTATTGGAATAAAAACCCCTTAGCACACGTACGGACAGCTCGCGAGCTGCCCCCCATAATATCCAAAGCTATTCCTCCTCCCCCAAAAAACCCCAAAATTAAACCCACAAAAAAAGCTCCACATTTCTGTGAAGCTTTTATTTTCTGGGTGGAAGACGGGACTCGAACCCGCGACCCTTGGTACCACAAACCAATGCTCTAACCAACTGAGCTACAACCACCATTTTGTACTTTTACCGCAACAAAGCTCAGTTCTGAGCCCTGCCTGCCGGTAGGCAGGTACAACCACCATTTTAATTTGGTCTGCAAATGTAATAGATTTCCCTACTTTAACAAAGCATTTCAGCAATATTATTTTTTATATTTTCTATTTTAAATCGAATAAGCTGTTAATCACGGGGTAACGTTCTACAGTAAAACCTTCGGCATAGGCCACGCCCACCAATCTTCCTAGGTCTTGAGCTCTATACTCAATACTATCGGTAAAATTTTTGCTGGAAATAGGTGTTTCTGGAGCGTCGCTCTTCGGATTGTAAAATTGGGTTTTATAAGCCATCACGGCTTCTTGCTTTTTAGACATATAGTTTGAAACATCCACTACAAAATCTGGCTCAATAGGCTGCCATTGAATGTAATGGTATACTTGTTTTGGACGCCATGGTTGTTGCCAAGCCTCATCGTATTCATCAAATTTTGTATCTATTTTTAGCAAACCACTTAAAAAACAGGCCTGACTCACCAATGTGCTCCCTTTAGCATGATCAATATGTCTATCGGTAATGGCATTGCAAAGCACAATGTCTGGTTGGTATTTTCTAAGAATTTTAATAATTTCCAATTGATGATTTCTATCATTAACAAAAAAACCGTCGGCAAACTCCAAATTAACCCGGACGCTAGCTCCTAAAATTTTTGAAGCTGCTTCCGCTTCAGAATCTCTGGTGTCGGCAGTCCCACGAGTTCCTAATTCGCCACGTGTTAAATCAATAATTCCCACTTTTTTACCAGCTGCAATCTCTTTGGCTAACGTACCTCCACAACCTAATTCTACATCGTCTGGATGTGCTCCAAATGCTAAAATATCTAATTTCATAAAAACTGTTTTAATTAAAACTCTCCGATAACGACTCTATCTTATAGCTTCCTCATTACCTCTCCATACCCGAATATCTTCAGACGGACTTACCAGAGGTCGAAACGTTCTTTTCTGGCAGTTCCGGGTGAGGAATCAGAAGTTTCGGTGAGGTCAAAATTACAAATTATCATTTATATTTACTCGAAATCCATTTGTTTTGTTGTGCTTCATTTAAAAAGGTCCAAGCCACCAGTCTAGATATTTTATGGCCTTGCTTCATTTGAATCACTTTTACCTGAGTAGCTCCTATTTTTTTAAGAGACAGTTTCATGGATTTTACAAGATCCTTATTAGACACCAAACTGGTAAACCAAAAACACTGTTCTTTATAGAAGGAACTCTCAAATAGATAAGTGTGTAAAAATGCTTTTTCTCCTCCTTCATACCAAAGTTCGTTGGATGTACCACTAAAATTTCTAACTACAGTTTCAGTTTGTTTCCCTAAACCTTTCAGCTTTCTGGTAGTAGTTGCTAGCGATTCAGTCTCACTTTTAAAAAAGGGCGGATTGCACATGGTGGCACTCACTTTTTCAGAAGAATTCAGAATTCCTTTTAAAATTTGAGAGGGATTCGCCTGAAAAATCAATTTAATTTTGTTCGACAATCCATTCTTATCAACAATAAGCTGGGCATTTTCTAAAGATTCCTTATCAACATCTGAAGCCAAAAAC
>NZ_DATGNO010000178.1:0-27647 GCF_035306705.1 Xanthomarina sp.
CCTGGACCACGAATTTTTGCTACTTCAACAGAAAGTAATTTTGAATTGGCCGTAAAAGAAACTATTAGCGATTTGGATATTCAATTAAAAAAGAGAAAAGAAACTTTTTCTACCCATTAATTTCAATGAACAAACAGGAAACAAAATAATATTATAGTCCCAAAACACATAACCCATTATTCATCTTATTTAAAGAAAATGAATAATGGGTTATGTGTTAATTAAAAGTTGGCTTAACGCCTATTTTTTTAAATTTTCTAAGTCTTGAAGTTTTGCGTCTATTTCATCTTGAATTTTAGTTAAACGTTGTTCAATACTTAAAATAATAGCTTCTTTTCTTTCAATGCTTTCTTTAGATGCCTTAGTATCTAATTTAGCTTCTTCTAATTTAGTTTTCAATCTAACTAATCCTACTTGACCACTAATTAAAATCTCTTCATTAATGCTAATGTCATCTTCAAGATCACTTATTAATGTGTTTTTTTCTTTACTAATATTTTGCTGCTTAGCTTTAATTTTATTATCTAAAAGATTTAATTTTTCCTCTTCTAAACGTAATGTTTCTTGTTCTTTTAAATAAGCAATTTCTCTTGATTTTCGGTCGTCATCCAATTTTTTACGAGCAGCTTCAAGTTCTTGTTTTTGTAAAAGAAGTTTTTCTTCATCGCCATTTAAGTTTAACTCGTACATATTTTGAGTCTCTTCAGCAATTTCTTGTTCTTCCGATGGATTTTTCTTAAGTTTTTTAGCTAATTTTTTTTCTAAATCTGCTAATTCCTCTTTGTAGTGTTCGATTTGAGTATTTAGCTTCGCTAATCTCTGCTGCATGTCGGAAGCTAATTTTTCTTTTCTGTTAACTTCTTCTTTAGTAGCTCCTATAGTTTTTTTAAATTGTGCTAAATTTGATTTCACACGTTTTAATGCGGCCACCCCACTTAGTAAAATTTCCTCATTGGCTGTGATTTTATCTTCTAATTCGCTTATTTGAGATTTTAAAACGGTAACATCGTTTTGAGGAATAACTTCTTGCAGGTTAAAAAATGTTACAAAAAAGAGTGCTGTTGTTAAAAGTTTTAATGGTATCATTTTTATATTTTTAGTTTGGAGTCCGCAAAAATAGAACTTATAACATTTAAAAAAAAGCTTTTATGCTAGTATTTTAGGGGTTTTGTAACGAGATTTTTTAGTTTTATTGTATAAATATGCAGGAAACTGTTTTTTCTATAAGTTATTGATGGTGATACGGTTCATTCTTTAAAATAGTAAATCCTCTATAAAGTTGTTCTATTACAAACAAACGAATCATTTGATGTGAAAAAGTCATTTTGGACAAAGAAAGTTTTCCATGTGCTTTATCATAAAGATCTTTGGAAAAACCATAAGGACCACCAATTACAAAAACCAATTGCTTGATTCCGGAATTCATGTGTTTTTGCAAATACTCCGAAAAGCCAACAGAGCTATATTGTTTGCCGTTTTCATCTAACAAAATCAATACATCTTGTGCTTGGAGTTTGTTCAAAATAAGTTCGCCTTCTTTTTGTTTTTGTTGCTCTTCGCTTAAATTCTTGGTGTTTTTTAAATCTGGAACAATTTCCAATTCAAACTTCACATAAAAGCCTAAACGTTTTTGATAATCGTCCATTAAGGCTTGAAGTTGCTTGTTATCCGTTTTGCCTATGGCAAGAAGTTTTATTTGCATTATATGTTTAATCGTGCTCGATAGAGACTTTTTAATTATTAGCCAACTTATTACTTGTCGATAGAAAAGGTGCTTTGGATTAAAATCTCAATTTGAACTATATTTGAATTGCAAATTTACATTTTAATTGGAATTTAGAATTTAGAATGCAACTAATTTGCAATTGTATTAGTATTTTTACATCAAATAGAAAGTCATGATTTCAGAAAAACAATTCAATAAAGAGATAGAAATAATAGTTGCCAACGCCATAAGAGAAGATGTAGGAGATGGAGACCATAGTTCTTTGGCTTGTATTCCAGTGACGGCAGAGGGTAAAGCGAAACTCTTAGTAAAAGATGAAGGCATAATAGCTGGTGTGGAATTTGCAAAAAAGGTGTTTCATTATATTGATAAGGATTTAAAAATTGAAACTCTTATTAAAGATGGATCTGAAGTGAAGTTTGGTGATATTGTGTTTTTCGTGGAAGGTTCTTCACAATCTATTTTAAAAGCGGAACGTTTGGTGTTAAATGCCATGCAACGAATGAGTGCCATTGCTACAAAAACAAAACAATTTGTTGATTTATTGGAAGGTACCGGAACAAAAATTTTAGATACCAGAAAAACCACTCCAGGAATTCGTGCCTTAGAAAAATGGGCAGTGAAAATTGGAGGAGGAGAAAACCATAGGTTTGCCTTGTACGATATGATTATGCTAAAAGACAATCACATCGATTTTGCAGGAGGAATCACCAATGCCTTAAATAAAACTAAAGCGTATTTAAAAGATACGAATAGAGATTTAAAAATTATTGTAGAAGCAAGAAACCTAGATGAAATTAAAGAAATTCTTGAAAACAAAGGGGTTTATAGAATTTTAATCGATAATTTCAACTTCGAAGATACTAGAACAGCGGTCTCTTTAATTGGAGATTCATGTTTAACAGAGTCCTCTGGAGGTATCAATGAAAAAACCATTAGAAAATATGCCGAATGCGGTGTAAATTATATTTCTTCGGGAGCTTTAACCCATTCGGTTTATAATATGGACTTAAGTTTGAAAGCTGTTTAATCCTAAATTTAACACTCATAATTTAAAGTTGGTTTTCCATGAAAAAACCTTGAATTTTAAATCTAAAACTTTGAACTAATAAATGACCAAACCCATAGAAGATAACCTAGAAAAGATTCCTGTTTTAAATGTCATTGTCAGATTCTTTAAGCAGATTAAACTTCCAGGTTTAGAAGGTCTTTCATTTTATGATTTAGTGGAACTCTATATTATTGGTATTGGTAGAGGCGCATTAACAACAAGGGCAAGTGCCATTGCTTTTAATTTTTTTACAGCCATATTTCCGTTTTTACTGTTTATATTAATTGTAATTCCCTTAATACCTATTGACGATTTTAGAATAGAATTCCTAAATTTTTTAAATTCATTTTTACCACCAAGTACATCAGATTTTTTCTTTAATAGTATTTTCGACAATATAGAATCCACGAAACGAGGAGGATTATTATCTTCCGTTTTTTTAGTGTCTATTTTTTTAATGGCCAATGGAATCAATGCCGTATTTGCTGGCTTTGAAAGTTCCTACCACGAGCAGCTTAGTAGAAATGTTATTAAACAATATTTATACGCTTTGGGAGTGGCTTTAATTTTAGCCTTCTTATTAATTCTTACAGTGGTGATCCTTGGGTACTTTCAAATTTATGTACTTGGAAATTTGGAGAATTATGGTATTTTAGAAGAGAGCAATCTTCAGTTTTGGATTCCAATAGCTAAGTATATGTTTTTTGTTATTATGGTATATCTGGCAACTGCGGTATTGTATTATTTTGGGACTAGGGAAGGAAAAGAATCGAAGTTCTTTTCTGTGGGAGCTTTATTTACAACAATTTTAATAATTTTGAGTTCTTATTTGTTTGGAATTTATATCAAAAACTTTTCTAAGTATAACGATCTCTATGGATCTATTGGAGCGCTTTTGATTTTGTTATTTTATCTATGGTTAAACTCAAACATCTTGCTTTTAGGTTATGAATTGAATGCATCATTACACCGATTGAGAAAAATAAATAAACTAACTGCTAAAACCCAATAGCTTTTTACCTAACACTTAACAACCAGAATCTTGCACTATATAGATGTTATACTTCCAATACCTATTCCAAAACTATTCACATATAGTATTACGGAAGCTGAAGTTGGGTTTTTAAAACCAGGAATGCGTGTGTCTGTGCCTTTTGGAAAAGCAAAAATTTATACAGCTTTGGTTTTTAACGTTCACACCAATGAACCTCATGCATACGAAGCAAAAGAAATTCACCAAATTCTCGATGACAAGCCAGTCATTACCCAAACACAGTTAGAATATTGGCAATGGATTGCTGAATATTATATGTGCAATTTAGGTGATGTGATGCGAGCAGCCTTACCGAGCGCGTTTATTTTAGAAAGTGAAACTATTATAACTATTGATAGAGAAGGTTCTTTTAAAGAATCTGATTTAAAAGATGAAGAGTTTTTAATTTTTGAAGCCCTTCAACATGAATCCTCATTAAAAATCCATGATATTATGAGTATTCTGGATAAAAAGAATGTACTTCCTGTAATTAAAAGTTTATTAGAAAAAAAAGTGATAAGTGTTGATGAAGAGATTTTCGAGAAATATAAACCCAAATTGGTGCGTTATGTGAAACTTCAATCCCGATTTTCAACTAATCAAGGTTTGCAAGATTTACTTGAGGAATTAAGTAGGGCTCCAAAACAAAGAGAGGTTATTATGACTTTGTTTTCGCTTTCTGCCCAAACCAAGAAACCCATTAAAGTTTCAGAATTAACCGAAAAAAGCAACACGTCTTCAGCTATTATTAAATCGTTATTGGATAAAAATGTTCTTGAAGAATATTATATTCAAACAGATAGGATTGAATATTTAGGTGAAGAAAACAATCCAATAAAACAGCTAAGTGAGGCACAGAATATTGCTTTCCATGAAATTAAATCTTCTTTTGAAACCCATAATATTACTTTGTTGCATGGCGTAACTTCTTCAGGGAAAACGGAGATATATGTCAAATTAATCGAAGAGGTTTTAGCGCAAAACAAACAAGTATTATACTTACTTCCAGAAATAGCTTTAACCACGCAATTAGTTAATAGGTTGCAGGATTATTTTGGAGAAAAAGTTGCTGTTTACCATTCCAAATATTCATCTCAAGAACGGGTTGAGGTTTGGAATCAAGTTTTAAATAAATCGACGAAAGCCCAAATTGTTCTTGGAGCACGGTCTTCAGTTTTATTACCATTTCGCGATTTAGGACTGGTTATCGTGGACGAAGAACACGAGTCTTCATACAAGCAATTCGATCCGGCACCTCGGTATCATGCAAGAGATTCTGCTATTGTTTTAGGGCATTTATTTAACTGTAAAACCTTGTTGGGCTCTGCAACACCAAGTGTAGAAAGTTTTTATAATACTAAAATAAAGAAGTATGCTTTGGTGGAATTAAACACTAGGTATAATAATGTGTTGATGCCAGATATTGAGTTGGTAGATATTAAAGACAAGCAAAAACGCAAACGAATGACTGGTCATTTTAGCGATCGGTTAATCGATGAAATGACGGAAACCCTTAAAGCTGGACATCAGGTTATTTTATTTCAAAACAGGAGGGGTTTTTCCCCCATCGTGGAATGTCGAACTTGTGGAGTTTCGCCTCAATGCCCAAACTGCGATGTTAGTTTAACCTATCATCAATATAAAGACCAGTTGCGCTGTCATTATTGCGGTTACCATGCTGTCATGATTAAAGCTTGCGAAGCTTGCGGGAGTTTGGATCTGGATAATAAGGGTTTTGGAACCCAACAAGTGGAAGAGGAGGTAAAAGAACTTTTTCCAGATTACAAAGTGGCTAGAATGGATATGGATACTACCCGAGGAAAATATGGCTACGAAAAACTAATTACAGCACTCGAGCAACAGGAAATAGATGTTTTGGTAGGTACGCAAATGTTGACCAAAGGCTTGGATTTTAGACATGTTAAATTGGTTGGTATTATGAATGCTGACAATATGCTTAATTTTCCAGATTTTAGAGCACATGAACGAAGTTTTCAACTCATGGTGCAAGTATCAGGGAGAGCTGGAAGAACAGAGGAGAGAGGTAAGGTTTTGATCCAAACTTATAATCCGTACCATAAAATATTACAGCAGGTTGCTTCAAATTCCTACTTGGAAATGTATGAGGAACAAATGGACGAACGTCGTAATTTTAAATATCCACCAATTTATAGGTTGATAAAAATTACATTAAAACACCGTAATTATAATAAAGTAAATGTGGCAGCAGATTGGTATGCCAAGTCTTTGCGTTTGGTTTTTAAGAGCCATGTGCTTGGTCCAGAATTCCCACCTGTTTCAAGAATAAGAAATCAGTTTATAAAGCATATTATAGTAAAAATCCCACCAAAGCAATCTGTATCAAAAACAAAAGAAGCCATGATTAAAATTAACAATAGCTTCTTTGCTGTAAAAGATTTTAGGGCTGTAAGAGTAATTTTAAATGTCGATAATTATTGATTTTAGGTTTAAGTAATATTATTGTTCAAAGCATCTACCAATTGGGTCTTTTTGTTCCTGCTTAGCGGAATTTCATAAGCTCCAACTTCAACATTTTTACTGTTAAACCTGTCAATTTTATCTAAATTAACAATGTACGATTTGTGGATTCTTAAAAACTTTCCCTCAGGAAGTTCTGCTTCAAAGGCTTTCATAGTAGATAAAACCACCAAGCTTGTTTCCTCGGTAACTAGTTTCACGTAATCTCCTAAAGCTTCAATCCACTTAATATCTTTAATGTAAACTTTACGTTTTTTAAGGTTGCTTTTTACAAAAATATGTTCCCCTTCAGTTTCGTTAAAGTCTAATTTTAATTTATGTTGTTCTACAGCTTTATCAACGGCTGTATTAAAACGTTCTCTAGTTATAGGCTTATGCAAATAATCTGTAGCGTCGTAGTTAAAAGCTTTAAATGCATATTCTGTTTTACCAGTAACAAATATAATTTGAGGTTTATTATTTAAAACGTCTAAAAGTTCAAATCCATTTAATACAGGCATTTCAATATCTAGAAAGATTAAGTCGACCTTATGGTGGTTAAGGCCGTTTTTAGTCTCGAGAGCACTATTGTATTCGGCGATCAAGTTAAGAGAAGAATGGCTTTCAATTAACTTAACAATGGAGAGGCGCTGAATTGCTGAGTCATCAACTACTACACAGTTTAAAGTCATAACATTAATTTTTATTTCGGTTAAGTATCGACAATAGTACGAAAAATTCGGTCAAAAACCAAATAACATCGGTAAAACGTACATTTTAACATAATTTAACATTTATATTTCAGTTGGGTAAATATGTTGGTTTTAATGTTGTAAGATATAAATAATATTCTTATTTTTGCACTCATTTTTAACAATAAAAACAATTTAATATGAATCATTACGAAACTGTTTTCATCTTAAATCCCGTTTTATCTGAAACCCAGATAAAGGAGACAGTACAGAAATATGAAGAATTTCTTACTTCTCGTGGAGCAAAGATGGTATCAAAAGAAGATTGGGGACTAAAAAAATTAGCTTACCCAATTCAAAAGAAAAAAAGTGGATTTTACCACTTATTTGAGTACACCGTTGATGGAGAAGTAATCACTCCATTAGAAGTAGAGTTTAGACGTGATGAGCGTTTTATGCGTTACTTAACTGTTGCTTTAGACAAACATGCTATATCTTGGGCAGAGAGAAGAAGAGAAAAACTTAAACAAAAAGCGTAATTATGTCATCTATAGAACAACAAGCAAAAGGAAAAAAGGACGGAGAAATTAGATATTTAACGCCTTTAAATATTGAAACCAACAAGAATAAAAAATATTGTCGTTTCAAGAAATCTGGAATCAAATATGTAGATTATAAAGATGCAGATTGGTTATTAGGTTTTGTAAACGAACAAGGTAAAATTTTACCAAGACGTTTAACTGGAACTTCTTTAAAATATCAAAGAAAAGTGTCAGTTGCTGTAAAAAGAGCTCGTCATTTAGCATTAATGCCTTATGTGGCCGATTTATTAAAATAAAATACTCATAACAATGGAACTTATATTAAAACAAGACGTTGAAAATTTAGGATTTAAAGACGATGTTGTAACGGTTAAGAACGGTTATGGTAGAAACTTTTTAATCCCACAAAAGCAAGCTGTTTTAGCTACAGTTTCTGCTAAAAAAGTATTAGCAGAAAACTTAAAGCAACGTGCTTATAAAGACAAGAAAATAATAGAAGATGCTACTAAAACTGCTGAGGCAATTAAAGCATTGGAAATTAAAATACCAGCTAAAGCAACTGAAGGAGCTACGGCAGGTGATAAATTATTTGGTTCAATTACCAAAATGGATTTAGTAGAGGCTTTTGAAAAAGCTGGACATGAAATCGATAAAAAATTCGTAAATATTACAGGTGGAAACATTAAACGTTTAGGACAGTACAATGCTGTAATTCGTTTACACAGAGAAGTAACTTTCGAAATTCCTTTCGAAGTTATCGCTCAAGCTTAATATTACCGATTAACATATTTAAAGCCTCAACCTTGTTGGGGCTTTTTCATTTTTAGTTTTTAATATTTCATAGATTTAAAAGGCTATGAAGAATTTATTAATCAAAATTAACACGCAATTATTTTAAAAATAGTTTCGTGTTAAATAAATATTTTCTTCCTTTTTGGGAGATTAAAAGACTTATGAAATACGCGAGATTAACAAAAGAACAGTTTGAAGAACTACATAAGGAATTTATCAACTTTCTTGCTACACAAACCATTACAGCTCAAGAATGGGAGGATATTAAAGTAAACAAGCCAGAAGTTGCCGAACAAGAATTAGATGTGTTTAGCGATTTGGTTTGGGAAGGTGTTTTGAACAAAGTGGAGTTTATTGAACATATTTCACCACAGCAAATTCATTTATTTTATTTAAAGGAAGAACACATACATTTGATTGCTATTAAAATAAAAAATCCAATTGATTTATCCACTACCGATGGTTTTAATTGGTTGCGAGAAAATTTAATGGATGACGATGTAGAATTTTTACAAGCTAAAAAAGATTATACAAACGATAAAAATGCCGATAAGTTCAAATTAATCGAACAAGGTGGCGTGATCACCAAAGGCGATTTGTTTAACTATTTCGATAAGTTGATTAATTAATGCTATTTCTGTAACTGCTTGACAGGAATATTGAAATGCCGAAGTTGTTTCAAATAAAATGATATTTTATTATTGAAAAACTTCGGCAATCATATTTTATTATTTATCTATTACAATCCTTTAATTTCATTGTATAGTTAGATGATAATTCTTCAAGTGTATCCATAAACCATAATCTAATATCTTCTATCGATTTAGATAATAAATCGGCACTGTTTATTGGTTTACTTAAAACTTTCATATTGCAATCACAAGCACTTAAAGCATCATTAAACGTTTTAATATTATTTGCAACCGTTAATTCCATCTTTGAGATAAGTGTTTCTTTTTTCAAAGATAATTCCTGCTCTTTTTTCTGAATTATTTTTTGATTTAGTTCTGCTTGTTTTTGCTCTAAGGCTTTTTGCTGTTGCTTTAGTTGCTCTTGTTCGAGTACAATAGATGCTAATCCATCGGCCTCGTTTAATGGAGCGGTGGCAACAACGTCTTGGGTTACAGTGCAAGCATCTAATTTTTGTATAGTGGCTTCGGCTAGTTCTCTGCCTTTTTTGGCAAAATAGTATGCATCTTCTATTTTTACTGCAGGTTTGGCTTTAGATAAATAATCAATGGCGTTGTAAACAAGATCGTCGACTTCATCGCAGTGGCAGTTTTTAAGCGAAGCTTGCACATTCTCAAAAGATTCTTTTGCTTTTTCAGCATAATGTTTTGCATGCGTAATATTATTTGCATCTAAAGCAGATTTGGAGTTTGATAAAGCATAAACAATGTAAGCTTGAGCTCCTGAGCAATCGGATTGTGCGAATAAATTTAAAAATGAAGCACAGAAAAATAATAGGAATAGGTAGTTTTTAGACATAGTAAATTTGAGTTAAACATTAAGTAGGTACGCCAAAAATAACTAAATTTTTAAATGGAAAACTGCTTTCGGAATCTTATTATTTTTTTATAATAACTCGTTTTTATAAACCAATGATAGTGAGGCGCATACAGGGTTTTGTTTTTTTTGATACAATTCAAAGTTAACTTAACATAAATCCTTTTTAATTTTAATGCCCATTTTTATATAAATGCTGCTAGGTTTTTTTTCTATAAAAAATTCGACCTGACGTATTTAATTCTTTATTTTTGTTCCCCACAACTAACAACACTACATAAGTGATTGTGTGATGTGGAGTACACTTAAAATAATAGATAATCATTTAATAAGATTCCTGCTTTCGCAGGAAATATTATGGCACAAAAACCAAGTATTCCAAAAGGAACCAGAGATTTTACTCCAGAGCAAGTAGCTAAACGCAACTATATATTTAATACCATTCAAACGCAATTTGAATTGTATGGTTTTCAGCCCATAGAAACTCCAAGTTTCGAAAACTCTGAAACATTAATGGGAAAATATGGCGAAGAAGGTGATAGACTGATTTTTAAAATCTTGAATTCTGGGGATTATTTAAACAAAGTGGATGATAAACTATATTCTACAAAAAACTCTAATGCCATAACTTCTAAAATCTCCGAAAAAGCCCTTCGCTACGATTTAACAGTTCCTTTTGCGCGTTATGTAGTTCAACATCAAAATGAGATTGAGTTTCCATTTAAGCGCTACCAAATGCAACCTGTTTGGAGAGCAGACAGACCTCAAAAAGGACGCTTTAGAGAGTTTTACCAATGCGATGCGGATGTAGTTGGATCTACCTCTTTATGGCAGGAAGTAGAGTTTGTGCAACTATACGATGCTGTTTTTAAAGCCTTAAAATTAGAAGGAGTAGTCATTAAAATCAACAACCGAAAAATACTTTCTGGAATTGCGGAAGTCATTGGAGCCAGCGATAAATTAATCGATTTTACAGTAGCTTTAGATAAACTCGATAAAATAGGAGCCGAAAAAGTAAAAGAAGAAATGCTGGAAAAGGGTATTTCTAAAGAAGGTATCGAAAAACTGCAACCTTTGTTTACGCTTTCAGGATCTTTTAATTCTCAAGTAGAACAGCTAAAAAGCATTTTAAACACTTCAGAAGAAGGTAAAAAAGGTATTCAGGAATTGGAGTTTATTGACAAAGCTATTACCGAAATTGGTTTGCAAACAGCTACTTTACAATTAGATGTTACTCTTGCAAGAGGATTAAATTATTATACAGGTGCTATTTATGAAGTGTCTGCTCCAGAAAAAGTACAAATGGGTTCTATTGGTGGCGGTGGACGTTACGACGATCTTACTGGCATTTTTGGAATGAAAGAGGTAAGTGGTGTTGGTATTAGTTTTGGTTTGGATCGGATTTATTTGGTTCTCGAAGAACTTAATTTATTTCCAGAAACAGTTACCAAAAACATCGATTTACTCTTTATCAATTTTGGAGAAACCGAAGCTCTATTTTGTTTAAAAGCCATAAAACAACTGAGATTAAATGGCATTAATTCCGAATTATATCCAGATGCTGGCAAAATGAAAAAGCAAATGAACCACGCGAACAAGCGCAACATTCCTTTTGTGGTTTTAGTGGGTGATGAGGAAATTAAATCAGATAGTTATACTTTAAAGAACATGGTTTCTGGAGAACAAGAAAAAGTGTCTTTACAAGACTTGATTTCAAAGTTTAAATAAATTTTATTTAAGCGTTTAATAAAAGCTGCCACTATTGCACGAATGTAAAATCATTATCTGTGTACTAGTGGCGTTTTTTTAAAAAATACATATTGTTTATTTCTTTTCAATCAAATAAGAGGTTTAGTTTTTATTTATTTGAAATTACAAGCGGAGAATATAAAAATAGGATAATAATGATTAAATAATTATCTTTAAAATCAACTTCATATTAAATATTCATCACTTATGAAATCATTAAAACCCAACCAATACCTCTCAAGTTTTATTCTATTCTTCGTTCTAAACATTTCGATTTTTGCTCAATTAACTTCACCTCAAATAGATAGTTTGGTAAACGATGCCATGGAAAAATTTAAAGTGGCTGGAGTAGCAGTTGCTATTGTTAAGGACGGCAAAATAATTCATGAAAAAGGATATGGCGTTACTTCAAAATTAACAAATAAAAGGGTAAATGAACATACCAATTTTGCCATAGCATCCAATAGTAAAGCATTTACAACAACAGCTTTGGCTCTTTTAGTTGAAGAAGGGAAACTTAACTGGACCGATAAAGTAAAAGATCATATTCCAGAGTTTAAAATGTATAATCTATATGTAACCGAAAACTTCAATATTCAGGATCTATTAACACATAGAAGTGGTTTAGGTTTAGGAATTGGAGATTTAATGATTTTTCCAGATGGTTCAAATTTTACCATCGACGATTTACTATCAAGTTTTCAATACTTTAAACCTGTTTCTGCTTTTAGAACCCAATTCGATTACGACAACCTTTTGTATTTGGTGGCTGGTGAAATAATTGCTAGAAAATCCGGCATGACTTGGGAAGCATTTATCGACAAACGTATTTTTAAGCCTTTAGACATGGATCAATCCTATCCTGCTTTTAACCTTGTTACAGACGATACTAATTTAGCTTTGCCTCATAATGTTGTAAATAACAACTATAAGGTATTGCCAAGTTATCAAGAAATGATAAATGGAGCTGCTGGGGGAATTTATGCCAATGTAAATGATATTTCACAATGGATGCTCTTGCAGCTTAACCAAGGGAAATATGGAGAAAATTTAGAGAATCAATTGTTTTCTGAGGAAAGTCAACATGAAATGTGGAAAATTCATACCACAACAGATGTTAACCGAAGTCCGCGATATAACTCCCATTTTTCGGGTTATGGCTTAGGTTGGGATTTAACAGATAAAAAAGGCAATTTGATAGTTTCGCACACAGGTGGTCTTCCAGGGATGCTAAGTACAACGGTGTTAATTCCAGATTTAAATGCAGGCATAGTTGTGCTTACTAATACAGAACCTGGTGGAGCAGGAGTGTTTTTGGCAGTTTCTAGAACTATAGTAGACGGATATTTAGGCTTAGACGATAACAAATGGACCGATAAATTTCATGAATATTTTAAGAGCAGAGAAGCAGAAGGAGATAAAGTAACCGATGCTGTATGGAAAACTGTAGAAGCTAATAAAAAGATTAAAATTAAGACTTCAGATTATATGGGTATATACAAAGACAACTGGTTTGGTAATATGGAAGTTTTTAATAAGGATGGAAAACTTTGGATAAAATCTCACCGATCGCCAAAACTTAATGGTGAAATGTATTATTACCAAGCAAATACCTTTGCTATTAAATGGGAATACCAAGATATGAATGCCGATGCCTTTGCTATGTTTTCTTTAGATGAAAATGGGCAGGCTCAAAGTATAAAAATGAAAGGAATTTCACCAAACATCGATTTCAGTTTCGATTTTCACGACTTGGATTTACAACGAGTTATAGAAAAAGAATAACACAGACTTTACAAGCGCTCATGAACTACCTTTTAATTTTAGAAATACTTTACGTTATAATTTTAATGTTGGTGAGTTATCGTGTTATTTTCGACACCAAAAATACGACCAAAGCCTTGGCGTATTTAATGCTAGTTGTATTTGTTCCTATCATTGGTATCATTATATATTTTTCCTTTGGTGTTAATTATCGGATTCGGAAAATGTATGATAAAAAATTATTGACCAATGCGCAACTTCAAAGCAATCTAGAAAAAAGACTTATCACATATTCCAAAGGTGTTTTAAAAGAAGGAGATGATAACGTTCAAGACAATAAAAAACTAGTAAACTTAATTTTAAAGGATAATCTCAGTCCTTTAACCAATAATAACAATGTTAAATTGCTTCTTAATGGCGAAGAGAAATTTCCTGATGTTCTAGCGAGTATAGCTCAAGCAAAACATCACATTCATATAGAATATTATATTTTTGAAGATGATAATATTGGTAACGAGATTATAGAACTTCTTATCAAAAAAGTAGCAGAAGGAGTTGAAGTTCGATTTATTTATGATGATTTTGGAAGTCGTTCAATAAGAAAAAAGCAAGTAAAAAGATTAAGGGATGCAGGTGCTAAAGTATTTCCATTTTATAAAATTAAATTGATAGCTCTTGCCAATAGAATTAATTATCGCAACCACAGAAAAATTATAGTGATTGATGGACACACTTCGTTTGTTGGAGGTATTAATGTAAGCGATCGATATATAAATACAGAACCCAATAAAAATAAAACCTTTTGGAGAGACACACATTTAAAAATAGAAGGCCCGGCAACTTGGTATTTGCAGTATCTGTTTTTATGCGATTGGAATTTTTGTGCCCAAGATGAAATGTCCATTAATGACGATTTTTTTCCTCCAAAGGAGTTTTTCCACTCCACAGAAGATAAGCACGTTCAAATTACAGCTAGTGGTCCAGATTCTGATGTACCTACCATTAAATTCGCCCTCTTGCAAGCCATCAATTTGGCCGAAAAAGAAATCTTAATAACAACGCCTTATTTTATACCAAGTAAAAGTATTATGGATGCCTTGCTTATTTCTGGAAAAAGTGGTGTTCATGTAAAATTGCTTGTTCCAGGTCAATCAGATTCTAAATTGGTTAATGCTGCAGCTTGCTCATATTATGCCGATTTATTGAAATCGGGTGTAGAAATATATCGCTATCAAAAAGGATTTGTTCATGCAAAAACCATGGTAATCGATAATGAAATTGCCATCGTTGGAACCGCAAATATGGATGTAAGAAGTTTCGATTTAAACTTTGAGGTAAATGCCATTGTGTACGATGAAGAAATAACAAATGAATTAAGAACAGCTTTCTACAAAGATTTAGAAGTTTCTACAATTATAGATTTAAAGGAATGGTTAAGCAGACCCACTTATTATAGGTTTTTAGATAAATTGGCACGTCTGTTTTCGCCGATGCTTTAAGATACAAGATTCAAAGTTTAAAATTCCTTTTATAATTGGATAAACAGTTATATTCTTATAACTTAAACTGAAAACTTGTTTTTTGTTTTTATTCAATTTCCTTTGAAAATAATTCTTCATTTTTAATTCTGAATTTCAAATTTCTTTTCCATAATTTTGCGCTCTTAAAAAATACACAGTCAATGATTTCAATAGATGGTTTAGCAGTAGAGTTTAGTGGTCATACGTTATTTAAAGATGTTTCTTTTGTTATAAACGAAAATGATAAAATAGCTTTAATGGGGAAGAATGGTGCAGGAAAATCTACCATGATGAAAATTATTGCTGGAGAGCAAAAGGCGTCTCGTGGACATGTTAGATGTCCTAAAGATGCTATTATTGCTTATTTACCACAACATCTATTTACCGAAGATAATTGTACTGTTTTTGAAGAAGCATCCAAAGCCTTCAAGCATATTTTTGAAATGCGAAACGAGATGGACCAGCTTAATAAAGCATTGGAAACTAGAACAGATTACGAATCTGACGAGTACATGTCAATTATTGAAAAAGTATCGGATTTAGGCGAAAAATTTTATGCGCTTGAAGATGTTAATTACGATGCCGAAGTAGAAAAAGCATTAGGAGGTTTAGGTTTTAAGCGTGAAGATTTTCAGCGCTTAACAAGTGAATTTAGCGGCGGTTGGCGAATGAGAATTGAATTGGCGAAAATATTACTTCAAAAACCCGATTTAATCCTGTTGGATGAGCCTACCAACCACATTGATATTGAGTCTGTTATTTGGTTAGAGGATTTTTTAATTAATAAAGCCAAAGCTGTTGTGGTTATTTCGCATGACAGGGCGTTTATAGATAATATTACCAATAGAACCATAGAAGTAACTATGGGACGTATTTACGATTATAAGGCTAATTATTCTCATTATTTACAATTGCGAGAAGAAAGACGAGCAAGCCAAGTAAAAGCATATCAAGAACAACAAAAGTTTATAGCAGATAACATGACGTTTATCGAACGTTTTAAAGGCACTTACTCAAAAACAAATCAAGTGAGCTCTAGAGAGCGTATGCTGGAGAAATTGGAGATTATTGAAATAGATGAGATAGATTCTTCTTCTTTAAAATTAAGGTTTCCACCATCTCAGCGTTCTGGAGATTATCCAGTAACTGTTCAGGATTTATCCAAATCCTATGGAGATCATGTGGTTTTTAAAAATGCCAATATGTCTATTTCTAGAGGAGAAAAAGTGTCTTTTGTGGGACGAAACGGTGAAGGTAAATCGACCATGATTAAAGCCATTATGGGAGAAATTGATTTTCAAGGAAAATGCAGTTTGGGACATAATGTGAAAGTGGGATATTTTGCCCAAAACCAAGCGTCTTTACTGGACGAAAGCTTAACTGTTTTTCAAACGGTAGATGAAGTTGCAGAAGGAGATGTAAGAACACAAATTAAAAATATTTTAGGTCGTTTTATGTTTGGTGGAGACGATATCGATAAAAAAGTAAGTGTTTTATCGGGAGGTGAAAAAACCAGATTAGCCATGGTAAAATTGCTTTTGGAGCCAGTTAACCTACTTATTCTGGATGAGCCAACAAACCATTTGGACCTAAAATCCAAAGACGTTTTAAAAGAAGCTTTATTGGCTTTTGATGGCACATTAATTTTAGTTTCCCATGACAGGGATTTTCTACAAGGCTTATCTCAAAAAGTCTTTGAGTTTAAGGACCAACGAGTTATTGAGCACTTTGAAACAATTGATGCCTTTTTAGAAAGAAACAGAATAGAAAGCTTGAAGCAAATGGATTTGAAGAGCTAAATTTCCGAATTAGTTATTCTGTATAAACTACACCTCGATGGGGTTTTAATGCATCTCTCACCGGTTTCATATGGTCTTCAAAAACCACCATATAAGCAATGGCGTGCATTTCGCTCAAAATCTGGAATCCTGTAATATTCAATTCTAGATTTTTAATAACAATGTATTCTTTTAAATGTATTTCGTGATGTTCGGCAGTTTTCGCAGAATTAGGACCTGTAAAATCCCATATTAATTTAAGCTTTCTCATGTGTTGTTAAAGTTCTTTTTCGGCAAAATCCTTAAAATCTTGCATGTATTGTTTGGTTTGTTTTTTAAAAGTTCTGGGCATTAAAATAAGCATCATCCGCATCTTAAAACTCATAGGAAGAAATTCATTTATTGCAACCCATTTTGTATGTAATTCGGGTGTTTCTTCAAAATAATTTTCTTGAATATTTTGCATCTCCTTTGTATCGTACATCACATGGAACTCGTATGAATCCTGCTTATGGATAACGGTTTCGATAAGTTCCAACTTCCGTTTTCCCGTTTTATAAACCAATTTCATTTTAGAACCTACGTCTCCTGGATATCCAGAAATAACATCATAGCTTATAAAATCCCGTTGCCAGTATTTCAAGTTTTCAGGATTTTGTAATTTTTTTACAAAATCGCTTAAAGGAGTACGGATTAATATTTCTGTGGTGAATTTCATCTATTTATTCGAACGTAGTTTGTTGAGAATGAAAAAGTTAAAAAAGCTGTATGTTTTGAATCATAAAAGAAAACTAGTTTCAATTGTCAATTTATTTAAGGATTTGATGTTTGATACACCCTGTTTTTATTGAAAAATTTATTAAATATAAGCATAAAACAATTTAAAAGCTTAAAAACGATTATATTTTAGGACACTAAAAAACTTTCTAAACCGTTTGTTAATGCACCTTGCATTATAGCTTAATATTATTACTTTTGCACTTGTATAAAAAAATAAACAAACATGATTAAATATTTTTTACGCATTGTTTTTTCTTTGTGTTTTTTCACTATTTACGCACAAGATTCAAATGATTCCGTTTTGTTTTCTGTTGAAAACGATCCAGTTTACACATCAGAATTTATTAGGGTTTTTAATAAAAACATCGATTTGGTAAAAGATGAATCGCAAAAGGATGTGGACGAATATCTAAAGTTGTTTGTAAACTATAAGCTTAAACTTAAAGAAGCCCAAAACTTGGGTCTAGACAAAAAAACATCTTATATTAGAGAGTTAGCTAGTTATAAATCTCAGTTGGCAAGTAACTACATGACAGACTCTAAAGTTACTGACGAACTTGTTGAAGAAGCTTATGACCGGATGATAAATGAAATTGAAGCTCAGCATATTTTAATTCGTTTAGATGAAAACCCAACTCCTTCCGATACTTTAAAAGCCTATAACCAATTATTGAAATTAAGAGATAGACTAGAAAACGAAGGATTTGAGGCTGTTAAAAATGAGGTACATGACGGCAAAACTGTTTTTGCTGAAGATTTAGGCTATTTTTCTGCCTTTAAAATGGTTTACGATTTTGAAACAGCGGCGTACAATACTCCAGTAGGACAAGTGTCCATGCCATTTAAAACTCGTTTTGGTTATCACATTGTGATGGTTACAGATAAAAGAGTTTCTAGAGGTGAGCGCACAGTGGCGCACATTATGATTAACAATCAAAATAAAGAAAATTCTCAAGGAGATCCAAAAACAAGGATTAACGAAATTTATTTAAAATTGCAACAAGGTGAAGATTTTGAGTCTTTAGCAAAACAATTTTCTGAAGACCAAAGTACCGCTAGTAAAGGAGGATTGCTTTCTCCATTTTCTGGAGGGCAATTAAGCGCTATAGAGTTTGAGAATGAAGCTTTTAGTATAGAAAAGGTTGGAGATATATCTAAACCTTTTGAAACTCAATACGGTTGGCATATTATAAAATTATACGCTAAAAAACCTGTAGAACCTTTCGATAAGGCAAAAACAGAACTAGGAGAAAAAGTAAAAAGAGATTCGCGATCAAAATTAATCAATCAATCGGTACTGAATAGTTTAAAGGAGCAATATCAAGTATCTAGCAAACAACCGGATTTAAGCTATTTCGCTTCTATTTTAAACGACAGTTATTTTGAAGGAAACTGGATGCTGCCTCAAGATTTCAAGACAGATAAAACATTGATTAATATTCAAGACAAACCAATAAGTTATAACGATTTTGGAATGTTTTTAGAAAAAAATCAACGTCGTCAATTACCAAAAACTTCTTTTGAAATTTTGGTTTCCAATACCTATAACAGCTTCTTGGAACAACAATTGTTACAATATAAAGAAGAGCACTTGGAGTTTGAAAACCAGGATTTCGCGAATATTGTAGGAGAATACAGGGATGGTTTATTATTGTTCGATTTAATGGAAACCGAAATTTGGAATGCAGCTAAAAACGATTCAACAGGGTTGAGCCAATATTACAACAGCAATAAGGAGTCTTATTACTGGAATCAAAGAGCAGATGCCATGGTGGCATCTTCGGCTAAAAAGGCGGTGATAAAAAAGGTTCAAAAATTAATGCGTAAAAATGAAACGCCAGACCAAATTAAAGCTGCGCTTAATTCAGAGAATGAAATAGAAGTTATTTTCACTTCTGGAATTATGGATAAACAGCATCAATCCTTGCCAGAAGATTTTCAGTTTAAAACAGGTGTTTCAGATATCTACAAATTTAACGATTCCTATATAATTGCCAACGTAAAAGAGGTTTTGCCTAAATCATTAAAAACGTTTGATGAGGCCAAAGGAGCTGTAATAAGCGATTTTCAGAATTACAAAGAAGCCAACTGGATTTTAGGATTGGAAAATAAGTATACGGTAACCGTTTGTCCAGAAGTTCTGGAGCAAGTAAAAAAAGAATTAAATAAGTAACCCTTGAAATTAAAAACCAATATAATATTACTATGCCTTTTTGCCTTGCTTTTTGTGTCGTGCGATTTCTTTAAGGAAACAGACAATAGAAAGGCGGTGGCAAGAGTAAACGATACTTATTTATACGAAGAAGATATACAGGAAATTTTAAAAGAAGGGATGTCTAAACAAGACAGCGCCGTGGTTGTAGGTAATTTTATTAACCGTTGGGCAACACAGCAATTACTTCTAAGTGGCGCCAAACTTAATTTAACCGAAGCAAAACAACAAGCTTTTGATAAATTTGCTAGAGATTATAAAAACGATTTATATTCTAAAGCGTATATGGAAGCTTTGGTAGCCAAAAATATAGATACAGTAATTAGTCAAAACGAAATAGAGGCGTACTACAACGAAAACAAACAAGTTTTTATATTAAACGAAGATTTAATTAAGCTTAGATATGTTAATGTTGACCAAAATCGATTGGATATTA
Source organism: Xanthomarina sp. (assembly GCF_035306705.1). Taxonomy (GTDB): domain Bacteria; phylum Bacteroidota; class Bacteroidia; order Flavobacteriales; family Flavobacteriaceae; genus Xanthomarina. Next base: position 20,060 of record NZ_DATGNO010000178.1, read on the forward strand.
AAGATCTTGAAACTAAATTTAAACGGTTTAACGAAGCAGATAAAAAGGAGCTTGATTCCATATCCATTCAGTTTAAATCCTTTTCGTTAAAAGACTCGGTTTGGGTGAAAGTAGATCAAGTAATAGGTAAAATACCACCATTTACAAGTGAAAATAGAAACGAATTGTTAAAAAAATCTAATTTTATACAACTCAAAGATTCATTAGGATTATATTTGGTGCATATTAACGATGTATTACTTAGAAATAGTACAGCACCATTGGAATATGTTAAGCCAACAATCGACAAGATTGTGATTAATAAAAGAAAATTAGAACTCGTAAGGGAATTAGAAAAAGACATTAAAAAAGATGCTATTAAACATAAGAAATTTGAAATCTATAACTAAATTAAATCAGTACCTACTTATTTGTTTGACCATTTTGGCAACTCAAATTGTTTCAGCCCAAATAATTATTGAAGACGAAGTAAGCGAAGTAAAGGCTGTAAAAACCGATACTATCGACAGATCGAATTCCAGAAAAATTGATGGCGTTGCTGCTGTTGTAGGAGATTATATCATCTTGGATTCAGATATAGACAACACCATTCTTCAGCTAAAAGCTCAAGGTGCTTCTATGGAAGGTGTTACCAGATGTCAATTATTCGGAAAATTGCTTGAGGACAAACTATATGCACATCACGCCATTCAGGACAGTGTTTTTGTTTCAGATACCGAAATTCGTGCTGCAGTAGATTACCAGTTACAACAATTTTTAGATCAATCTGGTAAATCTATGGATGAGCTAATTGCTTTTTATAATAAAGCAGATGAAAAAAGCTTTAGAGAAGAAATGTTCGAAATTAACAAAAGCAACAAGTTGGCAAGCGAAATGCAGAAGAAAATTATAGCTGATGTTGAAGTCACTCCAGAAGAAGTTAGACAGTTCTTTAATAAAATTCCAGTAGACGAAAGACCTACTTTTGGAACCGAATTAAAAGTATTGCAAATTGTTATAGAGCCAGAAGTATCTGAAGAAAATAAACAAAAAGTAATCGATCGTTTAAATCAATTTAGAACAGATGTTGTAGAAAATGGAGCTAGTTTCCGTTCTAAAGTAGTTTTATATACAGATGATAAGGCATCCGTTCCAACTGGAGGTTTATATACTTTAAACAGAAAAAAGCCTATGATGGTTAAGGAGTTTAGAGAAGTAGCCTTTACATTGCAAGAAGGTGAGATTTCTGAACCTTTTGAAACAGATTATGGATGGCATATTATTTATCTAGAAAAAATTAGAGGACAAGAATACGATGTGCGTCATATCTTATTAATTCCAGATGTGTCTCAAAGTGCTATTGAAGCCGCAAAAACAAAAATGGAACACGTTAGAGAACGTATTGTTTCGGGTGATATTTCATTTGAAGAGGCCGCAAGAGAATCTAGTGACGAAAAAGAAACCCGTAGTGAAGGAGGATATTTAATAAATCCAGCAACCCAAGATTATAATTTTGAACTTACAAAAATGGATCCAGAATTATATGGACAAATCCAGAGTTTAAAGGATGATGAAGTAAGTTTGGTTATTACCGAAAGAGGAAGAACTGGAGATATTAAATTTAAAATAATGAAGGTTACGGATCGAGTGGATGAGCATGTGGCAGAGTTCTCTAGAGATTATCTTAAAATTAAGAATTTAGCTTTAATTGAAAAACGATTTAAAGCTATTGAAAAATGGCAAGATGCTAAAATCTTGGAAACTTATATTAAAGTTAATGGGGAACACAGAGATTGCGATTTTTCTAGTAACTGGTTAAAAAAATAAACATGTCCGACGTAGCTAAAGTAGAAGCATTAGTTAAAAATTATCATACCTTAAAATCAGAGATTGCCAAAGTAATTGTTGGTCAGGATCAAGTGGTGAGTCAGATTTTAATCTCTATTTTTTCTGGTGGCCACGCTTTGCTTATTGGAGTTCCTGGATTGGCAAAAACCTTAATGGTAAATACCATTGCACAAACCTTAGGACTCGATTTTAAACGCATCCAATTTACACCCGATTTAATGCCAAGTGATATTCTTGGAAGTGAAATCCTGGACGAAAACAGACATTTTAAATTTATAAAAGGGCCTATTTTCGCAAATATTATTTTAGCAGACGAAATAAACCGTACACCTCCAAAAACTCAGGCAGCTTTATTGGAAGCCATGCAGGAACGTTCAGTTACTGTTGCAGGTCATAATTATAAATTAGATTTGCCTTATTTTGTTTTAGCAACGCAAAACCCCATAGAACAAGAAGGAACGTACCCATTGCCAGAAGCACAATTAGACCGTTTTATGTTTGCCATTAATTTGGATTATCCAAGTTTTGAAGAAGAAGTCCAAGTGGTGAAAGCCACTACTACAGATGTTCAAGCAACAGTAAATTCGTTATTTTCAGCTCAAGAAATAATAGATATCCAACAGGTTATTCGTAGAATTCCAGTGGCCGATAATGTTGTTGAATACGCTGTAAGAATGGTTGCTAAAACCAGACCAAATGATCCGTCAGCACCAGAATTGGTTAAAAACTATATCGATTGGGGTGCAGGTCCAAGAGCCTCACAAAACTTAATCCTGGCAGCAAAAACACATGCAGCCATTAACGGGAAATTTTCTCCAGACATTGAAAATGTTCAAGCCGTAGCTGAAAGTATTCTTAGACATAGAATCATTAAAAATTACAAGGCCGAAGCCGAAGGCATTACGGAAGAACATATTATTAAGAGTTTGTTTTAATTTACCAGTAATTTTTTTCAGCTTTTTCATTAAATTAAGATAGAACATAAAAGATTTGACAAATTCTTTGGGTATTTAAATCCTATTTTTTGTTAATTTATTGTTTTAAGCAATGCTATTTTACGATATCTTTATTTTTAAGCTGGTAATTTTCTCTTTAATTAAATTATATTTAGTTATTCTTTCATTCTATTACATATTTTTAAAACTCCTTAAAAATTCGTAATTTTGCATTCCCAGACGAAGCTGGAAAACATTCAAAAAAATAATATTAATAACAAACAATACTTATGGCTTTCGATATAGACATGATTAAAAAAGTGTATGGTACAATGGCAGAGCGTGTAGATGCTGCTCGTAAAATTGTTGGAAAACCACTAACACTTTCAGAAAAGATTTTATATGCACATCTTTGGGACGGGACACCAACCAAGGCTTTTGTACGTGGAAAAGATTATGTGGATTTTGCTCCAGATAGAATTGCTTTACAAGATGCTACAGCACAAATGGCATTGTTGCAATTTATGCAAGCAGGAAAAAGCAAAGTGGCTGTACCAACAACTACTCATTGCGATCACTTGATACAAGCGAAACAAGGTGCTGTACCAGATTTAATGCGCGCGAACGAAGCAAGTAGTGAGGTATTTGAATTTTTGGCGTCTGTATCCGATAAATATGGTATTGGTTTTTGGAAACCAGGAGCAGGTATTATCCATCAAGTTGTTTTAGAAAATTATGCATTTCCAGGTGGTATGATGATTGGTACTGATTCGCATACTGTAAATGCAGGTGGATTAGGAATGGTAGCTATTGGAGTAGGAGGAGCAGATGCTGTAGATGTGATGGCCGGAATGGCTTGGGAACTTAAATTCCCTAAATTAATTGGAGTTAAATTAACAGGTAACATCAATGGTTGGACTTCAGCAAAAGATGTTATTTTAAAAGTAGCTGGAATTCTAACGGTTAAAGGTGGAACTGGAGCTATTGTAGAATATTTTGGCCCTGGAGCTAAAAACTTATCATGTACAGGAAAGGGAACCATTTGTAACATGGGTGCCGAAATTGGAGCAACAACATCAACTTTTGGTTACGACGATTCTATGGAACGTTATTTACGTGCTACAGATAGAGACGATGTTGCCGATGAAGCTAACAAAATACGCGAATATTTAACAGGAGATGATGAAGTTTATGCAAATCCTGAAACGTACTTCGATCAAGTTATTGAAATCGATTTAAATACTTTACGTCCACATTTAAACGGACCTTTTACACCAGATTTGGCTACGCCAGTTGGAGAATTAGGACCTAAAGCTAGAGAAAATGGCTGGCCACTTAAAGTAGATTGGGGTCTTATTGGTTCTTGTACAAACTCTTCTTATGAAGATTTAACCAGAGCGGCTTCTATTGCAAAACAAGCCGTAGATAAAAAGATTATATCGAAATCTGATTTTGGTATCAATCCAGGTTCAGAACAAATCCGTTATACAGCTGAACGTGATGGCATTTTAAAAATATTCGAAGATTTAAATGCCACAATCTTTACAAATGCTTGTGGCCCTTGTATTGGGCAATGGGATAGAAGTGATAGAAAAGGCGATGAGAAAAATACTATTGTTCATTCTTTCAACAGAAACTTCTCGAAACGTGCCGATGGAAATCCAAATACGCACGCTTTTGTAGGTTCTCCAGAAATGGTTGCAGCAATCGCTATTTCAGGGAGATTGGATTTCGACCCGATGAACGATTATTTGATTAATGAAGATGGAGAAAAGGTGAAATTAGAAGAGCCAAGAGGTATTGAATTGCCACCATTGGGATTTGCAGTGGAAGATTCTGGATATGTAGAGCCTGTAAAAGATGGTAGTAGCATAGAGATTTCTGTAAACCCAACTTCAGAGCGTTTACAGTTATTAACACCTTTCCAACCTATTGGAAACTCTATTACAGGAGCGAAATTATTAATAAAAGCTTTTGGAAAATGTACTACAGACCATATTTCTATGGCTGGACCATGGTTGCGTTTTAGAGGACATTTAGATAATATTTCTAATAATATGTTAATTGGAGCTATAAATGCTTACAACCAGAAAACCAACTTTGTAAAAAACCAGTTAACTGGCGATTATGCAGGTGTTCCAGATGTAGCAAGAGACTATAAAGCAAAAGGAATTTATTCTGTGGTAGTTGGAGATCATAATTATGGTGAAGGTTCTTCTAGAGAACATGCTGCCATGGAACCAAGACATTTGGGTGTGGCTGCTGTAATTGTTAAGTCGTTTGCACGTATACATGAAACAAACCTTAAAAAACAAGGGATGTTAGGTCTAACTTTTTCCAAAGAATCGGATTACGATTTAATCCAGGAGGACGATATCATTAATTTCCTTGATTTAAATGAATTAGCACCAGACAAGCCTCTTAATATAGAATTCGTTCATAAGGATGGCTCTAAAGATGTAATTAAGGTGAACCATACGTATAATCAAGCTCAAATTGATTGGTACAACGAAGGTTCTGCGCTTAACTTGATTAAAAGGCAAAACGCTTCTTAATTAAGAAAGTAATTTTTTTAAAAAACTCCTGAAACGCTTCAGGAGTTTTTTGTTTATGTAAGTATCTAATAAAAATCTCGTCTATTATCTTTATGAAAAAGCCTAAATTTAGTATCAGTAATATCGTATTTGTTGTGTTGATTGCCTTGTTGATCTTTCCTCAAACCAGAACGCCCATTCAGGTGTTTTTAAATAAAGGTTTGGCGCTGTTCGGTCCATCTGTAGTAAAAAAGGAAAAACGAGCCCAGCTAACAGATTACAATTGGATTTTAACCAATGATTCTGGTGAAACCTTTGATTTTAATGAAGCTAAAGGAAAAGTGGTGCTAATTAATTTTTGGGCTACTTGGTGTCCACCTTGTATTGCCGAAATGCCAAGTTTAGATGAGCTGTATAAAACCTATAAAGTGGATGTTGTTTTTCTTTTTGTTTCTAATGAAGATCCCAAAACCATTTCCAACTTTTTAAACAAGCACAATTATAGTTTTAAAGCACATATGCCAAAAACAGCAGCTCCAGAAGCTTTTGAGGTAGGTGCCATTCCAAGAACCTTCGTAATAGATAAAAACGGACAAATTGTTATAGATAAAACTGGAGCAGCCAATTGGAATAGCGATGGGGTAAGAAAGCAATTGGACATATTAGTCAATCAATAACTCTTCCATTAGCAAAAGATTTTTTTTTGTAATTATTTAAGTGGTTTACGGTTAACCGTAAGTTTCATGCTAAATTTCTATTTATCTTCAAAAATTATTGGATACTAAATTTAAACTAAAATGAAAAATACGATTTTTATCATCGCCTTATTGGTGTCATCAATTTCTTTCTCTCAAAACTTAAAAGCTACCACCGAAGAGGGTAAGTCTGTAATATTAAAAACAGATAATACTTGGTCTTATACTGATGGAGCTGAAACAAAAGAAGAAGGCTGTAATCTTGGGAAAGACTTTAAACAATCCAAAGTAAACAATGGACTTCTTAAACATGTCATGGTAGATACAAATAGTAATGCCGATGAAATTATATTTATGAAATCAAATACAAGTCTAGGTGGTGGCAATTGGTTGCTTTGCGTAAAAGGTAAACAAATGTCTTATAAGAGAGTTGGTTCTGTATTTATGAAATCGGGAGACAATCCTTTTTAATTAATTTTAAAACGATTGTAACCTACTGCTTGCTGTTGTAATTTTAAATAAATGAGAAAACTCCTGTTACTTTTATTAGCCATTCCAATTATATCTTGTAATTCAAGATTAAAAAAGGATGCCGAAACAATAATTGAAAATTTTAATAAAGATTTCATAACAGATGGTTTTGATTTTCCTGTAGGCAAGCCAAATGCGAAAAATTACTATAATGCTCAAGGTTTTGGAAAAAACGCTCATTTAGGTGATGATTGGAATGGAAATGGAGGCGGAAATACAGATTTAGGAGACCCAATATATTCTATTGCAAATGGCTACGTAATCTCCGCTAAAGATATTAGAGGCGGTTGGGGTAATGTTATTAGAATAACACATGTTTTAAGCAATGGAGAAATTTACGAATCTATTTATGCTCACTGTAATGAAATATTTGTTAAAAAAGGGGATTACTTATTAAAAGGTGATGAAATTGGCTCTATAGGCACTGCTAATGGTCAGTATTTGGCACATTTACATTTGGAACTGAGAGATCAAGTAGGACTTCCAATTGGAGGAGGATATTCAAAAGATACAACAGGATATTTAAACCCAACAACATTCATTAAAAATCATCGATATTAAATTAAAATTTAATTATGTTTTATAATTTTCATACAATGTAATTATGTAGTACGGACTTCCCCTCTTTCAATTCTAGCTTCTTGTTTTATACGTTATAATTTTTTAAAAGTGAAGGACTTACGGTTAGCCGTAATATATATCTAGTTTTTATTTGTTAATTGTTTTCTCCTGCTCATCTTCAGATTATGGCAGTTCAGATAGTTCCCCTTATAGCCCTTCTTCATGGATTCAGGGCGCTTGGGGCATTGCTGCAAGTGATTATTCGCCTGAATACCCCATACATAAATTTACATCAAACAACGTTTGTAATATCTAACAAGCCACTACCGTTTGTTGGAAGGAACAAATAGAACAATATCCTGATCAATTTTCCAGCTCGGATTCTACTACTGATACTACTTATGAAGCAAGATTTATCCAGAATGGAATAACGATAGCTATTAAATTTAGAAAAATATCTGCTACTAAAATTTTATGGATTGAAAATGGAACGTTAGATGCACAG